>DASYGS010000020.1:0-65538 GCA_035999465.1 Blastococcus sp. | reverse complement strand
CTGGTCCGGCATGACCTGGTCCGGCATGACCTGGTCCGGCATGACCTGGTCCGGCATGACGTGGTCCGGCATGACGTGGTCCGGCATGACGTGGTCGGGCATGACCTGGTCCGGCATGACCTGGTCCGGGATGACCTGGTCCTGACCCTGTCCTGACCATCCAGAGATAGCGATCCACAGAAGGAGGTGACGACGATGACGAACAGTGTTCCTGCCACGGGCGCGCGCACGTTCCGCCTGGGCATCCCCCAGCGGATCATGCTGCTCACGGCTGGTGTGGCTTCGGCCGCGGTGGCGCTGTTCGTCATCGTCGTCCGCTTCCTGCCCGCGGCATCCACGGCCGTGACCCTGCCGTGGCTGCTGTGGGCGGGTGCCTTCGCCATCTGCGAGGCCCTCGTCGTCCACGTCCAGTGGCAGCGCGAGGCGCACACCTTCTCGGTCGGCGACCTCGTGCTGGGCGCCGGCCTCATCCTCTGCACACCGCGCGACCTGGTCATCGCCCAGGTGCTGGGCGCCGGGCTCACGCTCCTGATCCACCGGCGTCAGCGGGGCATCAAGCTCGCCTTCAACCTGGCGCAGTACGCGCTCGGCGGCAGCCTGGCGACGTCGATCTTCCACTGGTTCACCGGGCCCTGGCTGGGCACCTGGAACTGGGTGGTCGCGCTGCTGGCGATCCTGATCACGACCCTGCTCTCCGACCTGTGCATCTTCGCGGTCATCAGCATCTCGGAGGGGCGCGCCCAGTACCAGCCGCTCAAGGAGATGCTGGCCCTGTCGCTGCCGTTCACCCTCGGCTCCGCCGCGGTCGGCCTGGTGCTGGCCCGGACGGCCGCGACCGACATGGCCGCGCTGGCGCTGCTCGCGCTGCCCACCTTCCTCATCGTGGCCTCCTACCGCGCCTACACCCGTGCCCGGGAGCAGCAGGAGAACCTGCGGCTGCTGCACGAGGTGACCTCGCTGCTGCACTCCAGTGACAGCCAGGCGGCGCTCGGCGACTTCCTCGACTCGGTCCGGTCGGCCTTCCGCGCGGAGATGGCCGAGCTCGTGCTGCTCGGCCCCACCGGCCAGGAGGGCGCCACCGTCAGCCGCAGCCGCGAGGGCACCGAGCCGATCGTCATGGCTCCCCTCGACGACCCCGAGGACCACAACCGGCTGCTCCGGCTGGCCAGCGCCTCCGGTGCACTCACCACCCGCACCGGCTCCGGCCGCGGGCAGCAGCTCGACAGCTACGCCAGCGGACGCGGCCTCAAGGACGCGATGGCCGCCGCCCTGCGCACCGACGACCGCGTGCACGGCCTGCTGGTCGTCGGTGGGCGCCTGGGTGACGTGAACACGTTCAGCTCCAGCGACCTGTCGCTGCTGGACACCTTCGCCAAGCACGTCGCGACGTCCCTCGAGCGCGGTCGCCTGGAGGAGAACCTCCGCCAGGTCACCGACCTCAAGGAGCAGCTGCGGCACCAGGCGCTGCACGACCCGCTGACCGGCCTGCCCAACCGGACCCTGTTCCTCGACCGGGCGCGGCACGCCGTCGACACCGCCGGGCGCACCCGGATGTGGCCGGCCGTGCTCTACCTGGACCTCGACGGCTTCAAGCCGGTCAACGACAGCTTCGGTCACGAGGCCGGCGACGTGCTGCTGCGCACCATCGCCGACCGCCTCCGCGGCTGCCTGCGCCCGGCCGACACGGCCGCCCGCCTCGGCGGTGACGAGTTCGCGATCCTGCTCAACGGGCCGGTCGACCGGTACGCGGTCGCCCGCGTCGTCGACCGCATCCGTGAGCAGCTCGAGGTGCCCGTGCTCCTCGAGGACGGCGTGGTCACGACCGTCGGCGCCAGCATAGGCATCGCCATGGGCGAGGCCACCACCCCGGACGCCGACACGCTCGTGCGCCAGGCGGACATCGCGATGTACGCGGCCAAGCGCGCGTTCGACACCGACTACCTGGTGTACGAGCCGGGCCTGGGCGCCTCGACCGTCACCCGCAAGGACTCGACGGCGGAGCTCGCCGCCGCGGTGCGCAACGGCGAGCTGCGGACGGTGTTCCAGCCGCTCATCGACATGCACACGGGCCGGCCGATCGGCGCCGAGGCGCTCGTCCGCTGGCAGCACCCGACCGACGGCCTGCGCTCGCCCGACCAGTTCATCGGTCTCGCGGAGGACAGCGGGCTGATCATCGAGATCGGGGCCGTCGTCCTGAACGACGCATGCCGCGAGGCCGCCCGGTGGGTCGCGACCTCCCCCGACGAGACCGAGCTCATGGTCACGGTCAACCTGTCCGGCCGTCAGGTCGCGGACTCGCGGATCGTCGAGCAGGTCCGCTCGGCGCTGGAGACCTCCGGGCTCGAGCCGTTCCGGCTGGTCCTCGAGATCACCGAGACCATCCTGATGCATGACCGCGACGCCGCGGCCGCCACCCTGTGGGAGCTCAAGGGCCTCGGCGTCCGGATCGCGATCGACGACTTCGGCACCGGGTACTCGTCGCTGGCCTACCTGCGCCGCTTCCCGATCGACATGCTCAAGGTCGCCCGCGAGTTCGTCGACGGCCTCGGCCGCGACGCGCACGACGACGTCATCACCCGCGCCATCGTCGAGCTGGCCAACACCCTCGGCCTGGTCACGATCGCCGAGGGCATCGAGACCCAGCAGCAGTCGGAGCACTGCTCCGCGCTGGGCTGCGACATCGCGCAGGGGTACCTCTTCTCGCGCCCGATCGACGCCGACGCGGTCAACGCCCTCATGGCCGAGCGCCGCTGGCCCGAGCTCGTGCGCGCGCCCCGGCCCGAGCGCCCGCGGCTGAGCATCGTCTCCAGCGCCTGACGCCGCGCCCGGCTGGGTCAGGCGGCGGGGGCCAGTCCGGCTGCCTCGATCAGCCGCGCCTGCTCACGGCACCACGGCGACCACGCGTCCCCCTCGGTCTCCTGGCGACGGCGGAACGCGGGCCAGTCGAGCAGCTCCCACTCCCCCACCTCCGACGGCGCCGGCGTGGGGGTACCGGTGAACCGCCCGAGGTAGACGGGGCACACCTCGTTCTCGACCACGCCGCGGAACTCGGCCCGGTAGCGGTACCCGGGCAGCGCGGGCCGGAGGTCGGCCACCCCGAGCTCCAGCTCGAACGCTGCCCGCCGGGCGATCGCGGCCGCGTCGTCCTCGCCCGGTCCGGGGTGCCCGCAGACCGTGTTGGTCCACATGCCGGGGAACGTCTGCTTGCCCTCCGCGCGCCGGGTGACCAGCAGCCGGCCGGCGTCGTCGAACAGGTACGCGGAGAACGCGCGGTGCAGCGGCGTCTCCCCGTGGTGCACCTGCGCCTTCGGCAGGGTGCCGATCGCCCGCCCGTCGTCGTCCACGAGAACGATCAGTTCCTGCATGAGGGAACTTTATGTCGTGACGAGTGGGGGCCGGAGGCCTCCGCGAGGAGCGACAGGACACGCTCGGCGCAGGTGGGGGACGGCAGTTGGCCGCGGTGTCGTCCGGAGGACGACAGTGTCATTGGTCGTAGTCGACCGTAACCGTGTCGGACACCGGGAGGGACTGGCAGGTGAGCACGTAGCCGGCCGCGACCTCCTCGGGCTCGAGCGCGTAGTTGCGCCGCATGGCGACCTCGCCCGTGGTGACCTTCGCCCGGCAGGTGCCGCAGACCCCGCCCTTGCAGGCGAACGGCAGGTCCGCCCGGACCCGCTGCGCGGCGTCGAGCACGGGCACGTCCCGCGGCAGCGTGAGGGGCGTGGCGCGGCCGTCGAGGACGACGGTCACCTCGCTGCTCGGCCCGGTGACCGTCGCTGCGTCGCCGCGCACCGGCTGCGGCGGGACGTCGTCGACGTAGAACAACTCCTGGTGCACGCGCCCCCGCGGCACGGCCAGCTCGTGGAGCAGCGCGCGGGCCTCGGTGACCATGCCGTGCGGGCCGCACAGCCACCAGTGGTCCACGTGCTCGGCGTCGACCAGCGCACCGACGAGCATGCGCAGCCGCGGTCCGTCGAGGCGGCCGCTGGTGACCTCGGTGTCGCGCGGCTCCCGGGAGAGGACGTGCACGAGGGTCAGCCGCGGGCCGTAGCGGTCCTTCAGGTCGGCGAGCTCGTCGGCGAACATCACCGTGTCGGCGCGCCGGTTGCCGTAGAACAGGGTGACCGTCGACTCGCCGTCGCGGAGGATCGTGGTGGCGAGCGAGAGCGCCGGCGTGATGCCCGACCCGGCGACGACGAAGACATGGTCGCCGGGCGTGGACAGGTCGGCGGTGAACCGGCCGGCCGGCGGCAGCACCTCGATCTCGTCGCCGGGACGCACGGAGTGCACCAGCCACGAGGAGAACAGCCCGCCCGGCACCTCACGGACGCCGATCCGCAGCGAGGCACCCACCGGCGCGCAGATGGAGTAGTCGCGCCGCTGGTCGCTGCCGTCGTCGGTGCGTCGCAGGGTGAGCGACTGACCGGCCCGGAACGCGTAGTCGGCGGCCAGCTCGGCGGGCACCTCGAAGGTGACCGCGGCGGCGTCGCCGGTGAGCCGGTCGACGCGGGCCACGCGCAACGGGCGGAACTGCGGCCGGGTTCGGAACGCCGTCACTCAGATCTCCTTCACGTGCTCGAACGGTTCGCGGCAGCGCCGGCAGCGACGCAGCGCCGTGCAGGCGGTGGCCGCGAACTCGCTGAGCTCCTCGGTGTCCGGCGATCCGCACAGCGGGCAGTCGGCGGCACGGCGGGAGGGGCCGAGGTCGAGCGGCACGGGCCCGGGCGCGCGGCGGGGCGCCGACCCCGGCGGCGCGATCCCGGCCTCGGCGAGCTTGCGGCGGCCGGCGTCGCTGATCCAGTCGGTGCTCCAGGCGGGTGCGAGCACGGTGCGGACGTCGACGTCGGCGTAGCCGGCGCGGTGCAGCGCGTGCACCAGATCGGCGCGCATGACCCCCATCGCCGGGCAGCCCGAATACGTCGGCGTGATCTCGACGACCACGGCGCCGTCGCCCTGCACCCGCACGTCGCGCAGCACCCCGAGGTCGGCGAGGGTCAGCATCGGCAACTCCGGGTCGACGACGCTCTCGGCGATCCGCCGCGGGTCGGCCGTGCGGGTGCCGGTCGCCGCGCGGCTCACCAGGTCGCCGCCGGGTGCTCGCGGGCCAGCCCCTGCAGCCCGGTCAGCAGCTCGGCCAGCTCGGGCCCGTGCCGGCCGAGCCGCCCCTCGGGCGCGGCGGCGGCCGGCCGGTCGGGAACGGTCAGCGTCGCCCGGGTCAGCACCTCGGCGAGCACGCCCTCCACCTCCTCGCGCAGCAGTGCCGGGTCGACGGCCACCCCCACCGCGACCAGCTCCGCCTCGACCTCGGTGGGCGAGAACAGGTCGGCGGTCAGCGGCCAGACGGCGTCCACCGCCTCCTGCGCGCGCCGGTGCGACTCCGCCGTCCCGTCGCCGAGGCGCAGCACCCAGCGGGCCGCATGGTCGCGGTGGTAGGCCAGCTCGGCGACGCCCTTGGCGGCGATCGCGGCCAGCACCGGGTCGCGCGCGTCGCGCAGGCGGGTGAACAGGGCCAGCCGCCAGGCCGAGGCGACGAGCAGCCGCACCAGGGTGCGGGCGAAGTCGCCACCCGGCGCGGCGACGAGGGCGGTGCAGCGGAACTCGTCGGCGTCGCGGAAGAACGCCAGGGCGTCCTCGTCGGGGACCGACGCCGTGGCCCGCTCGCGGGAGCGCCCGAGCACGCCGACCGAGCCGGCGCGGGCCAGCAGCAGCCGGGCCTGGCCGAGCAGGTCGAGGGCCACGTTGGCGAAGGCCACCTCCTCCTCGAGCTCCGGCGCCCGGGTCACCCACTCGGTGAGCCGCTGGCTCAGCACGAGGGCGTCGTCGCCGAGCATGAGGCAGTAGGTGCCCAGCGCGGACGGGTCGACGCCGTCGGGCACGGTGGTGTCGACGCCGGCCAGCGGATCGTCGAACCCGGCACCGAACGCCCACCGCGCGTCGTCGCCGTGGGCGGCGGTGAGCGCGTCGTAGACGGTCTCCTCGTGCATCGCTCTCCTGGTCGTGGAGTCGCTCGGGAACGGTTTCCGTCACCGAGCGACTCCGCTAGATGTGGGGGACGTTCTCGGGGATGTCGTAGAACGTCGGGTGGCGGTAGACCTTGTCGCCGCTGGGCGCGAACAGCTCGTCCTTCTCGTCGGGGCTCGACGCCGTGATGTCGGCCGAGCGCACGACCCAGATGCTCACGCCCTCGTTGCGCCGCGTGTACAGGTCACGGGCGGCGTGCACGGCCATCTCGTCGTCGGGCGCGTGCAGCGAGCCGACGTGCACGTGGTTGAGCCCGCGCTTGCCCCGCACGAACACCTCGTACAGCGGCCAGCCGCTGCGCACCGGGCCGGGCACCGCAGGCACCTCCGGACCGGTGGGGACGGCGCCGTGCCCGCCCTCCGCGATCACCTCGCTCACGCGTGCTTCTCCGCGTACGCCGTGGCCGCCTCGAGCACCCACGCCCCCTCGTCCCGCGCCGCCCGGCGCCGTGCGATCCGCTCCGCGTTGCGCGGCCCCTCCCCTGCCAGCACCCGCTTGAACTCCTCCCAGTCGATCGCCCCGAAGTGGTAGCGCCCGGTCTCCGGGTCCAGCGAGAGCTCCGGGTCGGGCAGCGTGACCCCGAGGAACTCCGCCTGCGGAACCGTCATGTCGACGTATCGCTGGCGCAGCTCGTCGTTGCTGTGCCGCTTGATCCCCCACGCCATCGACTGCGCCGAGTTCGGGCTGTCGGCGTCCGGCGGGCCGAACATCATCAGCGAGGGCCACCACCACCGGTCGACGGCGTCCTGCACCATCGCCCGCTGCTCGTGGGTGCCGGCCATCATCGTCAGCAGCAGCTCGTAGCCCTGCCGCTGGTGGAACGACTCCTCCTTGCAGATGCGGATCATCGCCCGGGCGTAGGGCCCGTAGGAGCTGCGGCACAGCGGCACCTGGTTGCAGATCGCGGCGCCGTCGACCAGCCAGCCGATCACCCCGACGTCGGCGTAGGTGAGGGTCGGGTAGTTGAAGATCGAGCTGTACTTCTGCCGGCCCTCGATCAGCTTGTCGGTCAGGTCGGCCCGGTCGACGCCGAGGGTCTCGGCGGCCGAGTACAGGTACATGCCGTGGCCGGCCTCGTCCTGCACCTTGGCCAGCAGGATCGCCTTGCGGCGCAGCGACGGCGCGGCCAGGAGCCAGTCGCCCTCCGGCTGCATGCCGATGATCTCCGAGTGCGCGTGCTGCGCGATCTGGCGCACGAGCGTCTTCCGGTAGCCCTCGGGCATCCAGTCCCGCGGCTCGATCCGGTGCTCGGCGGCGATCGTCGCGTCGAAGTGCTCCTGCACCAGCGAAGGCGCCGTCATCTGCACCGTCCCCCTTCCGACCCATTAACCGACCACTTGGTCGGTAAAGTCTATCGTCCGCTGAGAGCTGAGTCACAACACCCGTTCCGGCGCGCTGAGGAGACCTGATGACGACCGACGGAAGCCGGCCCGCGACGGCGGCACCGGAGACCCTCGATCCCGCCGAGCGGATGGGCGTGGACGAACTGCGGGCGCTCCAGCTGACCCGGCTGCAAGCGGTGCTGCGGCACGCCTACGAGCACGTGCCGCACTACCGGCGCGCCTTCGACGAGGCGGGCGTGCACCCCGACGACTGCCGGGAGCTCGCCGACCTCGCCCGGTTCCCGACGACGAGCAAGGCCGACCTGCGCGACAACTACCCGTTCGGGATGTTCGCCGTCCCCCAGGAGCAGATCCGCCGGGTGCACGCCTCGTCGGGCACGACCGGGCGGCCGACCGTCGTCGGCTACACCCAGGGCGACCTCGACGTGTGGGCGACGTGCGTGGCCCGCTCCATCCGCGCCGCCGGCGGGCGGCCGGGCGACCGGGTGCACGTCGCGTACGGCTACGGGCTGTTCACCGGCGGGCTGGGCGCGCACTACGGCGCGGAGCGGCTCGGCTGCACCGTGATCCCGGTGTCGGGGGGCATGACCCCGCGGCAGGCCCAGCTGATCACCGACTTCACGCCCCGGGTGATCATGGTGACGCCGTCCTACATGCTCGCCGTGATCGACGAGCTGGAGCGGCAGGGCGTCGACCCGCGGGCCACCTCGCTGGAGGTGGGCATCTTCGGCGCCGAGCCGTGGACCGAGCAGATGCGCCGCGAGATCGAGGAGCGGCTCGACATCGACGCCGTCGACATCTACGGGCTGTCGGAGGTCATGGGCCCCGGGGTCGCCCAGGAGTCCGCCGAGACCAAGGACGGCCTGCACATCTGGGAGGACCACTTCCTGCCCGAGGTGGTCGACCCGCTCACCGGCGAGGTGCTGCCCGACGGCGAGCGCGGGGAGCTGCTGTTCACCACGCTCACCAAGGAGGGCATGCCGGTCATCCGCTACCGCACGCGCGACCTCACCCGGCTGCTACCGGGCACCGCGCGGCCGGGCATGCGCCGGATGGAGAAGGTCACCGGCCGCACCGACGACATGATCATCCTGCGGGGGGTGAACCTGTTCCCGACCCAGGTCGAGGAGATCGTCCTGCGCACCGACGGGCTCTCACCGCACTTCCGGCTGGTGCTGACCACCGAACGGCACCTCGACCGGCTCGCGGTCGAGGTCGAGGCGCGGCCGGACTGCCCGCCCGGCCGCCGCGAGGGTGCCGCGGCCGAGGTCGCGCGCGCCGTGAAGGACACCGTCGGGGTCACCGTGGACGTCGTGGTCGTCGACCCGGAGAATCTGCCCCGGTCGGTCGGGAAGCTGCAGCGCCTGCTCGACAACCGCCAACGGACGTGACGACGCCGGCACGACGCGGGCGCCCGGGGCACTCGCTGGACTCGCTGCTCACCGTCGCCGTGGCCGCCTTCAACGAGCGGGGGTACGAGGCCACGAGCATGGACGAGCTCGCGGCCCGGCTGGGCCTGTCGAAGTCCGCGCTCTACCACCACGTCAGCGGCAAGGGCGAGCTGCTGCGCATCGCGCTCGACCGGGCCCTCGACGGGCTGTTCGCCGTCACCCGCGAGGCGGGGGCGACCGCCGGCCCGGCGATCGGGCGTCTCGAGCACGTCGTCCGCGGGTCGGTGCGGGTGCTGGCCACCGAGCTGCCCTTCGTGACGCTGCTGCTGCGCGTGCGCGGCAACTCCGACGTCGAGCGGGCGGCCCTCGAGCGACGGCGGGAGTTCGACCGCATCGTCAGCGACCTGGTGGCCGCCGCCGTGCGCGAGGGCAGCGTGCGCGACGACGTCGACCCCGCCGTCATCGGCCGGCTGCTGTTCGGCACCGTGAACTCGCTGACCGAGTGGTACCGGCCGGGCGGCCCGCTGACCGGCGACGCCCTCGCCGACGCCCTGGTGCGCGCCGCGTTCGACGGCCTGCGGACACCCCCGCCCGGTACGGCAGGCTGACCGGCGTGGACACCTTCAGCCGCAACGGCCTGACCTTCGACGTCCGCGACGCCGGGCCGGCCGACGCCGAGCCCGTCGTCCTCCTGCACGGGTTCCCGCAGGACTCGACGGCGTGGGATCTCGTCGTGCCCGCGCTGCACGGGCACGGGCTGCGCACCCTCGCGCCGGACCAGCGCGGGTACTCCCCCATGGCCCGGCCACGGGGACGAGCGCAGTACCGGCTCCGCGAGACGACGGACGACGTCCTCGCGCTGCTCGACGCCGCCGGGCTCGGCAGCGCCCACGTGGTCGGCCACGACTGGGGAGCCGCCGTGGCCTGGGCCCTGGCCGCCTGGCACCCCGAACGCGTGCGCACGCTGACGGCGCTGTCGGTGCCCCATCCGGCCGCGATCGCGCGGGCCATGGTGACCAGCGACCAGGCGCTGCGCTCGTACTACATGGGCCTGTTCCAGCTGCCGGCCGTGCCCGAGGCCCTGATCCTCGCCCGCGGTGCCGCGCCCCTGCGGCGGTTGCTGACGCGGGGCGGGCTGCCCGACGACGCCGTCGCCCGCTACGTCGCGCGGATGCGCGAGCCGGGGGCGCTGACCGGGGCCCTGGGCTGGTACCGGGCGCTCCCGTGGAACGGCCGCGACCCGGTCGGCCGGGTGCGGGTGCCGACCCTGCACGTGTGGAGCACCGGCGACGCGTTCCTCGGCCGCGCGGCCACCGAGGCGACCGCACGCTTCGTCGACGCGCCGTACCGCCTCGAGGTGCTCGAGGGCGTCAACCACTGGATCCCGGAGCTCGCGCCCGACGTCGTCGCCGATCGGGTCGCCGCGCACGTCCGTAGCTGACCTCCCGCCCCCGGGGGTGCTCGGCTCTGGACATTCATGCAAAGAAGTCTTTGCAAAGGAGTCTTTGCAAAGCTAGGGTGCGCCGTGTGACCGACGAACCGAACCCCGGCGCTCCGCCCGAGGCCACCGTCGACGTGCGCGATCCACGCGCGCTCCGCGCCCTGGCCCATCCCCTCCGCGGCGCCCTGCTGGCCGCGCTGCGCATGGACGGCCCGTCCACGGCGACCAGGCTGGCCGACCGGCTCGGCGAGAGCACCGGGTCGACGAGCTACCACCTCCGCCAGCTGGCCACGTTCGGCTTCGTCGAGGAGGTGCCGGGTGAGACGGCCGGCCGGGAGCGGTGGTGGCGGGCCCGGCACCGCAGCACCCGCTGGCAGGCCGAGGAGCTGCGCGAGGACCCCGCCGGCCGCGAGGTGGTCGAGGAGATGGACCACCGGCTGATCGCCCAGCACCGGAAGGTCCTGGCCGCGCACGCCGCCGAGCGGGAGGACCTCGACCCCGCCTGGCGCGCGGCGGTCTCGCTCAACGACTGGGCGCTGCACCTCTCCCCCACCGCTGCCCGTGAGCTGGCCGGCGAACTGGTGGCCGTGCTCGGCCGCTGGCAGGAGACCCGTCAGGAGGAGGGCGAGCCCCTCGTGCACGTCCTGCTCGACCTGTTCCCGCTGAAGGAGTACCCGCTGTGACCACGCCCGCCCTGTCGCTGGCCGCGGTGCGGCGGCGCTACGTCGGCCTCACCGCCCTGCGCTGGCTGCCGGTCGGCATCAGCACGCCGGTCGTCGTGCTGCTCGCCTCGTCGCGGGGGCTCACCGCCGCGGACGTCGGCCTGGTCTTCGCCGTCCACTCGGTGGTGGCCCTGCTGCTCGAGCTGCCCACCGGCAGCCTCGCCGACGCGATCGGGCACCGCCCGGTGCTCGTGCTGTCGGTCCTGCTCAACGCGGCCGGGCTGCTCACCATGGCCGCCGCGCACTCCGTCGTCGCGTTCGCCGCGGCCTACGCGCTGATCGGCGCCGGTCGCGCGCTGGACTCCGGCCCCCTGGAGTCGTGGTTCGTCGACGCCGCCCACTCCGTCGACGCGCACGCCGACCTCACCCCGGGGCTCTCCCGGGCATCGGCGGCCGACGGGGCCGGTCTGGCCCTCGGTGCGATCGTCGGCGGGCTGGCGCCCACGCTCGCCGCCGGGGTGGGCGGTGCCACGCTCGCCCTGCCGATCCTGCTCGCGACCGCGGTCGACGTCGTCTACCTGCTGGCCATCCTGGCGCTGGTCGTCCCGCTGGGGTCGGCGCCGGAGGTCTCGACCCGCGCCGCGCTGCGCGGCGGGTTCCGCGAGGTGCCGAGGGTGCTCACCGGCACCGGCGCCATGGTGCGCGGGGACGTCGTCCTGCGCCGGCTGCTGCTGATCGGGGTGCTGAGCGGCGTCGTGCTCTCCACGCTGGAACTGCTGGGCCCGCTGCGCTTCGCGCACCTGGCCGGCGGACCGACCCGCGGCACCGCCGTCTTCGGGGTGGTCACCGCGGTGTCCTTCGGGGCGGCGGCGCTGGGTGCCGCGGTCGCCGGGCCGGTGCGGCGCGCCCTGCGCGGCTCGACCGGGGCGACGACGGCGACGCTCGGGGTCGTGGCCGCGCTCGCGGTGGCCGCGACGGCGCTGAGCCCGGCCGTGCCGCCGGCGGCCGTCGCCTACTCGCTGTTCTACCTGGCGGCAGCCGCCGCGATCCCCCTCCGGCAGCAGCTGATGCACTCGCGGGTGCCGGCCGAGCGACGGTCCACGACCATCTCGGTGGTCTCGTTCGCGGTCATGGTCGGCGGGGTCGCCGGCAGCCTGCTGGTGCCCCGCCTCGCGGAGGCGACCAGCACCACCGTGGGGTTCCTCGCGGCCGCCGGCGTCCTGGTCGTCCTGGCGCTGAGCTCGCTGCGGCTGCCCACCCCGGTGACCCGGGGTCAGGCCGCCGGCGCAGCTCAGCGGTCGAACGCGGTGGGGTGACGGGCCTCGTAGAGCCCCAGCCGGCCACCCCCGGGCAGCCGCACGCCGGTCACCCGCCCCCAGCGCTCGTCGTGCACCGGACCGTCGAACGCGACCCCCCTCGCGCCCCACTCGGCGACCGTGGCGTCGACGTCGTCGCAGACCAGGTAGAGCTCCGCGGAGCCCGGGGTCCCGGCCGGGTGGACGGCCACCTCGGCGGGAGGCAGCTGGAGGATCGTCCAGCCGCCGCCGGCGTCGACGGAGGCCCCGCCGAGGAGGTCCTGGAGGAACGCGCGGTCGGCCGCTGCGTCGGTGCTGTACAGGATCACGTGCGCGCCGAGGATCACGCCTCGGAACCTAGGCTCCTGCTGCTGCCCAGCAAGGTCCGCGTCATCGCGTTCCGAGTGTCCAGCAGTTCGTCGAGTGCGCTCCGGAGATCGCCGCCGGACACCGCGAGCTCCGCATCCACGGCGGCGCGCGTGGCCGCGAGGAGCGCGGCCCGGCGGAGCAGCTCCTTGAGGAACGACGCGGTGACGCCCTCGGTGCGGGCCAGGACGTCGTCCAGCTGCGACGTGTCCACCTGCAGCGAGCCGCGGTACAACTCGACCAGGGCGCGGCGGGCCGCGGCGTCGGGCAGGCCGAGCTCCACCGCCTGGTCGACCCGGCCGGGGCGGGCGGCCAGGGCCGGCTCCAGGAGATCGGCCCGGTTCGTGGTCAGGACGAAGACGACGTCGGCGTCCTCGGCCAGCCCGTCCATCTCGTTGAGCAGCTGGAAGAGCAGCGGGTGACGACCGGGGTGCATGCCGCGGTCCTCGGCGATCAGGTCGACGTCCTCGATGATCAGCATCGCCGGCTGCAGGCTGCGTGCCACCGAGCAGGCCTGCGCGATCAGGTGCAGCGCATCGCCGGTCAGCTGGATCACGGTCGTGCCGACGAGGCTCGCCGTCAGGTACCGCACGGTGTGGGTCTTGCCGACGCCGGGCGGCCCGTAGAGGAGCAGTCCGCGCTTGAGGTGCTGCCCGGCCGCCAGCAGTCGGCGCTTGTGCCGGGCCACCTCCACCACCTGCCGCTGCACCTGCGCGAGCGTCTCCGAGGCGAGGATCAGCTGGTCCGCGCTCATGGTCGGGCGGCGGTGGAACTGCAGCAGGGTCTCCCCGTGTCCGAAGACCTCCTGCCCGAACGACAGCACCTGGCCACGGAAGACGTTGTGCTCCAGCGCGGCCTCCCGGATCTCGGCGGCCGCCATGGGGGCCGCGTCCCGATCGGTGCTGACCACCTGGACCGACGCCCCGCCGCGGCCGAACTCGGGCATCGGCGCGCGGAGCAGAACCGCCGTCCTGGAGTTCCCCTCGGTCACCAGGTAGAGCCCGCAGCGCACGCACGGGCGCACCTGCCCGTCCGGCCCGCTCGTCACGTTGACGGTGGCCGCGTTGCCCGGCCGCGGGCCGAACGGGTTGCCGCCGTGCGCCGTGGACAGCAGCCCGGCCAATTCCACCGGCTGACCGTGCTCGCTGACCACCCCGACCAGCTCGAAGGTGCGGCCGGGCCGGGCCAGCCAGGCGTCGAGACCCGCCTGCACGTTGACGTGGTCGTAGGCCGGCCAGGTCTCCTCCACCACGTCGTGCACGGCGGCGCCGAGGTGGTCGGCCAGGATCCGGGCCAGCTGCGGGCGCTGGTCCGCGCGAGCGGCCCCGATGACGGCGCGCAGCCCGCGCCGCGCCAGCCGGCCGACGTCGGCGAGCTCGGGCGTCAGAGCACCGTCCCCGGCGTCGGCCTCGACGGCGAGCGGGGCAGCGCTGTAGCTGGCGTACCGGCGGGGGTGTTGGTGCACGGGATCCTCGTCTCGGGTGGCGGCCGGACGACGGACAGTAGGGCAGGACCCCCCGGTTCAGATACCGGTTACCGGCCGGGCCGCCACCGGACGCAGTAGGCCACCGCGCGCATCGGCACGGTCGGGGTGCCCTGCCGACCGCATTCCTCGCCCACCACCGCGGCGACCCGGTCGAGCAACGCCTCCCGCGCGGCCGCCTCCAGCAGCGCGATGTGCGAGTACGTGGCCAGCCGGGCGCGCACCTGCTCGGGCGTCACGTGCTCGGCCCACGGGAACAGCGCGGCCTCGAGCTCCGTGCTGGGCAGGCCCTCGACCTCGATCACGTCCGGCAGCTCGACCGTCGCCTCGAGGGCTGCACCGCGCGCCCCGGCATTGAGCCGCTCGACCTCCTCCTGCCACGGGTCACCCGGCGCCGACTGGTTCCAGACCAGGCCCAGCCACCCGCCGGGGCGCAGCACCCGGCGCACCTCGGCCGCGGCCTCCTCGTGCGGGAACCAGTGCCAGGCCTGCCCCACGACGACGGCGTCGACGCTCGCGTCGGCCAGCGGCAGGGCGTCGGCACCCGCCACCCGGGCGTCGGCGGCCGGGTGCACGCGGGCAAGCACCGCGAGCATCCCGGGATCGGGTTCGACCGCGGTCACCCGGAGGCCGCGGGTCAGCAGCGCGCCGGTCAGCTTGCCGGTGCCGGCCCCGACGTCCGCGACGTCGCGGGCCCCTGACGGGAGCAGCCAGTCGACGGCGGCGTCGGGGTACCCGGGGCGCCACCGGTCGTAGGCGTCGGCGAGCGCGCCGAACGAGCGCGCCCTCCGAGCGTGCACCTCGGGGTCGGCGGCGGGCTCGCTCATGCGTCCCCGCCGCGGGTGGTCCAGGCGTCGATGGCGCGGCCGGTCGGCGCGAACACCTCGGCGGCCCGGTGCGGGCGCAGGGCCACGAACAGCCCGTCCGCCTCGGCGAGCGTCGTCGCGGGGTCGTCCTCCTCGACGAGGCGGGCACGGGCGGTGGTCCGCCGTCCGTCGCAGGTGCCGATCTCGGCGGTGGCCAGCAGGGGGACGCCGAGCCGCACCGGACGCCGGTAGGTGACCGTGAGCGTGGCCGTCAGGCCGCCCCGCCCGGCCGCCCGCACCGCGCGGGCCAGCACGTGGTCGAGCACTGTCGCGACCACCCCGCCGTGCACCAGACCGGGCGGCCCCTCGTGCGGCTTGCCCACCGTCAGCCGGCCCTCGGCGCGGCCGTCGTCGGTCTGGGTGGCCACGATGGGCGGGGCGACCGGATTGCCGGGCCCGTAGACCGGGCTGTACCAGCGCTCGCCGATCTCGGGGTCGTCCACGCTCGCGATCTGGTGCAGGTCCCGCCCGTCGGCCCGCAGTCGCGCGGCCAGGTCGCGTGCGGCCGCGGCGACCGCGTCGAGGTCGTCGATCGGGGCCTCCGTGCGCACGGCCGCGTCGACCAGGTCGCGCAGCGCCTCCCCCAGTGCGCCGACGGCGTCGCGCCGGACGCCGCGCTGCTCGGGCGTGAGCTCGGGACGCTCAGCCACGCGGCATGCCGGCCGCGCGCAGCAGCCCTCCGCCGATGATCAGTCGCTGCACCTCGCTCGTGCCCTCGTAGAGGCGGAACAGGCGCGCGTCCCGGTAGAAGCGTTCGACCGGCGTCGTCCGCAGGTAGCCCAGACCGCCGTGCACCTGCACCGCGCGGTCGACCGCGCGGCCGACCATCTCGGTGCAGAACAGCTTGGCCGACGACGGGCCGACCGAGGTGTCCTCGCCGGAGTCGTAGCGGGCGGCGACCTCGCGCACCATGCTGGCGCCGGCGAGCAGCTCGGCGTGCATGTCGGCGAGCATCCCCTGCACGAGCTGGAAGCGCCCGATGGGGGCGCCGCCCTGCTTGGCGGTCGCGGCGTAGGCGACCGACTCGTCGAGCACCCGCTGCGCCATGCCGACGCAGAGGGCGGCGATGTGCAGCCGGCCGCGGGAGAGCACGGTGAGCGCCTTGGCGTAGCCGCGGCCCTCCTCGCCGATCAGCGCGGCGGCGGGCACGCGGACGTCGTCGAAGAAGACCTCGGCGGTCCAGGCGCCGGACTGGCCCATCTTCTTGTCATGCGGGCCGACGGTCACACCCGGTGTGGTCACCTCCACCACGAAGCTGGAGATGCCGCGGCCGCCCCGCTCGGCGGGGTCGCTGCGGGCGAACACGACGAACAGGTCGGCGAGCGGCGCGTTGGTGATGTAGCGCTTGCTGCCGTTGATCACCCACTCGTCGCCGTCCCGGCGCGCGCTGGTGCGCAGCCCCGCGGGGTCGGAGCCGGCCTCGGCCTCGGTGAGGGCGAAGGAGCCGATCAGCTCACCGGCCGCGAGCCGCGGCAGGTAGGTCGCCTTCTGCTCGTCGCTGCCGAACTTGGCGATCACCTGGCCGGCGATCCCGTTGTTGGTGCCGAACAGCGACCGGAAGGCCGGCGTCGTGTAGCCGAACTCGAACGCCAGCTGCACGTCCTCGCTCATGGTGACGCCGAGACCGCCGAACTCCTCCGGCAGCGCGTAGCCGAACAGGCCCATCGCGGCGGCCTGGGCGCGCAGCCCGTCGGGGATGCGGTCCTCCTCCTCGATCTGCTCCTCGAGGGGCACGACCGATTCGCGCACCAGCTCACGTACGGCGTCCCTGACCTGGCGGAAGTCCTCAGCGTCCACGCCGTCATCGTGACGCCTGCCCGGCTCCGGCGCCGCAGGGGGGTCCTGCTCGGAGCTCCGCGGTCGCGGCCCGGGCAGGCAGCAGGGACCTTCGGCACTCAACGAAATCGATCGACTGCGCTCCGTTGCGGATCCGTCGGAGAACCGCATACCGTCGGTACCGGGTCGCCCCGGAGGGCGGCCTGTCGCTCCCCGATCCCGGAGGCGCCGTGCCCCTGCTCAACGCCGCTGTCATCGCCGCCCCCGACCAGGTCGTCGTCCGGTTCACCGGCGACGCGGATCTCTCCACACTGCCGCTGGTCACCGAGGCGCTCGACGAGGCGGCGGGACTGGGTACCCGCCAGATCGTGGTCGACCTGGCGGCCATCCGCTTCTGGGACTGCTCGGGGCTGCACGCGCTGTGCACGCTCACCAGCGAGCTGACCGCCGCCGGGCGGGGCTGCCGGATCGTCGGCGCGCCGCCGGCCACCCGCCGGCTGATCGGTGCCGCGGCGCTGACCGACCACCTGGACCTCGACGGTCCGGTCCAGGTGGCCGGTTCGACGGGTCAGGCGAGGGCGTCCAGGCGCGCCATGTCCTCGGCCGACAGGGTCACCGTCGCCGCACCCAGGTTCTCGGTGAGGTGCTCGACCGACTTCGTGCCCGGGATGGGCAGCACGACGGGCGACTTCTGGAGCAGCCACGCCAGGGCGACCTGAGACGGGGTGGCGCCCAGCTCGGCGGCGATGTCGGCCACCGGACTATCGGGGGCCGCGAGGTCACCGGTCGCGATCGGGAACCACGGGATGAAGGCGATGCCCTCGCCGGTGGCGTAGTCGAGGACGTCCTGGCTCTGCCGGTTGGTCAGGTTGTAGAGGTTCTGCACGCTGACGACGTCGACGATCTCGCGAGCCGCCTTCAGCTCGTCGACCGAGACCTCGGAGACGCCGATGTGGCGCACCTTGCCCTGCTCCTGCAGCTCCTTGAACGCGCCGAGCTGGTCGGCCAGCGGCACCTCGGGGTCGATGCGGTGCAGCTGGATCAGGTCGATGCGCTCGAGCTTCAGGGTGCGCAGCGAGAGCTCGACCTGCTGCTTGAGGTAGGCCGGGCGCCCGACGGGCACCCACTCGCCGGGACCGGTGCGGGTCAGGCCGGCCTTGGTGCCGATGACCAGGCCCTCGGGGTAGGGGGCCAGCGCCTCGGCGATGATCCGCTCGCTGACGACGGGCCCGTAGGAGTCGGCGGTGTCGATGAAGTCGACGCCCTGCTCGACGGCGGCGCGGACGACGCGGACGGCGGCGTCGTGGTCGGCCGGCTCGCCCCAGACGCCGGGGCCGGGCAGCTGCATGGCTCCGTAGCCGAGGCGGTGGACGGGGAGGTCCCCGCCGATGGAGAACGTGTCGGTCAGTTGTGCAGTCGTCATGCCAGGGGCAAGACGGCTGGGCGCGCGGGTGTTCCCGGCGGCGTGTTCGATGTCCGGATGGGCGAGGTGTACGTGATCCGGCACGGGCAGACCGAGTGGAGCCGGAGCGGGCGGCACACCAGTGTCACTGACCTGCCCCTTCTCCCCGAGGGGGAGGAGCAGGCCCGCGCGTTGCGGACGGCGCTGGACGGCCGGTCGTTCGCCGCGGTGTGGGTCAGCCCACGTCTGCGCGCCCGCCGCACGGCCGAGCTCGCCGGGCTCACGGCGACCGGGATCGACGACGACCTGGTGGAGATGGACTACGGCGGCTACGAGGGCCGCACCACGGCCGACATCAGCTCCGAGCTCGGGCGGCCGTGGTCGGTGTGGCGCGACCGCGGGCCGGCCGGGTCACCGGGTGAGTCGCCGGCCGACGTCGGCGTGCGCGTGGACCGGGTGCTCGACCGCGTGCGGGCGCGGCTGGCCGACGGCGACGTCGCGCTGGTGGCGCACGGGCATGTGCTGCGGATCCTCACCGCGCGCTGGCTGGGCCTCTCCCCCGAGGACGGCGCCCTGTTCGCCCTGTCCGCCGGCAGCTTCGGCGTGCTGGGGCACGAGCACGAGCGGCCCGTGCTCAGTGCCTGGGCCGTGCACTGACCGGCTGCCACCGGCCCTCGGGCTCGGGCGCCGGCGGCTCGGGGCGCACCGGGCGGCCGAACAGCCAGCCCTGACCGAGGTCGGCACCGAGCGCGGTGACCTCCTCGGCCAGCTGCTCGGTCTCGACCCCTTCGGCCACGACGACGGCGCCCAGCCGATGGGCGAGATCGGTGACCGCCCTGAGCACGGTGCGGGCGCCGTCGTCCGGCAGCTCCTGGACCAGCGCCTTGTCGAGCTTGACCACCTCGGGCCGGACGGCGGCCAGCAGCGACAGGCTCGACCAGCCGGCACCGACGTCGTCCAGGGCCACCCGCCAGCCCAGCGACCGGTAGTGCTCGAGCACCGACACGAGGTGCCCGCGGTCGGCGATGGCGTGCGACTCCACCACCTCGAACACGAGTTGCGACGCCGCGATGCCGGCCTCGTGCACGGCCCGCTCGGTGCCGGCCAGGCACACCTGCGGCCGGTAGATCGAGGCCGGGTTGACGTTGACGAACAGGTCGTCGTCCCCCAGCCAGGCCGCGGCGCCGGTGATCGCCGACTCGCGTCCGATCCGGTCGAGGCGGTGCAGCCAGCCGGCGGACTCGGCGACGAAGAACAGGTCGCCGCCCCCGACCTCCCGGCCGTCGACGACACCGCGCAGCAGGGCCTCGTGGGCGACCACGGCGCGGTCGGCCAGCGAGACGATGGGCTGGTAGGCCGACCAGAACTCGGCCTCGGCGAGGACCCCGACCTCGACGGTGACCCCGCGGCGGGCGAGCTCGACGGCGAGGGTGGGGGCGGTGAGCAGGCGGGCGGTCAGGGCCGCGCCGTCCGCCGGCGGATCGGTGGCCACCCGGACCGCCTCGGTCTCCGCGGCGGTCAGCTCGCGCGCCATGCGCTGGAAGAGCCGCTCGAGCCCCCGGCCGCCACGGTCGTCGAGGATGTCGAGCAGGTGCGGCGAGGAGTGGACCGTCAGGCCCAGCGCGGTGGCCAGACGCGCCACCGTGGGCAGCACGTGCCCGATCGAGGTGGCCAGCAGGACGCGACCGGCGCGCCCGGGCACCTCCCAGTTCTGCCGGTACCCACCGACACCCCCGCAGATGGTTGCCACGTGCGGAGGATGACTGACCGCCCGGGGACGGCGGGCCAGGCGCGCGGCGCACCACCGGGCGACTGTCGACCGGGAGCCCGGGGCGAAGTTATGGAACGTTCACATCTTTAGTGTCTAAAGTCGAGCCATGGCCGTTCTCAACACGACCGACATCCCCCGCCCGAGCCGCGGCGGCCGCCCCCGCGATCCCAGCCGTGACGGCGTGATCCGGGCGGCGATCCTCCGGCTCCTGGCCGATGTCGGGTACGGGGCTCTCACGATGGACGCGGTCGCCTCCGAGGCCGGCGTCGGCAAGGCGACCATCTATCGGCGCTGGCGCACCAAGCAGGACCTCGTGGTCGACACGATCCGCGACCTCAACCAGGAACTGGCCTCGCCGCCGGACACCGGTTCGCTGGAGGGCGACCTGCGCGCCATGACCGAGCAGATGCGCGCACTGATCACGGGCCCGACGGGCGCCGCGACCCTGTCCTTGCTGTCGACCATGCCGCACCAGCCCGCGCTCGCCAAGGCGTTCCAGGACGGGCCGCTGCTGGTCTGGCGGGAGGCCTTCGCCCAGGTGTGGGAGCGGGCCGAACAGCGCGGCGAGGTGGGCCCGGGGATGTCCGGCTCGCTCCTCGCCGAGGCCACCACTGCAGTGATGGTCCAGCGTTGGCTGCTCACCGGACTGCCGGTCGACCAGGCCTTCACCGACGACATGCTCGACACCATCGTCTTCCCGCTGCTGCGCCTGCACCGCCCCACGAAGGGCTGAGAGCGCCTACCAGCCGAGGGTGCCCGGTGCGCCCTTGAACGGCCCGGCGACGTCCGCGGTGATCCAGCCGCCGTAGAAGTCGCCGGGCTGCGGCCGGGCCTGCTCGCCGTCGACCAGCGCCCGGTCGACCTTCCCCGGGTAGAACGCGACCGCGCCGCGCAGGTGCTCGTAGCCGGGGCTCGGGTCCTCGTACGACCAGCCCACGGCCGGCACCCGCCGCCCGCCGACGACGGCGTCCCAGTAGGTGGCCGCGCCCTTCCACTCGCACCACGAGGAGCCCCGGGCCCGCTCGAGCACACCGTCGGCGATGTCCTCGCGCGGCACGTAGTAGACCGGCGGGTGGCTGGTCTCGCAGACGCGGACCGCCCGGCGGGTGTCGGCGATCAGCCGGCCGCCCACCTCGACCTCGATGTGCCGTCCGGTCACGTCGGCGGACGGGGGCCGCGGGTAGTCCCAGACGGACTCCTGCCCCGGACCGACCGGATCGCGGCGCTCAGTCGTTGCGGTGCCGGATCTTCTGGACGACGGCGAGGGTGACCAGGAGACCGACGGCGCCGACCGCGGCCATGCCGGCCGGGGTCTGCAGGAACCGCGTCACGGCCTCCTGCCCCCGCTCCCTGAGCCGCTTCGGACTGGTCCGGTAGGTCAGCTGGTCGAGCGTGGCGGCCAGCGACTCGCGGGCGGCGTCGATCTCCAGCTGGATCTGTCGTGGGTCGCGAGGCACGCCGACAGCCTGCCAGACGCTCCCCGGTCCAGCGCGTTCCCCCATCTCGGAGGACACCCGAGCGGGCTACTCCTAGACTCCGGAACCGCGCGGGAGTGGTGTAACGGCAGCCACGCCAGACTTAGGATCTGGTGCCTTCGGGCGTGCGGGTTCGACTCCCGCCTCCCGCACGTTCCCTCACCACGTCGTCCTCGCCTACGAGACCGGCCTGGTCCGGCCGGACATGCCCTCCTTCCGCCGGGCAGGCTCCGGAAACGAGACCGGCCCGGACCGGCCCGGCCGGCCGAGTGGGCAGTTGGTGCCGGCGACACGCGCAGACACGCCGTGCGGGGGGCCTGCAACTGCGCGGTCGGCGACGGTGGTGTCAGGCCTGCGATGCGGCGCCCGTTCTCGCGGCGGAGCGCAGGCGGAGCCTGGCCGAACTCGCGGCCGTCACCGGCACGGCGCGCCCGGCGGCGGCCAGTCCGGCCTCCGGCACGTCGCCGTACACCGCCTCGTACTCGCCGGCCCGCACCAGGAACGTCTCGTGCCAGATGCCGGTGCGCCCGCGGCGGTCACGGCTGAACCACGCCAGCCAGGTGGGCCGGTGCAGGTCGCCGGGATCGCGGGCGAACGCCTCCAGGTGCTCGAAGCTCCGCCAGTACTGGACGATGACGGGGAAGCCCATCCGGTACCCCAGGAGCCCCTTCTCGGGGTGCGCCATCAGCTCGTCGAGCATCGCCTTCATGCCGCGGCGCGGCTCCCCGAGGTCGACGATGCTCTTCAGCGCGAGCCACGGCTTGTTCAGCCGGGCGCCGATGAGGAAGACGACGAAGTCGCCGTCGATCTCGGCGCTGAAGCGGCCGTGCCGGACCTGGGCCATGAACCTCACCTCTCGTCGTCCCCGTGCTGCCCTGGCTCGACATGGTGGTGCCGCGGACGCCCGCCGTACACCCCCGGGACCGTGGGCCGGGCCTCCGGTGACAGCGCGAGCACCACGAGCCAGCACGAGCAGGCCAGGATCTGCAGCCGCTGGGCGATCCCCAGACCCGGGGTGAACAGCACGGTCATCGCCGCCACCCCGGCGCTGTAGAGCCCGAACCAGAGGAACCCGGCGCGCCCGAGCAGCGACGCCCTGCGCCAGCCGGGCCGGCCGTCCAGGTGGCGGCCGAGCAGGAGCAGGCTGGCGAAGAACGCGAGCAGCCCGACGACGCCGGAATAGGTGTGTCCCCGGTGGAACCAGCTCAGGGGTCCGGCCGCCTCCAGCCTCCGGCAGCGCGCGTCCGCCGACGGGGCGCAGTCCAGCGGCACCAGCGCGTCGACGACGGCGCCGAGGCCGTAGACCGCCAGGGCCCAGCAGCCCGCGACCCCGGCCCTGCCCGGCGGCAGCCGGCGGTGCAGCCCGGCGGCGAAGACGACCACCGCCAGCCCGAACAGCAGCGAGGTCAGGCGGAAGAACCCGCTGCCCGGCTGGTCGCGGGCCTCCAGCTCGCTGACCAGGCTGTCCAGCGGGTCGAGCGTGGCCGGCGTCAGCCCCTGCACGAGGAAGGCGCAGCCCAGGACGGCGGCGACCAGCCCGCTCGCCGTCGCCCCCTCCGCGAGCCGGTCGGGAGGCTGCGTCGTCCGCTCGGCCCCGCCCACGTCGGCACGCTAGCTCCGGACGGGGCGGTTACGGTCGAGTTCCGGCCCGGCTCCCGACGGACCGGCCGGTGACCCCGGCCCCGTAGAACGGTGGACCCATGCCTGCCGCCCTGGACCGATGACCCGTCGTCCGGCGTGGATCGTCCGCGCCCTGGAGCTGCCGCGGGCGGTGATCGGAATGCTCCCCCCGCGCCTGTCGGCCCTCTTCCGCCAGGGGCGCGCCCCCGGCCTGCGGACGGCGAAGACCGTGCTGGCGGCAGTTCTCGCCTTCGTGATCGCCGACTGGCTGCACACCAGCCACTCCCCCGTCCTCGCCCCGCTGACGGCCCTGCTCGTGGTCCAGCTGACCATGTACGAGACCCTGGCCCACGGCCGCGAGCGGATCGTCAGCGTGGTCGCCGGAGTTCTGGTGGCCGCCCTCTTCGCGGGCGTCACCGGCCTGACCTGGTGGAGCCTCGGCCTGGTCGTGGCGGTGTCCCTGGTCGCGGGCCGGCTGCTGCGGCTGGGGCCCCACCTGCTCGAGGTGCCGATCAGCGCGATGCTGGTCCTGGCCGTGGGCGGAGCCGAGCACGCCGCTCTCGGGCGGGTCGTCGAGACGCTGATCGGGGCCGTCGTCGGCGTCCTCGTGAACCTGGTGATCGCGCCGCCGCTCTACGTGCAGCCGGCCAGCGACGCGATCGCCGAGCTCGCCCGCCGCATGGCGACCTTCAGCACGGGCCTCGCCGACGGGCTGCGCGACGACTGGTCGCGCGAGGCCGCCGACCGGCACCTGGCGGGGGCCCGTGCGCTGGGCGAGGAGGTGGCGCGCGCGGACCGGCGACTCGCTCGCACCGAGGAGAGCGCCCGGCTCAACCCGCGAGGGCGGATCGCCCGCGAGGCACGGCCCCGGCTGCGCAGCACCCTGACGGCGCTGGAGCATGCGCAGGTGGGCCTGCGCAATCTGGCGCGCGCCCTGCTCGACCGCACGTACTTCGTGGCCGATCCGGCGGCGGCCTACTCACCGGAGGCGCGCGCGGCGCTGGCCGACGCGCTGGACGCGTTCGCGGTCAGTCTGGGCGACGCCGTCACCGTGGCCTCGGGGACGGGCAGCGCGGACTCCTCGGAGGGCCGGATGGAGGCGAACACCGCGGATCTGGAGAACCGGCGGCATCAGCTGAGCGCCGAGCTGCTGGTCGATCCCCGTGCCGATCCCAGCGCCTGGGCGCAGCACGGTGCGCTCCTCGGTGCGATCGACCGGCTGCGGGTGGAGGTCGAGACCGCCACCCACCCGTCCGAGGTCCCCTGGCGCCCGGAGCCGCTGGCCGAGCGTCAGCGTGCCGCCGTGCGTCAGGCCCTGACCGCCGGCGGCCTGCAGCCGTCCCGGGCCACCACCGCCAGCGGACGACGGGCCAAGGAGGTCGCCGCGCGTCTCGCCCGGCGCCGCCTCCGCTGACCGGTTGACCTGCGCTTTCTCACCCCTCCGGGTGGCGCCGGCGGGGATCGCCTGAGGTGACCGGGCTACGGGGCCGACTAGTTCAGTATGACCAGCAGTGCTCTCCCGGCGTCCTGGCTGCCGGCCCCGATCGCCCGCGTCCTCGGCGCCCGCGAGCCGATCGGCCCGCGGCATCTCGCACCGGCCGACCCTGACGCTCCGCTGCGCATCGTTCCGGCCGGCCCCGAGCTGACCCGCGTCGGCCGGCACGCCGAGCGCGAGTGGAGCCGCGAGCTGTTCGACCCGAAGCGCGACGCGGATCCCTTCGAGTGGCTGGGCTTCACCGCCGAGCGGTGAGCCTCACCCCGCGCCGAGGATCTCGGCGATCACCGGGACCAGCGCGGCGAAGGCCTGGCCGCGGTGGCTGCGCGCGTCCTTCTCCTCCGGGGCCAGCTCGGCCGCGGTGACGTCCAGCCCCTCGGGGACGAACACGGGGTCGTAGCCGAAGCCGTTGGTGCCGCGCTTCCCGCGGATCACCGTGCCCCGCCACTGCCGCTCGAGCACCCGCTCGGTGCCGTCGGGGGTGACCAGCGCAGCGGCGCACACGAACGCCCCGCCGCGGCGCTCGTCGGGCACGTCGCCGATCTGGTCCAGCAGCAGTGCCGTGTTCGCGTCGTCGTCACCGTGACTGCCCGACCAGCGCGCGGACAGCACCCCCGGCATCCCGTTGAGCGCGTCGACGGTCAGCCCGGAGTCGTCGGCGACCGCCGCGAGCCCCGTGTGCTTGACCGCCTCGCGCGCCTTCAGCAGCGCGTTCTCCGCGAAGCTGGCGCCCGTCTCGGGCACCTCCGCGTACTCCTCGACGTCACGGAGGCCCACCACGTCGACCCCGGGGACGGCGGACTCGAGCAGCCGCTGCAGCTCGGCGAGCTTGCCGGCGTTGCGGGTGGCCAGCAGCAGCTTCGTCATCGGGCGAGTGCCTCGGCCTGCAGCCGGGTGAGCTCGGCGCAGCCGGCGACGGCCAGGTCGAGCAGCTGGTCGAGGGTGGCGCGGTCGAAGACGGCGCCCTCGGCGGTGCCCTGCACCTCGACGAAGCCGCCGTCGCCGGTGCACACGACGTTCATGTCGGTGCCGGCGCGCACGTCCTCCTCGTAGGCGAG
Organism: Blastococcus sp.; assembly: GCA_035999465.1. Classification (GTDB taxonomy): domain Bacteria; phylum Actinomycetota; class Actinomycetes; order Mycobacteriales; family Geodermatophilaceae; genus Blastococcus_B. The sequence continues at coordinate 40,073 of DASYGS010000020.1, read as the reverse complement.
GTCGAGGCGCGGCTCGCCGTCGATCACCCCGACGCTGACCGCGCTGACCGGGGTGAGCACCGCGTCGGCCTTGGCCAGCTTCTTCCGCGCCCCCAGCCACGACACGGCGTCGGCCAGCGCGACGTAGGCGCCGGTGATGGCCGCCGTCCGGGTGCCGCCGTCGGCCTGGAGGACGTCGCAGTCGATGGCGATGCTGTTCTCGCCCAGCGCGCTCAGATCGATGGCGGCGCGCAGCGACCGGCCGATCAGCCGGCTGATCTCGTGGGTGCGACCGCCGATGCGGCCCTTGACCGACTCGCGGTCGCTGCGGGTGTGGGTGGCGCGCGGCAGCATCGCGTACTCGGCGGTCACCCAGCCCAGGCCCGAGCCCTTGCGCCAGCGCGGCACGCCCTCGGTCACGCTGGCTGCGCAGAGCACACGGGTGCGGCCGAACTCGACGAGCACGGAGCCCTCGGCGTGGTCGAGCCAGTTGCGGGTGATGGTCACCGGGCGGAGCTGGTCGGCCGCGCGGCCGTCCGGACGGGCGACGGTGGGCTGAGGCTGGGTCACGTGGTCCGACAGTAGTGCGCGCCGCTCGCCGCCTCCGCACGGCAGGATGGGCGCCCATGCGATCAGAACTGCGCGCGGTGCGCACCGGCGGGGTGCCGACGGTGGTGGACCTGACCGACGAGTGCGCCGAGTTCGTGCGCCCCGAGGCCGACGGCCTGCTGCACGTGTTCGTGCCCCACGCGACGGCCGGGGTGGCGATCATCGAGACCGGGGCCGGCAGCGACGACGACCTGCTCGCCCAGCTCGACGTCCTGCTGCCCCGCGACGACCGCTGGCGGCACCGGCACGGCAGCTCCGGCCACGGGCGCGACCACGTCGTCCCGGCGTTCCTCCCTCCGCACGCGAGTGTGCCGGTGCTCGAGGGCCGGCTGATGCTGGGCACCTGGCAGCGGATCTGCCTGGTCGACACCAACACCGACAACCATGGGCGGCACGTGCGGTTCTCGTTCCTGGCCGGGTGAGCGGCGCGCTGCGCCACCCGGTTCCGCCGTGTCGGCAGCAGGAGGCAGGATCATCCCCATGACCGAGACCGCCGCCGCCCCCGTCCGCCTGTCCGCCGGCGACCAGGCGCCGGACTTCACGCTGCCCGACGCCGACGGCAACCAGGTGTCGCTGTCGTCGCACCGCGGCCGGCGCGTGATCGTCTACTGCTACCCGGCCGCACTCACGCCCGGCTGCACCACCCAGGCCGTCGACTTCACCGAGGCCGCCGGCGAGCTGGCCGAGGCCGGCCTGGACATCATCGGCATCTCCCCCGATGCGCCCGAGAAGCTGCTCCGCTTCCGCGAGAAGGAGAACCTCCGCATCACGCTGGTCTCCGACCAGGACAAGTCGGTGCTCCAGGCATACGGCGCATACGGGCCGAAGAAGCTGTACGGCAAGGAGGTCGTCGGCGTGATCCGCTCGACCTTCGTCATCGACGCCGAGGGGCGCATCGAGCGCGCCGCCTACAACGTCAAGGCGACCGGCCACGTGGCCAAGCTGCGCCGCGAGCTCGGCCTCGGCTGACCTCACGCGCGCCACGTGCCCGGCCGCGGCTGGCACTCCGGGCCGCACGGGTAGCCCGCGTCCCACGGGAACAGTCCGCCGTCGACGGCCCAGGTCAGCTGGTAGGCGGGGACCGAGAACTCGTCGGGCCGCCGGTAGAAGCGGTTGGCCGAGAAGAGCACGTCAGCGGGGTTGGGCAACGGCTCCACGGTGATCACCGGCGTGCCGTCGTCGTCGCCCAGCACCTCCCCGGGCACGAGGTCGCGCCCGTCGATCACCATGCCGCCCACCTTGTTCAGCAGGCCGCAGGCGTCGGCGTGGTCCAGCCCCACGGCGACGAGTTCCGGGTGCCCCAGGCCGAACAGGCCGACGGTGTAGGCGAACTCCGGTTCGTCGGACTCCTCCCCTCTCCCGACGTACTGCACCGCCCACCGGTGCGTGCGGACGGTCCGGGCGAGGTGGGCGTCCTCCTGGTCGAGCCAGGCGGTGATCTGCGCGTCTGTCGTCATGGGAGAAGCGTGCGCTGACGGGCCGACACGGCGTCGGCAGAAGATGTGCCGCCTGTGGATGCGCGAGCGCCCTGTGGAGGGAGCCGGAGAATGTCAGTCGCCGTCGTCGGCGGCCTCGCGGGCCTTCTTGCGGCGCTTGCCCTCGTGCATCGCGGCGACCCGCGCGACCGGGATCGTGTGCCCCTCCGCCACGAGCTCGGCGGGTAGCTCCTGCGGTTCGGGCAGCAGCTGCGCCCACGGGTCGGCGTCGCCGACGAGCTCGCGCGCGGTGGTCACCGTGACCACGCCCGGTGCCACGGCGGCCAGGTCGTCCCAGGCCACGGGCGTCGACACCGGCAGCCCCGGCCGCACCCGGGGGCTGTAGGCCGCCACGATCGTGCCGCCGCCGCTGCGGGTGGAGTCGACGAAGACCCGGCCGTGCCGGTCCTCCTTGATGTAGGCGGTCGTGGCCAGGTCGGGGTCGAGCCGCGCGGTGCGGGCGGCCAGCGCCCGGGTCGCGGCCGCGACGTCCTCGAGCCCCGAACCCCGCACCGGGACGACGACGTGCAGCCCCTTCGCGCCGCTGGTCTTCACCGCGCCCGCCAGCCCCGCGTCGGCGAGGGCCTGCCGCACGAGCCCGGCGACCGCCACCACCTCGGCGAACGACGAGCCCTCGGGCGGGTCGAGGTCGAGCACCAGCCCGGTCGGCTGCTCCTCCCCCGCCCGCAGGAACGGCACGTGGAACTCGACGGCCCGCTGGTTGGCCAGCCACAGCAGGGTGCGGCGGTCGTCGCAGAGCACCTGGTGCACCTCGCGGCGCGCCCCGTAGGACCACACGGCGACCGTGCGCACCCAGTCGGGCGCCCCCTTGGCGACGTTGCGCTGCATGAACGGCGCCTGGCCGGGCCGCACCCGCAGCACCGACAGCGGCCGGCCGGCGAGCAGGGGCACCAGGCGGTCGGCGAACGCGTCGAGGTGGTCGACCAGGGCGCCCTTGGTCACCTCCAGGCCGTCGCCCAGCGGGGAGTCGAGGCTGCTCAGGCGGACGCCGTCGCGCTCGTCGTCCACCATGGCTCAGATCTCGTACGTCGCGCCGGACCGGACCAGCTCGGTCTCCGGGAAGACCGCGCTGGCGGCGACCAGCTGCCCGATCTCGTCGACCCACGCGGGGACGTGGGTGAGCAGCAGCCGCTTCGCCCCGGCGGCCGACGCGTGCTCGCCCGCCTCGCGGCCGGTCAGGTGCAGCCCCGGCGGCAGCCCGGGCCCCGGCGGGTGCGCCGCCTCGGCGAGCAGCACGTCCGCGCCCCGTGCCAGGGCGATGACGTCGTCGGACGGCCCGGTGTCGCCGGTGTAGACCAGCGAGCGGCCCCCGGCGGTCAGCCGGATCGCATAGCACTCGATCGGATGCACGGTGCGCACGATCTCCGCGGCGAAGGGACCGACCTCGAAGGCCCCCGGCCCGACCGGCACGAAGTCGAACACGTCGGTGAGCCCGTCACCGTCGAGGTCGTAGGCCATCGCCAGCCGGCGCTCGGCCCCCACCGGTGCGTACATCGGCACCCGGCCGCCGGTCGCCCGGCCGGAGTACCGGCGCCAGACCACGAACGGCGCGACGTCGAGGCAGTGGTCGGCGTGCAGGTGGGAGAGAAAGACCGCGTCGATCGTGTCGGGCTCGGCCACCGCCTGCAGGGCGCCGAACGCGCCGTTGCCCAGGTCGAGCAGCAGCCGGAACCCGTCGTGCTCGACCAGGTAGCAGGACGCCGGCGACGTGGGCCCCGGCCCGCTGCCGGAGCAGCCCACGACGGTCAGCTTCACGCGACGCCGACCGTGTCCGCGTGCAGGACCGACCCGATCTCCGGCCCCAGGAAGCGGCGGCCGAGCCGCGCGAAGGACTCCGGGTCGCCGGTGGCGAGGAACTGGTGCGCCGGCGGGGGCGCGTCGGGAGCGCGCAGCAGGTCGGTGCGGGTGAGCACCCGGTAGACGTCCTTGGCGGTCTCCTCGGCGCTGGACACGAGCGTGACGTCGTCGCCCAGCACCAGCGACAGCACGCCGGTGAGCAGCGGGTAGTGGGTGCACCCGAGGACGACGGTGTCGACGCCGGCCGACAGCAGGGGGTCGAGGTAGGCCTGCGCGAGCCCGAGGACCTGCCGGCCGCTGGTGACGCCGCGCTCGACGAAGTCGACGAAGCTCGGGCACGCCGCGCTGGTCACCGTGACGTGCGCGGCGGCGGCGAACGCGTCCTCGTAGGCGCCGCTGGTCACCGTGGCCTGGGTGCCGATGACCCCGACACGGCCGTTGCGGGTGGCCGCCGTCGCCCGGCGGACGGCCGGCAGCACCACCTCGACGACCGGGACGTCGTACCGCTCGCGGGCGTCGTGCAGCGACGCGGCACTGGCCGAGTTGCAGGCGACGACGAGCATCTTCACGCCGGCCTCGACGAGGTCGTCCATCACGGCGAGGGAGTGCCGGCGCACCTCGGCGATCGGGAGGGGGCCGTACGGCGAGTGCGCGGTGTCGCCGATGTAGCGGATCGCCTCGTTCGGCAACTGGTCGAGCACGGCGCGGGCGACGGTGAGCCCGCCCACGCCCGAGTCGAAGATGCCGATCGGCGCGTCTGCTCCGCGCCCGGCTGCCGTCGTCCCCATGTCGCGCGCCAGGCTATCGGTCCCCACCGACAACCCGCAGGACGTGCACCTCGACGGGACCTGGCGAGAACGCGCTGAGCATGAGCCGTCAGGCCCAGAGCTGGCCTTCCAGCGACGACGTCGCGTCCTCCAGCGAACCCGCGTAGGCGCCGGTGGAGAGGTACTTCCAGCCGCCGTCGCAGACGATGAAGGCGATGTCGGCCTTGCGACCGGCCGCCACCTCCTTGTCGGCGATGCCGAGGGCGGCGTGCAGGATCGCGCCGGTCGAGATGCCGGCGAAGATCCCCTCGCGCTCCACCAGCTCGCGGGTGCGACGGACGGCGTCCTCGGGCCCGACGGAGAACCGCGAGTCGAGCAGCGACGGGTCGTAGAGCTCGGGGATGAACCCCTCGTCGATGTTGCGCAGCCCGTAGACGAGCTCGCCGTAGCGGGGCTCGGCGGCGATGATCTGCACGCCCGGCTTGTGCTCGTGCAGGTAACGCGAGACGCCCATGAGCGTGCCCGTGGTGCCCAGGCCGGCGACGAAGTGGGTGATCGAGGGCAGGTCGGAGAGGATCTCCGGGCCGGTGCCGTCGTAGTGCGCCTGCGCGTTGGCCGGGTTGCCGTACTGGTAGAGCATCACCCAGTCCTCGTGCTCGGCCGCGAGACCCTTGGCCACCGCGACCGCCTGGTTCGAGCCACCCGCGGCCGGCGAGAAGATCACCTGCGCGCCGTACATCTCCAGCAGCTGACGGCGCTCCACCGAGGTGTTCTCCGGCATGACGCAGATCAGCTTGTAGCCGCGCTGCCGGGCCACCATCGCCAGCGAGATACCGGTGTTGCCGCTGGTCGGCTCCAGGATCGTCGAGCCGGGCCGCAGCTTCCCCTCCTTCTCCGCCGCGTCGATCATCGCGATGGCGGCGCGGTCCTTGATGGACCCGGTGGGGTTGTGGTCCTCGAGCTTGGCCCACAACCGCACGTCAGGGGACGGCGACAGCGACGGCAGCCCCACCAGCGGGGTGCCGCCGAGCGAGTCGACGAGGGACGAGAAGCGGGCCATGAGAGCTCTTCCGGGAAGGTGGGGGTGGGGGGTGCCGAGCGCGGGGCTCAGCAGCCGCCCGCGACCGCCGGGAGGATCGTCACCGAGTCGCCGTCCTTGACCGCGGTGTCGAGCGCGCCGGTGAACCGCACGTCCTCGTCGTTGACGTAGACGTTGACGAAGCGGTGCAGCTTGCCGTCCTCGGTCACGAGGCGGTTCTTGAGGCCGGGGTGCTTGCTGTCGAGGTCGTCGACGAGCGCGGACAGGGTGGCGCCGCTGCCCTCGACGGTCTTGTTGCCGCCGGTGTGGGTGCGCAGGATGGTGGGGATCCGGACCTCGATGGCCATGGCGTGCGGTTCTCCTCGGAGTGCGGGGATGTCAGGTCGCTGCAGGAAGGCAGCATTGGTACGTCTGTGCGGGCCAACGCCCACCCGCCGTCCGGGATTCCGGACAGCGGGGAAGGTCACCCCTCAGTCGTAGACGACGGTCGTCGGCGAGTGGCCGAACAGGTAGGTCTCGACGACCTCGACCTCCTCCTCGCTCACCTCGCCGTCGACGATGCGGAAGCTGCGGAACTCGACGTCGTCGCCGGACAGGCCGGTCCGCTCCGCGTGCTCACGGGTGGAGACCAGCACGTAGTGCGCGTTGGGCTCGGAGGCGTAGCTGATGTCGGTGCGCGAGGGGTAGGCCTCGGTGGCCGTGTGCGAGTGGTAGATGACCACCGGCTCCTCGTCCCGGTCGTCCATCTCGCGGTACAGCCGCAGCAGGTCGCCGGAGTCGAACTCGTAGAACGTCGGGGACCGGGCGGCGTTGAGCATCGGGAGGAAGCGCTCGGGCCGGTCGCTGCCCTCGGGGCCGGCGACGACACCACAGGCTTCGTCCGGGTGGTCCTCCCGGGCGTGGCCCACGATAGCGTCGTAGGTCGCGCGGTCGATGCGCAGCACGGCCCCAGTCTAGGGACCTGCCCGGATCGACGCCCGGCACGGTTCCCACCCGGGGGTACCCGATACCGTTCCGTCCCGTGCTCGTGGACTCGCTCGCGATCGCGCTGGTGGTGCTGGTGGCACTTCCCGCGCTGGTCCTCGGCGCACGCGGCGCGCTCCGCCGTCACGGCTACGACGCCGGCCTACCGGGCGACCGCGCCTCGGTGTTCTTCCTGATCACCCTGCGCCTGTTCGTGCTGCTGCTGATGTTCGCCCTCTCGGCGATCACGCTGCTGGCGACGATCGGCGCCATGGTCAAGGACGTCCAGCTGCACGGGCTGGTCTACGTCTTCACCGCCCTCGACCTGCTGCTCGCCGCGCTCGTGCTGCTCACTTTCGGGCGGCGCGACCGGCGACCAGCGCGTCGACCAGCGAACCCTGCAGCGCGGTGAGCCAGTAGTAGACGGCCAGCTGCTGGTCCTCGTCGTCGGCGAAGTCCTCCGGCGGCTCGGTCTCGTCGGAGATCTCCAGCCGGGTGCCCAGCGCCAGCCGCAGGTCGTTCGTGGTGCGCAGCCACGCGGCGGCCTGCTCGGGGTCCAGCCGTACCTCTCCCCCGCCGTCGGGCAGGGTGGCGCGCAGCGTCGCGAGGTCGTCGGCCTTGCCGCTGCGCAACGACGCCTCGGTCAGCTCGCGGTAGTCCGCGGCGGCCGCCGGGTCACCGCGGTGCCCGGCGGGCAGCAGCCGCTCGAGCACCGGGTCGCCCGCGACGTCGTCGGCGTCGGCCTCCAGGAGCAGCTCCAGCTGGTCCAGCAGCAGCCCGAGCACGCTCGCCTCGGCGGGGTCGAGCCGGGCGACGACATCGCCGTGGCGGAAACGGAACGGCTTCACGAATCACGCTGGAAACTGGCCCACAGCCCGTAGGCGTGCAGCCGGCTCGTGTCGTGCTCCATCCGCTCGCGCGGGCCGGAGCTGACGATCGCCCTGCCCTCGTGGTGCACCTGCAGCATGAGGGTGGTCGCCGTCTTCTCGTCGTAGCCGAAGAGCTCCTGCAGCACGAAGGTCACGTAGGTCATGAGGTTCACGGGGTCGTTCCACACGATGGTGACCCACGGCCGGTCGAGGTTCGACTCCTCGTCGACAGTGGTGTCCGGTGTGCGTTCCGGCGCGAGCGGTCCGGCCACGGTTGACACCTTAGGACGGAACCGCGCCGACGTCCGCTTACGCTCCGGAGCCATGCCGACCTCCGGGCCCGCCACGCCGGCTCCCGCGCTGTTCACCGACCGCTACGAGCTGACCATGGTCGCCGCCGCCCTGGCCGACGGCACCGCCGGCCGCGACTGCGTCTTCGAGGTGTTCGCCCGCCGGCTCCCCCACGGCCGCCGGTTCGGCGTCGTGGCCGGCACCGGCCGGTTGCTGGAGACGCTGCCGCACTTCCGGTTCGGGGACGACGAGCTGACGTCGCTGCGCGAGCAGGGCCTGACCGACGAGCGGCTGCTGGCGTGGCTGGCCGACTTCCGGTTCAGCGGTGACATCGAGGGCTACGCCGAGGGCGAGCTGTACTTCCCCGGCTCCCCCGTGCTCACCGTGCGGGCGCCGTTCGCCGAGGGCGTGCTGCTGGAGACGCTCGCCCTCTCGGTACTCAACCACGACAGCGCCATCGCCTCGGCCGCCGCCCGGATGGTCGCCGCCGCCTGTGAGCGGCCGTGCATCGAGATGGGGTCCCGCCGCACCCACGAGGAGGCCGCCGTCGCCGCCGCCCGCGCCGCGCACCTGGTGGGCTTCGGCGCCAGCTCCAACCTCGAGGCCGGACGCCGCTACGGCGTCCCCACGACCGGCACCAGCGCGCACGCCTTCACCCTGCTGCACGACGACGAGCGCTCCGCGTTCCGCTCGCAGATCGAGACCCTGGGCCGGGGGACGACGCTGCTCGTCGACACCTACGACGTCGAGCAGGGCATCCGGACGGCGATCGAGGTCGCCGGCCCTGGGCTCGGCGCGATCCGGCTCGACTCCGGCGACCTGCCGACGCTGGCCACCCGCGCCCGGGCGCTGCTCGACGAGCTCGGCGCCACGTCGACCCGGGTGATCGTCACCAGCGACCTCGACGAGTACGCGATCGCCGGGCTCATGGCCGCCCCGGTCGACGGGTACGGCGTCGGCACGTCGCTGGTCACCGGCTCGGGCGCGCCGACGATGGGGATGGTCTACAAGCTGGTCGAGCGGGACGGCGTCCCCGTCGCGAAGCGGTCCGAGGGCAAGGGCTCGGTCGGAGGCCGCAAGACGGCCCTGCGGCGGCACGACCGCCGCGGCACCGCGCTGGCCGAGGTGGTCAGCGGGGAGGCGATCGAGCATCGCACCGGCGACCGCGACCTCGTCGTCCCCCTGGTCCGGGGCGGGACGCCGATCGTCGACTCCTCCCCCGCGGCCGCGCTGGCCGAGGCCCGCGCGCACCACGAGCGGGTGCGCACCGCGCTGCCCCCGGAGGCCTGGGCGCTGTCCCGAGGCGAACCGGCCCTGGAGACCGTTCCCGCCTGACTGGCATCGTGTGCCCCATGACGCGCGCGCTGGTCGTGGTGGACGTGCAGAACGACTTCTGCGAGGGCGGCAGCCTGGCCGTCGCCGGTGGGGCCGCGGTCGCCGCGGCGATCAGCGCGCACAACCGCGCCGAGGCCGGCCGCTACGCGCACGTGGTGGCCACCCGAGACCACCACGTCGACCCGGGCTCCCACTTCGCCGAGCACCCCGACTTCCTCGACACGTGGCCGGCGCACTGCGTCGTCGGCACGAGCGGCGTCGAGCTGCACCCGGCGCTGGACCGCGACCCGATCGAGGCCGTGTTCGACAAGGGCGAGTACGCCGCCGCCTACTCCGGCTTCGAGGGCCACACCTCCACCGATGGGGCCCCCGGGGTGCTCCTGGCCGAGTGGCTGCGCGAGCGCGGGGTGGACGCCGTCGACGTGGTCGGCATCGCGACCGACCACTGCGTGCGGGCCACCGCCCTCGACGCGGTCGCGCAGGGGTTCAGCACCCGCGTGCTGCTGCCGCTGACGGCTGGGGTCGCCGAGGGCACCACCGAGGCCGCGCTCGCCCAGTTGCGCGCCGCCGGCGTCGAGGTGGAGGGCGCGGTGCACCGGGAGCCGTGAGGGCCGGACGGCGGTTCGGCTTCATGGGTGTTGCGCGCGCTTCTGGAGTCCTGCAGGACCCCGGAAGCGCGCGGAAGACCCCGAGAGCGGGGACCGGCCGACCTAGTGGGTCGGCGCACCACCGTCGGGCACCGCTTCCGACACCTCGTCGCGGGTGAAACCGAGCACCTGCAGGACGGCGTCCAGGTAGGGCTGGTTGAGCGCGGTGTGCGCCTGCTCGCGGACCACCGGCTTGGCGTTGAACGCGATGCCGAGCCCGGCGGTGTTGAGCATGTCGAGGTCGTTGGCGCCGTCGCCCACCGCGACCGTCTGCTCCAGCGGGATGCCGTAGCCGGCGGCGAACCGGGCCAGGGCGCGAGCCTTGCCGGCGCGGTCGACGATGTCGCCGACCAGCCCGCCGGTCAGCTTCCCGTCCTTGACCTCGAGGGTGTTCGCCGCGGCGAAGTCGAGGCCGAGGGTCTCGGCCAGCCGGTCGGTGATCTGCGTGAAACCGCCGCTGACGATGCCGCAGCGGAAACCCAGCCGCTGCAGCGTCCGGATCAGGGTGCGGGCTCCGGGGGTGAGCACCAGGTGCTCGCGCACCTCGTCGAGCACCTCGACGGGGAGCCCCTCCAGGGCGGCGACACGGGCCCGGAGCGACTCGGCGAAGTCGAGTTCCCCGTTCATCGCGGCGGCGGTGATCCGGGCGACCTCGGCGGCACGCCCGGCGCGGGCGGCGAGCTCGTCGATGACCTCCCCGCGGACCAGCGTCGAGTCGACGTCCAGCACGATCAGCCGCTTGCTCCGCCGGGCCAGCCCCACCTGCTCGACGGCGATGTCCGCGCCGGTGCCGGCGGCGACCGAGGCCAGCGCGGTGCGCAACTCGGTCGCCTCGGCCCCGGAGACGGTCAGCTCGAAGCTGGTCACCGGGTAGTCCGAGAGCCGGCGGATGGCGTCGATGTTGCCGCCGATCGCCGCGATCGCGCGGGCGGCACCGGCCACGGCATCGGCCGGCACCGGACGGCCGAGCAGGATCACGTGGTGCGGGCGACCGGCCGGCGCGGGCTCGGGGTCGGACGCCGACTCGACGGTCACCTGCACCCCGACCGCCGCCGCCACGTCGCCGGCGATCACGCCCAGCCGCTCGAGGAGCGACCGCTCGTCGTCGGCAGGGGTGTCGCCCCCGGGGAGCACCCCGACCACCACGCCGAGGACGAGGTGCCCGTGGACGACGACCTGCTCGACGTCGAGCACCTCGACCGGCGGCCCGCCCTCGGACGTGCCCGCGAGCTCACCGAACAGCCGGGCGGTGACACCCGGCCGGTCGGCTCCCGTGACGGTCAGCAGTGCCCGCGCGGGCCCGGGCACCCCGATCAGGTCGGGTCGGGGTCGTTCGTGCCCTGGCGGGCGCCGGTGCCGGTGAGGATCTCGCTGGCGTACGGCTCGTGCCGCTTGCCGGCGTGCGCCTCGGCATGCAGCCGCTCGACGAGGTGGGGGTAGTGCGCCTCGAAGGCCGGCCGCTCGGAGCGGATCCGCGGGATCTCGATGAAGTTGTGTCGCGGCGGCGGCGAGGACGTCGCCCACTCCAGCGAGTTGCCGTGGCCCCACGGGTCGTCACGCAGCGCGAGCCGACCGTACTTCCACGACTTCACCACGTTGTAGAGGAACGGGATCGTCGAGGCGCCCAGGATGAACGACCCGATCGTCGAGATCACGTTCAGCGTCGTGAACCCGTCCGTCGGCAGGTAGTTCGCGTACCGGCGGGCCATGCCCTCGTTGCCCAGCCAGTGCTGGACCAGGAAGGTGCTGTGGAAGCCGATGAAGGTCAGCCAGAAGTGCAGCTTCCCGATCCGGTCGTCCATCATCCGGCCGCACATCTTCGGGAACCAGAAGTAGATCCCCCCGTAGGCGGCGAACACGACGGTGCCGAAGACCACGTAGTGGAAGTGCGCGACCACGAAGTAGGAGTCGGTGACCTGCCAGTCCAGCGGCGGGCTGGCCAGCAGCACGCCGGTCAGGCCACCGAAGAGGAACGTGATCATGAACCCGATGCAGAAGAGCATCGGCGTCTCGAACGTCAGCTGGCCGCGCCACATCGTGCCGATCCAGTTGAAGAACTTGATCCCGGTCGGCACGGCGATGAGGTACGTCAGGAAGGCGAAGAAGGGCAGCAGCACGGCGCCGGTGGCGAACATGTGGTGCGCCCACACCGCGAGCGACAGCGCGCCGATGCCGATCAGCGCGAAGACCATGCCCTTGTAGCCGAACAGCGGCTTGCGGCTGAACACAGGGACGATCTCGCTGATGATGCCGAAGAACGGCAACGCGATGATGTAGACCTCGGGGTGCCCGAAGAACCAGAACAGGTGCTGCCAGAGCAGCGGGCCGCCGTTGGCCGCCGTGTAGATCTGCGCGTGCAGGTTGCGGTCGGCGAGCATGCCGAAGATCGCGGCGGTCAGGATCGGGAAGGCCAGCAGGATCAGCAGGCTGGTGACCAGCGCCGCCCACGTGAAGATCGGCATCCGGAACAGGGTCATGCCCGGCGCGCGGAGCGACACGATCGTCGCGATGAAGTTGACGCCACCGAGGATGGTGCCCAGGCCGCTCACGGCGAGGCCGGCGAACCAGAGGTTGCCGCCGGCGCCGGGCGAGTTGAGCGCGTCGGACAGCGGCGCGTACGCGGTCCAGCCGAAGTCTGCCGCGCCGCCCGGGGTGAAGAAACCCGAGAGGGCGATGATCGACCCGAAGAAGAACAGCCAGAACGAGAAGGCGTTCAGCCGCGGGAACGCGACGTCGGGCGCGCCGATCTGCAACGGCATGATCAGGTTCGCGAAGGCGAAGAACAGCGGCGTCGCGAACATCAGCAGCATCACCGTGCCGTGCATGGTGAACAGCTGGTTGTACTGCTCCGGGGAGAGGAACTGCATCCCCGGCTGACCCAGCTCGGCACGCATCAGCATGGCCATCAGGCCGCCGATCATGAACATGGCGAAGGCCACGGTCATGTACATGAGACCGATGGTCTTGTGGTCGGTGGTCCGCAGCAGGTTGGAGAGCCGCGAGCCCTTCACGACCGTGTGAGCCGGGCTCGGGCGACTCACGATGGGCGCCGGTGCAATCGTCACGATCCGCAGCTTAGACGGTGCCCGCCGCCACCTTCAGACCGACGGATGGACGCGCCGTTCCTCCCCGCTCGCGTAGGTGCCGATCTCCACGGAGGCGGTCACCCGTACCGGCTCGGGGAACCCCGCGAGGGTGGCGGCCAGCGCCCCGCGTTCGAGGTGGCGGGCGTGCGGGCCCATCCCGACGAGCGTCTCGACCGCGGCCCGGTCCAGCTCCAGCCGCTGCCGGACCCGCGTCGTCCCGACCGGCCGCAGGTGCGGCTCGAGCGCCGCGGCCAGCCGCTCGGCCTTGTCCGGGTCCACCCGCAGCAGGCCCAGCGGCCCGACCAGTTCGGCGAGGTGGTCGGCGGCCGGGGTGACCACGACCAGCCGGCCCCCGGGCCGGAGCACCCGGGCGATCTCGGGTCCGTTGCGCGGGGCGAACACGACGAGCACGCGGTCGGCGACGTCGTCCTTCAGGGGCAGCCGCGCCCAGCTGTCGGCCACGACGGCCACGGCACGCGGATGGGCGCGGGCGGCCCGTCGTGCGGCGTAGGGCGAGGAGTCGAGGACCACACCCACGGCGCCGGGCAGACGCTCCAGGACGCCGGCCAGGTGGTGCCCGGTGCCGCCGCCGAGATCCAGCAGTGTCCCCGGCGGCGCCCCGTCCGCCAGGACGGCGTCCCCCACCGCGCGGGTGATGCCCGCATAGTGCCCGGCCCCCAGGAACGCGACGCGGTCGGCGACCATCTCCGCCGAGTCACCCGACGGCGCCCGGTGCCCCGGCGTGAGGAGCGAGATCTGGCCCTGCCGCGCCCGGTCGAACAGGTGACCGGCGGCACAGCGGAGGCCGGCGCCGTCCGGCAGCGTGCCGAGCGTCCCGGCGCAGACCGGGCAGGCCAGCAGGGCCACCGCCCGTTCCGGGAGAGGGGGGCGAGCGCTCACCGGCGGGGCGGGACCGCGTGGAAGGTGACCTCGCGAAGTTCGCCGGCGTCGGCGACGGCGGTGACGAAGGTGCCGTGCGGCTGCCGGCGCCGGTCGGTGGGCGAGCCCGGGTTGAGCAGCCGGAGGCCACCGGGGGCCGTCGTGTCCCACGGGATGTGGCTGTGCCCGAACACGAGGACGTCGGCGTCGGGGAACCGCGCCGCGCAGCGCGCCTCGCGCCCCGTTCTGTCACCCGTCTCGTGTACGACCGCGATGTGCACACCCTCGATCTCGGCCCGCGCCACCTCGGGCAGCCGCTCGCGCAGCGGCCCGTGGTCGTTGTTGCCGTGGACGCCGACGAGTCGCCGCGAGCGCGCCTCGAACTCCTCCAGCAGCGCGACGTCGACCCAGTCACCGGCGTGCACGACGACGTCGGCCGCCTCGATCGCCCGCCACAGGGAATGAGGTACGTCACGCGACCGCTGAGGAACGTGCGTATCGGAGGTCAACACCAGCGAAACAGGCACGACGCCATGGTCCCAGGCCGATACGTTCCAGCCTCGGCCGACGGCCCACCCGCATCCGCATCCGCACGACCCTGAGGACGATCCGTGACCGATCCCGTCCCCACGCCCTCCCGGCGTGGCCCCGCAGCCATGACCGACGAGCCGTACGAGCGACGATGGCTCGCGCTCGCGGTCATCGCCGTCACCGTGCTGATGGTCATCCTCGACGCGACCATCGTGAACATCGCCCTGCCCTCGGTCTCCAAGGACCTCGGCATCTCGCCGGCGACCCAGCAGTGGATCGTCACGGCCTACACGCTCACCTTCGGGGGTTTCCTGCTGCTCGGCGGCCGGATCGCCGACTTCTGGGGCCGCAAGCGCACCTACCTGACCGGTGCGGTCGGCTTCGCGGTCGCCTCGGCCCTCGGTGGCCTCGCGTCCAACGAAGCCCTCCTGTTCGCCGCCCGCGCGCTCCAGGGCGCGTTCGGCGCGCTGCTCGCCCCCGCCTCGCTGGCCCTGCTGACGGTGCTGTTCACCGACACCAAGGAACGGGCCAAGGCGTTCGCCGTCTACGGCGCCATCGCCGGCGGTGGCTCGGCGGTCGGGCTGCTGCTGGGCGGCGTCCTGACCGAGTACGCGGACTGGCGCTGGTGCTTCTGGGTCAACGTCCCGGTCGCGATCATCGCCGTTGTGGCCGCGATCCCGATCGTCCCGGAGAGCAGGGCGCCCGGCGACACCAGCTACGACGTCCCGGGCGCGGCGCTGGCGACCCTCGGCCTGGCGTCGTTCGTCTACGGCTTCACCAAGGTCGCCCAGACGTCGCAGGAGAACGCCACCAAGGGCATCTCCGACAGCGGGTGGACCAACCCGTGGGCACTGCTGTTCATCGCCGTCGGCGCCCTGCTGATGGCGGCGTTCGTCGTCGTCGAGCTGCGCACGCGCAACCCGCTGCTGCCGATGCGGCTGATCCTCGACCGCAACCGCGGCGGTGCGTACCTGACGTCGACGCTCGTGGGGGCGGGGCTCATCGGGGCGTTCTTCTTCCTGAGCCTGTACTTCCAGCAGGTGCTGCACTACCGGCCGGTCGAGGCCGGCTTCGCCTCGCTGCCCACGACGCTCGGCGTGTTCGTCGCGGCCGGCGCCGCCAGCGGTCTCGTGCCCCGCCTCGGACCGAAGCCGCTCATGGTCGCCGGCGGCCTGCTCGCCGCGGCCGGCCTGTTCCTGATGTCGATGCTCGGCGTCGACACCGGCTTCTGGCAGCTGGCGTTCCCCGGCGAGGTGCTGCTGGGCCTCGGTCTCGGCTTCACCTTCGTCCCGCTGTCCAACCTCGCCCTCGTCGGCGCGGGCGTGCACGACGCCGGGGCCGCGAGCGCGGTCCTGAACGCCACCCAACAGGTCGGCGCCTCGATCGGCACCGCCCTGCTCGCGACGCTGTCCGTCGGCGCCATCACCAACTACTTCACCGACGTCGCCACCTCCGGCGGCAACCCGGCCGACCCGGCGGTCGGCCTGCAGGCCCAGGTGGAGGGCTACACCACGGCGTTCACGTGGGCCTCCGTGCTGCTGGTGGCCGGCGCGCTGGTCTCCGCGGTGCTGATCAAGGCGACCAAGGAGGACCTGCCCGACGAGGCCGTCGTCCACGCGGCCTGATCTGTCGCCGTCCGGACGACACCGTGTGATCTGTCGTCCTCCGGACGACCATCAGTTCGCGCGTTCGGCCAGCGCCCGGAGCTGCGCGTTGTAGGCCAGCCGCTCGGCGTCGTCGGTGCGGTCGGCCGCGCGGTCGATCGCGCGGCCGCGGCGCTCCTCCGAGCTGGCCCACGAGAAGAAGACGACCGCCAGGACCAGCACCGTCGGCAGCTCCCCGAACCCCCAGATGATGCCGCCGGCGACGCCCTGGTCCGCGATGGGATCGACGCTCCAGGACGCCGGGGGGTGCGCGAAGGTCTGCACGATCAACGAGTCGGCCATCATGATCGCGACGCCGAAGAAGGCGTGGAAGGGCACCGGCAGGAAGAGCTCGAGCATCCTGCCCGGATAGCTCACCGTTCGCGGCCACGGGTCCTGGCCGATGATCGGACCGAAGAACAGCAGCCCCGTGACGACGAAGTGGGCGAGCATCAGCTGGTGGCCGCCCGGGCTGCGCATCAGGGCGTCGAACAGCGGCGTGAAGTAGATGCCGTACAGGCTCGCGAGGAACAGCGGCACGGTGAACAGCGGATTCGCCACGAACCGCGCGAACCGGCTGTGCAACGCCTCGAGCAGCAGCGCCCGCGGGGCACCCGCCGCACCCCGGCCGCGGGGCAGAGTGCGCAGCGCGAGGGTCACCGGAGCCCCGAGGAGGAACAGCAACGGCGTGACGAAGGACAGCACCATGTGCTGGGTCATGTGCACGCTGAACAGCGCCATGCTGTAGCCGTTCAGCCAGGTACCGGTCATGAGGAACAGCGACACCGCGCCGCCCGCCCAGGCCAGCGTGCGCCACCACGGCCAGCGCACGCCGGCGCCCCGCAGGCGCAGCACGGCGGCGACATAGACGACCAGCGCCACGCCGCTCAGTACGGCGAGCACCGACCACGCGTCGAGATGAACCTGGAACAGCCGGGCCCACGTCGGAGGCGCCGACGGCACCCACATGCCCGAGTGCTGCCCGTGTTCCACCGCTACCTCCCGCTGCTGCGCCGTGTGCGGCTCCACTGTCCCACCACCGGCTGCGCGGGTCGCCGGGTCAGTCGTGCACCGCCGACTCGTGACCGGCGTGCGCCTCGCCCTCGAGCTGGAACGTGCAGTGCTCGACGTCGAAGTGCTCCCCAAGGCAGGCGCACAGCGCGTCGAGCACCCGGCCGCCGTGACCGGCCGCGAGTGCCTCGTCGGTGACCACGACGTGCGCCGAGAGCACCGGCAGACCCGACGTGATGGTCCAGGCGTGCAGATCGTGCACGCCGAGGACACCGTCGACCCCGGCGATGTGCGCCCGGACGTCCTCGAGGTCCACCCCCCTCGGGGCCGCCTCGAGGAGGACGTCGAGCGCCTCGCGGAGCAGGTGCCACGCGCGGGGCAGGACGAGGAAGCCGATCGCGACCGAGGCGACGACGTCGGCACCGGTCCAGCCGGTCGTCGCGATCAGGACGGCGGCGACGATCACCGCGACCGAGCCCAGCGCGTCGCCGAGCACCTCGAGGTAGGCGCCGCGCACGTTCAGCGACTCGTCCCTCCCCCGGTGCAGCAGGGCCATGGACCCGAGGTTGACCACCAGGCCGCCGACGGCGACGGCGAGCATCAGCCCGGCACCGATGTCCGGGGGGTGGCCGATCCGGCGGACGGCCTCGATCAGCACGTAGACGGCGACGGCGACCAGCAGCAGCCCGTTGACGACGGCGGCGAGGATCTCGATCCGCTGCCAGCCGAAGGTGCGCCGTCCGCGGGCCGGCCGCTGAGCCAGGGTGACCGCGCCGAGCGCCAGCGCGATGCCGGCGGCGTCGGTGGCCATGTGGCCGGCGTCGGCGAGCAGCGCGAGCGAGCCCGACAGCGCCGCCCCGACGACCTCCGCCGCCAGCACCAGCACCGTCAGCGCGAGGACGACGCCCAGCCGGCCCCGCTGGCCGCCCCCGGCGGTCCCGTGGGCGTGGTCGTGCCCCATGCCCATCCCCCTACCGTGCGCCCGACCTCTCCGGGGAAGTCTGCCGCACGACTCAGATGGAGACGCCGCGCTCCCGCAGCCAGGGCAACGGGTCGATCTTCTGCCCCATGATCCCGCCGACGTGCACCTCGAAGTGCAGGTGCGGCCCGGTGGCCTCGCCCTCGGCGCCGAGCAGGGCGATCGTGTCGCCCGCGCGGACCACCTGGCCGTCGGTCACGAGGATCTTCTCCATGTGGCCGTAGACGGTCACGTCGCCGTTGGCGTGCTGGATGTAGACGGCGAGCCCGAACCCGCTGGCCGGACCGGCCCTGAGCACGACGCCGTCCATGGCGGCGTACTCCGGCGTGCCCAGCGGCGCCGCGAGATCGATGCCCGCGTGCAGCGTGCCCCAGCGCATGCCGAAGGTGCTGGTGAGCCGGGCGCCGTGCACCGGCAGGACGACCTTCGGGCGCAGCGCCTCGGCGGCCTTCTGGTTGGCGACGGCCTGCGCCGTGGCGGCGGCCGCCTGCTCGGCCCCGCGCTGGTTGCGGCTGGCGGCGAGCTCACCGAGCCGGCCGGCGTCAGCAGCGGTGACCTTCTCGGGCTGGCCGTGGACGCCGAGCAGGGAGGCGACACTGACCGAGTGGGTCGCGGTCTCCGCGCGGGCGTCGGGGTTGCCGGCCGAGAAGGCGCCGAGGCCCATCGCGCCGACCAGCGCGGCCGCCAGGTACAGGGCGGTACGTCGTCGCGGGGATGCCGGACGGCGGTGCGCTCCACGGTGGCGGCCGCGGGCCAGCGCCGCGACGACCTCGACGGCCGCGGCCTCGACAGCCGGCTGCTCCACGACAGCCGGCTCGACCGCGGTCGCCTGGGCGGCGGTGCGCCTGTGGGGCGTGGGTCGCTGAACCGGAGCGGCCTCCGTCGTCGGCGCGGTGGAGGTCGACGAGGACCCCGATCGCTGCGCCTTCCCCTGGCGCTGCGTCGGGACCGAACTGGCGGCCTTCTCCTCACCCGTGCCCACCGGGCGTCGCGAGTTCTCGCGCGCGGGAGCGGGGGTCGATCCGGTTCCCGAGACGGGTTCCGGCCCCTCGGTGAGGAGGTGGTCCTGGTGGAGCGAGCTCATGCACCTGACTTCCGTAGACCGACATGACAACGCCCCCCGGGGAGAGGAGGCGGGGCCCATGTAAACACGCCGTGATCGGTTCGTGATCTACGCGGCGGGGTAGATACGCGCTGTTTTGTGCCCTGGCGCACATAGGTCCACACATGTCATTCCCATCTGCGTAGTGCTCGGACGACGCGCAGTGAGTGGCGCGCCGGGTTTGCTTGAAACTCGCGCGATACGGCGGGGACGGGGGCAAAAGGCCCTTGCGGACGCCCGTTTCGCGCTCGGAAGAGGGGGACCGCATGCGCGCAGTGACCTGGCACGGACGTGCCGACGTACGGGTGGACACCGTCCCGGACCCGGTGATCCAGGAGCCCACGGACGTGATCGTGGAGATCACGTCGACCGGGATCTGCGGCTCGGACCTGCACCTGATCGAGGTCATGGCGCCCTTCATGTCGGTCGGTGACGTGATGGGGCACGAGCCGATGGGCGTGGTGCGTGACGTCGGCGCCGAAGTGACCGCGGTGAAGCCCGGCGACCGCGTCGTCGTGCCGTTCAACATCTCCTGCGGCACCTGCTGGATGTGCGCCCAGGGCCTGCAGTCGCAGTGCGAGACCACGCAGAACCGCGAGCAGGGCTTCGGGGCCTCCCTCTTCGGCTACACGAAGCTCTACGGCCAGGTGCCGGGTGGCCAGGCCCAGTACCTGCGGGTGCCGTTCGGCAACACGCTGCCCATCAAGGTCCCCGAGGGGCCGCCGGACGACCGCTTCGTCTACCTCTCCGACGTGCTGCCGACGGCCTGGCAGTCGGTGCAGTACGCGGGGGTCCCGCAGGGTGGCAGCGTCCTGGTCCTGGGCCTCGGCCCGATCGGCGACATGAGCACCCGGATCGCCCAGCATCTCGGCGTCGGCCAGGTCTTCGGCGTCGACGACGTCCCCGAGCGGCTTGCGCGCGCCCGCGCGCGGGGAGTGACGGTCATCGGGTCCACCGCCAAGGACGACGTCGTCTCCGCCGTGCGGGACGCGACCGGCGGCCGGGGCCCCGACGCCGTGATCGATGCCGTCGGCATGGAGGCGCACGGCTCGCCGCTGGCGACCCTCGCGCAGAAGGCGACCGCGGTCGTTCCCGACGCGATCATGGAGAAGGTCATGCAGGTCGCGGGCATCGACCGGCTGGCGGCGGTGGGCACCGCGATCGAGGCGGTGCGCCGCGGCGGGACGATCTCGCTCTCCGGCGTCTACGGCGGCGCGACCGACCCGCTGCCGCTCATGCGCATGTTCGACAAGCAGATCCAGCTGCGCATGGGACAGGCCAACGTGCTGCGCTGGGTGCCCGACATCCTCCCGTTGCTCACCGACGACGACCCGCTCGGTGTGGACGACTTCGCCACGCACCACGTGCCGCTCGAGGAGGCACCGCAGGCGTACATGAACTTCCGCGAGAAGAAGGACGGCGCGGTGAAGGTGCTCCTCCGACCCTGACCCCTCCCGAGCCGCCGCGGGGTCCTCACGGCCGCGCTGCAGCGCGGCCGCGGGTGCGGTACCGCGGCTCTCGCAGTGGCGACGACGGGTCGATTCGCAGTGGCGACGACGGCCGGGTAGAGACGAGGAATGACGACCACCGCCGACACGTCCGGCCAGTTCCCGCTCGGCGACCGGCCGGTGCACCGCATCGGCTACGGCGCGATGCAGCTCGCCGGCCCCGGGGTGATGGGGCCGCCGAAGGACCGCGACGAGGCCGTCGCCGTCCTGCGCCGGGCCGTGGAGCTCGGCGTCGACCACGTCGACACCAGCGACTACTACGGGCCGTACGTGGTCAACGAGATCATCCGCGAGGCCCTGCACCCCTACCCGGAGCACCTCACCCTCGTCACCAAGGTCGGCGCGCGCCGCACGCCGGACGGCCACTGGCCGGAGGCCCTCTCGGCCGACGAGCTGCGGCAGGCGGTGCACGACAACCTGGACCGCCTCGGGATCGACGCGATCGACGCGGTCAACCTGCGCCTGCCGGGGTTCGCCGAGCCCGAGGAGCGCTCGCTGGCCGAGCCGTTCGAGACCCTCGCCGCGCTCCAGCAGGAGGGCCTGGTCCGGCACCTCGGCGTCAGCAACGTGACGCCCGGGATGCTCGCCGAGGCGCGGGCCATCGCACCCGTCGCGTGCGTGCAGAACCACTACAACCTGGTGCACCGGAACGACGACCCGCTGATCGACGCGCTCGCCCGCGAGGGCATCGCCTACGTGCCGTTCTTCCCGCTGGGCGGGTTCACCCCGCTGCAGTCGGCGGCGCTGGACACGGTCGCCCGCCGGCTGGAGGCCACCCCGATGCAGGTCGCGCTGGCGTGGCTGCTGGCCCGCTCGCCGAACGTCCTGCTGATCCCCGGCACGAGCTCGGTCGCCCACCTCGAGGAGAACCTCGCGGCCTCGACGCTGGTGCTCGGTCCGCGCGAGCTGGCGGAGCTCGACGAGATCGGGGGCTCTCCCGCGGCGTGAGTCAGCGCACCGACCGGATCCGGGCCACCGACACCGCCCCCAGGACGGTGATCACGCCGGCGGTGCCGAACAGGACGCCGTAGCCGCCGAGCTCGGCGATGACGAGGCCGGCCAGCAGGGGCGCGAGCGCCTGCGGGGCCACCGCCGCCACGTTCATCACGCCGAGCTCGCCGGCGACGGCGCGCGCATCGGGCAGCACCTGGGTGACCAGCGCCTGGTCCACCGAGGTGTAGGCGCCGTACCCCGCGCCGAGCAGCAGCCCCGCGACCAGGGCGCTCGGCCAGCTCGGCGCGACCACCAGGAGGGCACAGGCCATCGCCTGCAACGCCGCCGCCCCGCCGACGAAGATCCGCCGCCGTCCGGTCCGGTCGGAGAGCACGCCGCCGCCCCAGGTCGCCGCCACGGTAGCGACCAGGTAGACGAGCGTGAGCACGAGCAGCGACCCCTCGGGGTCGGCCACCCGCAGCCCGTCGGTGAGGAAGTACAGGAGATAGGTGGTGCCCAGCGCATTGCCGAGATTGACCAGCAGGCGGCCGCCGAACGCCCACGCGTAGTCGGGGTGACGGGTCGGTGCCCGCCAGGTGTCGGCCAGGGCGGACGCCAGCGAGCGGGGGCGGTGGCCGGCGGTCGGGACGGCGTCCCGCGACCGCAGCACCCACGGCAGCGCCGTCGCCGCCAGCAGCACCGCCAGCGCCCGGTACCCGGGGCCGGTCGCGCCGCCCAGCGCCGCCACGATCCCCAGGCCCAGGACGATCCCGACGGCCTGCGGGCCGTAGATCGCGGCGGAGATCGCGCCCCGCTGCCCCGCCGGCACCTGGTCGGCGATGGTGGCCGTCAGACCGGCCATCGCCGCGTACATGCCCAGCTGGGCGACCACCCACGTTGCAGCCACTGCACCCCAGCTGCCCGCGGCGGCCGTCAGCAGCAGCCCGGCGACGTAGACGAGCACACCGCCGGCCACCCAGATCCGCCGCCGGCCCCAGCGACTGCGGGTGCGGTCGCAGAGCGCGCCGAAGACGGGGAGGGCGATCAGCGCCGCGAGGCCCGCGGCCCCGTTGACCAGCCCGAAGTCACGGACCTTGTGCGCGGGGTCGGCGTCGGCAAGTTGCAGTGGCAGTAACAACTGCACGGGCGCGAGCTGCGCCGCCCACAGTCCGAGCCAGGCCAGCGCGAACCGGGTGGTCCAGCCGCGGCCGACGCGTTCGGCCGGCTCGTCCGCCGCGGCCGGCGGGGGGCCGGCGAGCACCGGCCCGGGGTCCATCTCAGGCCTGCCGCGGTGGGACGCCGACCGGCCCGAGCACGCGGTCGAGATAGGCGTTGCTCAGCACGCCCGTCGGGTCGAGCCGGTCGCGCAGGGCGGTGAACTCCCCGAACCGCGGATAACGCTCGCGGAGCGTGGTCGCGTCCAGCCCGTGCAGCTTTCCCCAGTGCGGCCGGCCGCCCACCGCGCCGGCGATCTCCTCGAGCGCGGTGAACCAGCGGCCCGGGTCGGTGCCCGCCGGCACGTGCGCGGCGATGTAGGCGGTGTCGCGCCCCGACGCCGTCGACAGCGGGATGTCGTCGCCGGCCGCGAGCCTGACCTCGACCGGGAAGGCCGCACGCCAGTTGTTGGACTCGTGCACCCGGCGCAGGGCGGTGAGCACCTCCGGCGCGGCGGCGCGCGGCACCGCGTACTCCATCTCCAGGAAGCGGACGCGGCGGCGGCTGACGAACACCCGGTGCGAGTGGTCGGTGAAGGCGCGGGGAGCCAGCGCCCTGGCCGAGAAGCGGGCCAGCGGGGGCACCAGCGCGGGAACCCGGCGGCCGGCCGCGATCACGCCGGCGAACGCGACGTTGGCGAGCACCTCGTCGTCCCACACGGCGCGCCAGCGGGACAGCGGATCGAGCCCCTCGTCCAACGGCACCCGGGTGTTGCACTTGAGCAGGATCGCGTCGGTGTGCGGGAACCAGTAGAACTCGACGTGGTCGGTGGAGCTCATCAGGTGGTCGAAGTCCTCGATCGCCCGGGTGAGCGTGCCGGGCCCCTCGACGGCATGCAGCGCGAAGGCCGGCTCGGCCTGCAGGGTCACCCGCGTGACCACGCCGAGGGCGCCCAGGCCGACGCGGGCCGCGGTGAAGACCTCCGGGTGCCGGGCCGCATCGCAGGCGAGCACCTCGCCCGCCGGCGTGACCAGCTCCAGTCCGCGCACCTGCGTGGCCAGTCCGCCGAAGCGCGCGCCGGTGCCGTGGGTGCCGGTCGCGAGGGCACCGGCCACGGTCTGCCGGTCGATGTCGCCCAGGTTGGTCAGCGACCAGCCGCGGCGGGCGAGCTCGGCGTTGAGCCGGTGCAGCGGCGTCCCCGCCCCGACCGTGACGAGCCCGTCGTCGGTGACCTCCTCGACCCCGGCCAGCTCGTCGCACACGAGCTGGATGTCCTCGGGCCGGCCGATGCCGGTGAACGAGTGGCCACTGCCGATCGGCCGCACCCGCCGGCCCGCGTCCCGCGCCTCGGTCAGGACGGCGGCCACCTCACCGGCCGAGGCGGGGTGCACGGCCTCCACGGCGGCACGCTGGTTGCCCGCCCAGTTGCGCCACCTGGTGCGCTCTCCGCTTCGCACGGCCCCTCCGGACACGCAGCCTCCCTCGTCATCGGCGCAGGCAGCCTGCCGGGTAGGAACTGCCGAGGTCAACGGCCCGGTCGGTTGACCCGGTCGTTCCCGCCCAGCACGCTGCGCCTCATGAGCATGCCGTCCCCCGACCGCACGGCCGCGCAGGCTCCGGCCCGGCTCGACCGGGCGACCGCCGACCTCGACCCGCCGTGCGCGGTGCTCGACCTCGACGCCCTCGACGCCAACGCCGACGACCTGCGCCGGAGAGCCGGCGGCACGCCCGTCCGGGTGGCCAGCAAGTCGGTGCGCTGCCGGGCGGTGCTGCGCCGCGTGCTGGGCCGGCCGGGGTTCGCCGGGGTGCTCGCCTACTCCCTCGCCGAGGCGCTCTGGCTCGCCGGGGGCGAGGACCCGGTGAGCGACGACGTCGTGGTCGGTTACCCGTCCGCCGACCGGACGGCGCTGCGGCTGCTGCTCGCCGACGACGCCCCGGCCGCGCGGGTGACCCTGATGATCGACTCGGCCGACCAGCTCGACCTCGTCGACAGCGTCGTCCCGCCGGAGCGCCGTCCCGGGGTGCGGGTCTGCCTCGACGTCGACGCCTCGCTGCGGGCCGCCGGAGGGCGGCTGCACCTGGGCGTCCGCCGCTCCCCCGTCCACGACCCGGCCGACGCCGCCGCCCTCGCCCGGGTGGTGGCCGGCCGACGGGGCTTCACCCTCGTCGGGCTCATGGCCTACGAGGCGCAGATCGCCGGCATCCAGGACGCGCCGCCCGGCCGGCCGCTGCGCGGGCTGGCGGTGCGCGGCATGCAGGCCCGCTCGGCGCGCGAGCTGGCAGCCCGGCGGGCCGCGGTCGTCGCCGCCGTGTCGGCGATCGCGCCCCTCGAGTTCGTCAACGGCGGGGGCACCGGCAGCGTCGAGCGCACGGCGGCGGAGGGCGTCGTCACCGAGGTCGCGGCGGGGTCGGGGCTGTACTGCCCCGTGCTCTTCGACGGCTACCGCGCCTTCGCGTCGCGGCCGGCGACGTTCTACGCGGTGCCGGTCACCCGCCGCCCGGCCCCCGACACGGTGACCGTCGCGGGCGGGGGCTGGATCGCTTCCGGGCCGGCGGGCGCCGACCGGCTCCCGACGCCGACCTATCCGGCGGGGCTACACCTGCTCGGCACCGAGGGCGCCGGTGAGGTGCAGACGCCGCTGCGGGGCCCCGGCGCCGCTGACCTCCGGATCGGCGACCGTGTGTGGTTCCGCCACGCCAAGGCCGGGGAGCTCGGCGAGCACGTCGACGTCCTGCACCTGCTGCAGGGGGACGCGCTGACCGGCGCCGTCCCGACCTACCGCGGCGAGGGGCGCACCTTCGGCTGACTGTCCCACCCTCCGCCGCGCGGGGGCCAACGACCCTGAGCGCGGGTGCGGCTCGTCGCTAGCGTCGACGGGATCCGCACTCGATCCAGCATTGGGGGATCCCATGGAATTCGTCGGCTTGCTGCGCTTCCGTCCCTCCGTACCCGCCGCCGAGCGGGACGCCGCGCTGATGCGCCGTGCGGCCTGGAAGTACCCGGACGGGATCACGCTGATCTCCGAGTACTGGCCCGTGTCGGGCGACTACCAGGTGGTCACCACGTTCGCCGCCGACTCGATCGCCTCGATCATGGAGGTCGAGTTCGAGTGGAACGACGTCTTCGACATCTCCGTCTTCCCCGCCGTCTCCGCCGACGAGGGGCTCCGCATCGGCCCCGACGTGTTCGGCCGCCTGGCGCGGATGCAGCAGACGGGGTGACCGGGACCGACACTCGTCGAACCGACCCTCAGCGGGCCCGCTGCACCCGCGTCTCCTCGAACACCGGCTCGACCGACTCGTAGACCCGGCCGTCGGCGCCGAACACCAGGAACCGGTCGAAGGAGCGGGCGAACCAGCGGTCGTGGGTGACCGCGAGGACGGTGCCGTCGAACGCGGCCAGCGCCTCCTCCAGCGCCTCGGCCGAGAGCACGTCGAGGTTGTCGGTCGGCTCGTCGAGCAGCAGCAGGGTGGCCCCGGACAGCTCCAGCAGGAGGATCTGGAACCGCGC
Source organism: Blastococcus sp. (assembly GCA_035999465.1). GTDB lineage: Bacteria > Actinomycetota > Actinomycetes > Mycobacteriales > Geodermatophilaceae > Blastococcus_B. The sequence continues at coordinate 13,943 of DASYGS010000020.1, read as the reverse complement.
CTGCTGGCCACCCGACAGGCTCCGGAACAACTGGTCGCCCTGATCGGCGAGCCCGTACCGGCGCAGCGCGGCCATGGCCCGGCCGCGGTCGACGCCGGGCCGGCCCGGCTCGCCGTGCCAGAGCAGGTCGGCCGGCGTCCGGTCCTGCCACTCCGGATGGGCGTGGGTCTGGGCGAAGAACCCGGGGACGACGCGCGCCCCCAGCCGGCACCCGCCGGTGTGCGCCACCGGCTGGCCGGCCAGCAGCCGCAGGAAGTGCGACTTCCCGGCCCCGTTCGCACCGAGGACGCCGACCCGGTCGCCGTACCAGATCTCGGTGTCGAAGGGCTTCATCAGCCCCGACAGCTCCAGCCCCTCGGCGATCACCGCCCGGACCCCGGTGCGGCCACCGCGCAGCCGCATGGCCACCTTCTGCTCCGGCGGCCGGTCCGGCGGCGGCCCCGCGGCCTCGAACTTGGCCAGCCGGGTCTGCATCGCCGAGTACCGGGACGCCATGTCCGGCGAGTTGGCCGCCTGCTGCTGCAGCGTGCGCACCAGGTCGACCAGCCGCTGGTGCTCCTCGTCCCACCGCCGCCGCACCTCGGCCATGCGGTCGTGGCGCGCCGTCCTCGCGTCGGCGTAGCTGGCGAAACCGCCCCCGTGCACCCAGGCGGTGCCGCCCTCGACGGTGACGACGCGGTCGGCGACCCGGGCCAGCAGCTCGCGGTCGTGGCTGACGAACAGCACGGTCTTGCGGCTCTCCAGCAGCCGCTCCTCCAGCCATCGCTTGCCGGGCACGTCGAGGTAGTTGTCGGGCTCGTCGAGCAGCAGCACCTCGTCGGGGCCGCGCAGCAGCGCCTCCAGGGCCAGCCTCTTCTGCTCGCCGCCGGAGAGCGTGGTCAGCTCGCGGTACTTGCAGCGCTCGTAGGGCACGCCCAGCGCGGCCACCGCCACGGTGTCCCAGGTGACCTCCGCGTCGTAGCCGCCGGCGTCGCCCCAGTGCGCCAGCGCCTCCGCATAGGCCATCTGGCTGCGCTCGTCGTCGGTCTCCATCAGAGCCAGCTCGGTGGCCTCGACGGCGTCCCACGCCGCACGGACGGCGGGCGGCGACAGATCGACCAGCAGCTGCTGCACCGTCGTGTCGTCGCGGACCGAGCCGATGAACTGCCGCATCACCCCGAGGCCGCCGACGCGGGCAACGGAACCGGCCTCGGGCGTCAGATCGCCGGCGATGATCCGGAGCAGCGTCGTCTTGCCCGCGCCGTTCTCACCGACCAGGGCCGCGCAGACGCCGTCGCCGACGCGGAAGTTGACGTCGTCCAGCAGCACCCGCCCGTCGGGAAGGGTGTGCCGCACCCCGGTCACGTCGACGTAGCCCACCCGGACATCTTCCCCGTCCGGGCAACCGGGTTACCGGGCGGCAGTCATCCGCAGCAGCGCACGCCCTCGGCCTCGGGGAGGGACACCCGCAGCCGCTGCCGCGCCAGCCGCTCGACCAGCTCGGGCAGCGCGCCGTCCGGCGACCCCCGCAGCTCCTCGCGGCAGGTGTTGGCCACGAGCACGATCGAGCGTGGCCCCAGCTCCGGGAACTCGTCCGCGAGCCGCAGGACGGCGGAACGCACGCTGGGGTCGTGCACGGTGGCGAGCGCGGTCAGGGGCATGGACGATCCTCCGGTGCGTGCTGCCGCTCGGGCGGCAGTGGTGACTGAGTGCCCCGCTGCAGATCGCGGGACGGTTCTGCCCGTCTCCGCGTGCGTCCTCACAGGAAAGCGTGCGGAGGCCGCGGCGGCCAGGGACCAAGGGCCCTGAGGCGGGGTCGCGCCACCCTGTCGCCCACTCCGCCGTCCTCCCACCATCGACACCGGACCGACCCCGAGCCGTGCCGGAGGTGCGCCGTGCGGTTCCGCGACCGGAGTGACGCCGGGCGGCGCCTCGCCCTGCGGCTGGAGAAGCTGCGCGGGCAGGACGTCGTCGTCCTGGGGCTGCCGCGCGGCGGCGTGCCCGTGGCGGCCGAGGTGGCCGACGCACTCGGCGCACCGCTCGACGTCATCGTCGTCCGCAAGGTCGGCGTGCCGTTCCAGCACGAGCTCGCGATGGGCGCCGTCGGCGAGGGCGGCGTCCTCGTGGTCAACCAGCGGGTGGTCGGCCTCGCGGGCGTGACCCCCGCCGAGCTCGCCGAGGCAGAACGGCGGGAGCGGACCGAGCTGGACAGCCGGGTGGAGCGATTCCGCGGCGGCCGGCCCCGGGTGCCGCTCGCCGGCCGCACCGCCGTCCTCGTCGACGACGGGATCGCGACCGGCTCGACCGCCCGTGCCGCCTGCGCCGTCGCCCGCGCGCTGGGCGCGGCACGGATCGTGCTCGCCGTGCCGGTCTGCGCGCGCGACACCGCCCGTCAGCTGGGCTCCGACGTCGACGAACTGATCTGCCTGGAGACCCCCCGCGACTTCGGCGCCGTGGGGCAGTTCTACGTGGACTTCCGGGCCACCCAGGACGAGGAGGTGGTGGAACTCCTCGAGCGGGCCGCCCACCCGGCCGGCCCCGCCGACGACGCGCCGCCGGTGCGCGACGAGGAGGTGGGCGTGACGGCCGGCGCGGTCCGTCTGGCCGGCCACCTGACCGTTCCCCCGCACGCCCGCGGGCTGGTCGTCTTCGCCCACGGCAGCGGCAGCAGCCGGCACAGCCCGCGCAACCGCTACGTCGCCGCGGTGCTGCAGCAGGCGGCCCTGGCAACCCTGCTGTTCGACCTGCTCACCCCGGTCGAGGAGGTGAGCCGGGCGTCGGTGTTCGACATCGAACTCCTGGCCGGACGGCTGACCGAGGTCACCGCCTGGGTGCGGACCCAGCCGGGATGGCCGACCCTCCCGATCGGCTGGTTCGGCGCCAGCACCGGGGCCGGCGCCGCACTGTGGGCCGCCGCCGAGCCGGGGGCCGACGTCGCCGCCGTGGTGTCGCGCGGCGGCCGGCCCGACCTCGCGGGAGCCCGCCTCGCCGACGTGCGCGCGCCGACGCTGCTGATCGTGGGCGGCCGGGACGACGTCGTCCTGCAGCTGAACGAGGAGGCACGGCAGCGGCTGCGCTGCGAGAAGCGGCTGTCCGTGGTGCCCGGCGCCACCCACCTGTTCGAGGAGCCCGGCACGCTGGAGGCGGCGGCGGCCCTGGCGCGCGACTGGTTCGTCGCCCACGGGGGCGCGGGGCCGCAGCCGGACGGCTGACGCCGTGCGCGAGGGCCTGCTCCCCGTCTTCCTCTGCGGTGACGTGATGCTCGGGCGGGGGATCGACCAGATCCTGGCGCACCCGGGCTTCCCGGAGGTGCGCGAGGAGAGCGTCCGGGACGCGCGCACCTACGTGCGCCTGGCGGAGGAGGTACACGGGCGCATCCCCCGGCCGGTGCCCCCCGCGTGGCCGTGGGGGGACGCACTGGCGGTGCTCGACGACGCCGCGCCGGCCGCCCGGATCGTCAACCTCGAGACGAGCGTGACCCGGTCGGCGGACTTCGCCCCGGGCAAGGAGGTCTGCTACCGGATGAGCCCGGCGAACCTGCCGTGCCTGGAGGCGGTGCGCCCGGACGTCTGCGTGCTGGCGAACAACCACGTCCTCGACTTCGGCGTCCGCGGGCTGACCGAGACCCTCCGGGTGCTGTCCGGCGCCGGGTTGCGCACGGCCGGGGCCGGAGCCGACCTCGCCGCCGCCCGCCGGCCGGCGATCGTCCCGGTGGACGACGACCACCGGGTGCTGGTGCTCGCGGTGGGCGCGGCGTCCAGCGGGATACCCCCGTCCTGGTCGGCGGCGCAGCGGCGCCCCGGCGTCCGGCTGCTGCCCTCCCTCTCCCCCGCCACCGCGGACGACGTGGCCCTGCAGGCGCGGCAGCTGCGACGGCCCGGCGACGTCGTGATCGTCTCGGTGCACTGGGGCTCCAACTGGGGCTACGCCGCGACCGACGAGCAGGTCCGGTTCGCCCACCGGCTGATCGAGGGCGGGGTCGACGTCGTGCACGGCCACTCCTCGCACCATCCGCGGCCGATCGAGGTGTACCGGGACCGGCTGGTGCTCTACGGCTGCGGCGACTTCGTCGACGACTACGAGGGGATCGGCGGCTACGAGGAGTACCGCCCGGAGCTGAGGATCGCCTACGTCGCCGGCCTGGCTCCGGAGAGCGGACGGCTGGTCGAGCTGCGCATGACCGTCCTGCGCGCCCATCAGATGCGCCTGCAGCGCGCTCCGGACGAGGACGTCGCGTGGCTGCGGGCGCAGCTGGACGGGCGCCGGGGCACCGCCGTCGTCCCGGGCGCCGACGGCGGCCTCGTGGTCCGGCCTACACCACTCCGCCGGAACCCGGTCGCGCCGGATTGACCAGCCCGTAGTGCCCGTCGTAGCGGTGGTAGAGCAACGCACCCTGCCCACGGTCGCCGTCGAGGAAGAACAGGAAGGGGCGGTCCCACACGGCCATGCGGTCCACGGCCTCGGCGACCGACAGTGCCGGCGCCGGCTGCTCGCTGACGGTGACGGCGAGCGAGTGCGGCGCCAGGTCCTCGGGCCGGGGATCGACCTGCGCCAGCCGGTACCCGGTGGGGCCGGCCCGGTACAGCACGCTGTCGAGCCCGGTGCCGGCCTCGGTGAACAGGTGGAAGTCGAAGTCCATGACGTTCAGGTCGAACGCCGCCTGGTCCAGGTCGCAGGGGTCCGCCGTCACCGACGTGTGCGGGATGATCTGCCGCTCGTCGGCCGGGCGCGGGAAGTACGGCCGCGGGTGCGAGGGCTCGTCCCCGTGCCGCCACTCGTGCGGTTCGCCCTGGGCGTGGCGGGGCCGCCGGTCCTCCCAGTGGCCGACCGCACGCTCCAGGTCGTGCCGGAGCCGCCGCTGCAGCCGGTCGTGCAGCAGGTCCAGGGCCTCGTGAGCGGTGGGCGCCGTCACCTGCGCCCGCACGAACCGGCCGTCGACGTCGACGTTCGCGGCGGCCACCACCGGCCGCTCGAGGCTGGGGTCGGGGTGCCGGGTGACGCGGACCCGGGCGTGCAGCACCGGCCGGCGCGCGACCTGGAGGGCCGCCCGCACCCGCTCCTCGGCGTACTCCGCGGTCTCCGGCGGCGCCTGCCCCGTCACCTGCACCGCGATGGGCACCGTCGCTGCCGTGCCCGTGGCCGGCCAGGGGTTCGTCACGGGTTCGATGGTCACTGCCGCCCGGCATCCGCCCCAGGGACCAACGGTCCTCCCGGGCGGACCTCTCGTCCGGCGTCCGCGGGGGTGGAGACTTTCGGCCCTGCCCGGGGCCGGGACGACGCCGGAGGGTGCACGTCATGCCTCCCCTGGTGCGCGTGCCCGCTCCGGACGGCGCCCTTCCCGCCTACCTGGCCGTGCCCGGGGGCGACGGGCCCTGGCCGGGGGTGGTGGTCCTGCACGACGTCGTCGGGATGAGCCACGACCTGCGCAACCAGGCCGACCGGCTGGCCGCGGCTGGCTATCTCGCCCTGGCCCCCGACCTGTTCCGCGGCGGCCGCCGGTCGACGTGCCTCGTGCGGATGATCCGGGACGTCCGGGCCGGGCAGGGCCGCACCTTCGACGACGTCGAGGCCTGCCGCCTGCACCTGCTCGAGCGCTCCGACTGCACCGGCCGGGTCGGGGTGATCGGCTTCTGCATGGGCGGCGGGTTCGCCCTGCTGCTCGCCCTCGACCGCGGGTTCGACGCGGCGAGCGTCAACTACGGCACCGCGACGAAGCGGGTGTACACCGAGCAGTCGCTGGCGAGGAGCTGCCCGCTGGTCGGCAGCTACGGCACGAAGGATCCCGCCAACCGCGGTACCGCCGAGAAGCTCGAGCGGATCCTGACCGCCGTCGGCGTCGACCACGACATCAGGACCTACGAGGGCGCCGCCCACGGCTTCATCAACGACCACGACCCGGCGGACCTGCCGAGGCTGATGGCCGTCCTGGGGCGCTTCTCCGGCGAGGTGTTCGACGAGGCCGCCGCCCGCGACGCCCACCGGCGGATCGTCGAGTTCTTCGACCGGCACCTGAAGCAGCCCGGCTGAGCCGCGGGTCAGGCGCGGCGGCGTCCCCAGAGCAGGGTGTCGAGGGCGGTGCCGGCCGGGGTCTCGCGGCGGACCTGCTCGAGGCGGTCGACGTCGAGCAGGTCGGCGACCGGCGCCAGGCGCTCGACGCTGTGCAGGATCGCCGGCTCCTGCGGGCCGCCGACCCCGTGCTCGATGTTGGCGACGTCGTGGCCGAGCACGAGCAGCCGGCCACCGGGCCGCAGCCAGCCGACCGCGCGGGTGAACAGGTCGAGGGTGTCGGCCTCGGGAAGGTGCAGATAGGCGACCAGCACCAGGTCCAGGCTCGCCGGGGGCGCCGACCAGGTGAGGACGTCGGCGGTCACCCAGCTCACCCGGTCACTCCCGGGCTGCTCGCGGCCCCGGCGCAGCCCCACGTCGGAGAAGTCGACCGCGGTCACCCGCCAGCCGAGGCGGGCCAGCCACAGCGCGTGGCGCCCCTCGCCCGCGGCCAGGTCGACCGCGTTCCCCGGTGGCACGCCGTCCAGCAATTCGGCGATCAGCCTGTTCGGCTCCGCCGACCACTGCTGGCTCGCGGCGTAACGCTCGTCCCAGTCCTCGGCTCGCACGGGGCCAGTCTGTCAGTGCAACGACATCCCGCCCGCGACGTTCAGCGCGTCACCGGTCAGGTAGTCGGAATCGCTGGAGGCGAGGAAGAGGGCGGCGCGGGCGACGTCCTGCGGCTCACCCAGCCGGCCGAGCGGCGACAGGGCCGACCACTCGGCCACGTGCCCGCGGCCTGCGCCGGCCATCTCACGCCGGTCGAGCACGTACCCGGGACACAGGCAGTTCACGGTGATGCCGTGCGCGCCGAGCTCGTGGGCCGCGGCACGGGTCAGCGCCATGACGGCGGCCTTCGACGCGGCGAAGTGCGCCGGCCCGCCGCCGCCCGTCCCGGAGGTGCCGGCCACGTTGATGATCTTGCCCACGCACTCGCCGGACGGCGTCCGGAAGCCGATCATCGCCCGGGCGGCGAGCTGCGTGGTGATCAGCATCGTGCGGGTGCCCATGTCGAAGACCTCGCCCAGGTCGGAGGACTCCATGTCCAGCAGCGCGCTGAAGCGCATCACACCGGCGTTGTTGACCAGCACGTCGAGGCCGCCGAGCCGGTCGGTCGCGTGCTCCATGGCGTCGCGGGTGGCGCGGGCATCGGTGAGGTCGACGACGTAGGCCCCTCCCCCGGCCTCTTCGGCCAGCAGGGCCGCCGCCTCGGCGCAGCCGTCGAGCACCATGACCGAGGCGCCCTCGGCGGCGAACGTGCGGACGATCGCCGCACCGATGCCCTGCGCACCGCCGGTGACGATGACGCGGCGTCCGGACAGCCGATTCATGTATGCCCCCTCGTGGTCGTGCCCGGCGCACGGATACCCGGCCGATCCCGCCTCATCACCGATGCCGGCGCACGTTCGAGTTCCGGTCCTCGACGGCTGTCATACCTGCCTGCCACGGTGGGAGCGTGACCTCGTCGAGCGAGCTCGGGCTGCTCCGCCTGGTGGCCCAGCGGCTCGCCGGGCCGGCGCACCCGACCGCCGCCGATGCGGTGCGGGCGCTGACCGCCGTCCAGGGGCAGGACTATCCGGGTGCGCTCATCTCGGTCGCGCTGCGCACGGCCGGCCGGCGGCGGGAGGCGGTGGAGGCGGCGCTCGACGCCGGCGACGTCGTCCGTTCGTGGCCGGTGCGCGGCACCCTGCACCTGGTCGCGACCGACGACCTGCGGTGGCTGCTGGACCTGCTGGGTCCCCGGGTGCTGAAGGGCGCGGCGGGGCGCCGGGAGCGCCTCGGGCTGACCGACGCGGACGCCGAGCGTGCCCGGGCGATCACCGTCGGGGTGCTGGCGGGCGGCGGGAGGCTGCGCCGTGACGCGCTGCTCGCCGCGCTGGCCGACGGTGGCGTGGACGTCTCCGGGCAGCGCGGCTACCACCTGCTCTGGTACCTCGCCCAGACCGGCACGCTCTGTCTCGGCCCCACCGACACCGGGCAGCAGCTGTTCGTCCTGCTCGACGAGTGGGCGCCGCCGGCACCGCCGCGGGAGCGCACCGAGGCGCTGGGCGAGCTCGCGCTGCGCTACTTCACCGGCCACGGCCCCGCCTCGGTCCAGGACCTGGCGCGCTGGGCCGGTCTGCCCCTGGGCGACGTGCGCGCCGGCCTGGCCGTCGCGGCGCCGCACCTGACCCGCCTCGAGGTCGACAGGGTCGAGTACCTCCTGGCACCGGAGACGGCCGACCTCCTCGCGGCCGTGCGCACCGAGGCCCGCGGGGTCTTCCTGCTGCCGGGCTTCGACGAGTTCGTCCTGGGCTACGCCGACCGCGGCGCCGTGCTGGACCCGGCGCACGCCGACCACATCGTCCCCGGCAACAACGGCATGTTCCGCCCGACGGTGGTCAGCGACGGCCGGGTCGTGGGCACCTGGGCATGGCGCGGCCGAGGCGCCCGCCGCGACGTGTCCGCCACCCCGTTCACCGAGTTCCCCCGCCACGTGGCCGCGGCGATCGAGGAACTGTCCGCCGCACTGCCCTGACCGTCGGCTTCGTTTTGACGCGGAACGGTTCGGGGCGCAACGTGGCGAGGGCACGTCGTCGTCGTCCGTCGACCCGCCGGGAGGGAGCTCTCCGATGAGCACGCACGTGAACGAGGCAGGTTCCGCGGGGCCGGGGAACGCCGCCGCCGTCGTCCGTTCGCAGCGGACGAAGGCCGCCGTCGCCAGCACGATCGGGACGACGATCGAGTGGTACGACTTCTTCCTTTACGGCACGGCGGCCGCGCTGGTCTTCCCCGCCGTCTTCTTCCCGGGAGAGTCGGTCCTGGCCGGCACGCTGTTCGCCTTCTCCACGCAGTTCGTCGGCTTCGCCGCCCGCCCGGTGGGCGCGGCGATCTTCGGGCACTACGGCGACCGCGTGGGCCGCAAGGCCGCGCTGATCATGACGTTGAGCCTGATGGGTGCCGCGACCGCGCTCATGGGCGTGCTGCCCGGCTACGCCACGATCGGCGTGTGGGCGCCGATCCTGCTCACCGTCCTGCGGATCGTGCAGGGCATCGGGGTGGGCGGCGAGTGGGGCGGCTCGGTGCTGATGTCCATGGAGTGGGGCTCGCGCCGCCGTCACGGCTTCATGGCCAGCCTGCCGCAGCTCGGTGTGCCGATCGGCCTGCTGCTGTCCACCCTCGCCGTCCGGATCGTCTCGGGCGCTGCGGGAGCGCACGGCTTCGAGACGTGGGGCTGGCGCATCCCGTTCCTGATCAGCGTCATCCTGGTCGGCATCGGCTTCTACGTGCGGCTCGCCGTGCTCGAGACGCCGCAGTTCACCCGTCTGCGCAAGGAGCAGACGGTGGTGAAGCAGCCGGTGCTGGAGGTCATCCGCAAGCAGCCGCGCGCGATCCTGACGTCGGCCTTCGTCCGCATGGCCGAACAGGCGCCGTTCTACCTGTTCATCACCTTCGTGCTGGCCTACGGGGAGAAACACCTCCAGCTCGACCGGAACAGCCTGCTCAACGACACGCTCATCGCGGCGGCCATCGGGTTCGTCAGCGTGCCGCTGTTCGGGTTCCTCTCCGACATCTTCGGCCGGCGGAAGGTCTACGGCACCGGGATCGTGCTCGTCGGCCTGTTCGCGTTCCCCTACTACAGCCTGCTCGACTCCAAGGAGAGCGGGCTGATCCTGCTGGGGATCGTCGTGTCGCTGGTGCTGCACGACATCATGTACGGCCCGCAGGCCGCGCTGATCTCCGAGACGTTCGGCACGGGGGTCCGCTACAGCGGCGCCGGCCTGGGCTACCAGCTCGCATCGGTCATCGCCGGCGGCCCGGCACCGCTGATCGCGACGGCGATCCTGGCCCGCACGGGCTCCTCGACCTGGATCTCGTGGTACATCGTCGGCTGCGCGGTGGTCTCCTTCGTGGCGCTGCTGCTCATGCCCAGGCCGCACGCCAGCGTCGAGGACGAGCCCGCCCGGCTGGAGCGTTCGCTGGCGCGGTGATGCCGCCCGGTTCCGGGGGGCCGGCCTCGGCCGGGGTCTTCCGGGCGACCCCGGCCGCTGATCCGGGCGGTCAGCCGGCGCGCGTCACCAGGAAGACCGGGATCTCGCGGTCGGTCTTCTTCTGGTAGTCGGCGTAGTCGGGGAAGGCGGCCACGGCCCGCTCCCACCACTGGGCCTTCTCCTCGCCGGTGAGCTCCCGCGCGACGCCGTCCCACGGCTCCGGACCGTCCTGCACGGTCACCTGGTCGGGGTGCGTGCGGACGTTGGCCACCCAGGCGGGATCGTCGGGGGCGCCGCCCTTGGACCCCACCATCAGGTAGGCCCCGTCGTGCTCGACGCGCATCAGCGGCTGCTTGCGCACCTTGCCGCTCTTGGCGCCACGGGTGCTGAAGATGACGACCGGGATCCCCCGGTCCCGCAGTGTGTTGGCCTCCCGGCCACCGGTCGCCTCGTAGCGCTCGACCTGGTCGCGGACCCACTGCTGCGTGCTCGGCTCGTACTCACCGTCCAAGGGCATGCCCCGAATCTAAGGCCACCGGGCCGGGTCGGCGCGGGCGGCCGGGGACGAGCTCCCCGGCTCGCGCCGCTCCCGACGCCGATGGCACCGTCTGCGGCATGCGGTACAGCGAGGGCGCCGATCTCGACACGTCCGGTGTCGAGGACATGCGCGGCGGCGGGGGCGGTTTCGGAGGCTTCGGCGGGCGCGGCATCGCCGTCGGAGGCGGCGGTCTCGGGCTGGTGGGCCTGGTCGTCGTCGTCCTGCTCAACGTCCTCAGGGGCGGCAGCAGCGGCGGCTCGGGGGGCTCCGGCGGGTTCGGGGCCATCGGGGCCGGGCAGTCCGCGGACAACACCCAGCTCAGTCAGGAGTGCCGCACGGGCAGCGACGCCAACGCGCACGTCGAGTGCGCGGTGGTGGCCGACATCAACTCGATCGAGGACTACTGGGGCCAGGTGCTCGGCGGCCGCTACACCCACACCGACACGATGTTCTTCTCCGGCTCGACGCAGACGGGCTGCGGCAGCGCCACCAGCGGCACGGGCCCGTTCTACTGCCCGGCGGACAAGCTCGTCTACATCGACCTGAGCTTCTTCGACACGCTGCAGCAGCAGTTCGGCGCCGAGGGTGGCCTGTTCGTCGACGCCTACGTGATCGCGCACGAGTACGGCCACCCCGTGCAGGACCTGCTGGGCACCGAGAGCAGGGGCACCTCGGGCGCGACCGGCCCGACCAGCGGCTCGGTGCGCCTCGAGCTGCAGGCCGACTGCTACGCCGGGGTGTGGGCCGACCACGCCGAGACCGTGCCCGACACCTCCGGGCACCCGCTGATCGCCGACATCACCCCCGACGACCTCTCCCGGGCGCTCGACGCGGCGTCCCGGATCGGTGACGACTACATCCAGCGCAACCTCGGTTCCGGCCACGTGGACACGAGCAGCTTCACGCACGGCACCTCGGCGCAGCGGCAGAGGTGGTTCTCCACCGGCTACAGGTCCGGCGACCCGAACGCCTGTGACACCTTCGGCACGAGCAACCTGGGATGAGCGAGTTCCTGCCCGTCACCCGGGACGGCGACGTCGCGGTGCTGACGATCGACCGGCCCGCGAAGCGCAACGCGATGACGGCCGCGATGTGGGCCGCCCTGCCCGGCGTCCTGGCCGGTCTCGCCGACGACGCGGCGGTGCGCGTGCTGGTCGTGACCGGGGCGGGCCCGAGCTTCTGCGCGGGCGCGGACATCTCCGACCTGCTCAGCGGCCCCGACCCGGCCGACCCCATGGCCGACGTCCGGCGGGACAACCTGGCCGCACAGGCCGCGCTGCGCGACTTCCCGAAGCCGACGATCGCGATGATCCGCGGGCACTGCATCGGCGGCGGGGTCGAGATCGCCACCTGCTGCGACCTGCGCTTCACCGACCCGTCCGGCGTCTTCGGGGTCACCCCGGCGAAGGTCGGGATCGTCTACACGCCGGCCTCAACGAAGACGCTCATCGACCTCGTCGGCCCGTCGATGACGAAGTACCTGCTGTTCAGCGGCGAACTCGTCGACGCGGAGACCGCGCTGCGCAGCGGCCTGGTCGACCGGGTCGTCCCCGCGGACGGGCTCGAGAAGGAGGTGCGCCGCTTCGCCGCCGTCCTCGCGAGCCGGTCGGCGCTGACCCAGCGGGCGACGAAGGACGTCGTCGCGGCACTGACCTCCGGCGGAGACGGTGAGGCCGAGGTGGCGCGCTGGTATCTCGAGACGATCACCGGCGGCGAGCTCGCCGAGGGTGTGGCGGCGTTCACCGAGCGACGACCGCCACGCTTCCGCTGGTCGGGTTGAACGGTCGTTTCCGTTTCGGCCCCGACCCGATCGGGGTACCGGGGGCTCACGGCGTGCCCTGAAGAAGCCGGGGCCGGATGCAGCTACCTGTCGCAATCCCGGACGCCTGACCCGCTCGGAACCGTGGCGCATGCATGCGCCTGGTTCCGCGCGCCCAGAGCGCGCCGACCTGCCGTCGAGACGAATGCCGAGGAGGACCGATGACTCACTCCATCGACACCCCGATCCCCGCCACCGCGGGCACGGGTTCCCCGCCCACCACCCACCGCGCCGAGGTAACGAAGGACGTCGCCATGGGCGAGGCCCAGAACGTCAAGGACACCGCCGTCCAGGCCGGCAGCCAGGTCGCCTCGACCGCGACCGACCAGGCCCGGGAGGTCGCCCAGGAGACGCAGCGCCAGGCCAAGGACCTGCTCGACCAGGGCCGCACGCAGCTGCGCGACCAGGCCGTGACCCAGCAGCAGAAGGCCGCCGGCAGCCTCACCTCCCTCGCGCAGGAGCTGCGCGGGCTCGCCGACGGCACCAGCGACGGGGCCCCCGGCCCGGCCCGCGACCTGCTCCAGCAGGCGTCCGGCATGGTCGAGGGCCTCGCGAGCAAGCTGCAGCACCGCGAGCCGGCCGAACTGCTCGACGAGGTGCGCAGCTTCGCCCGCCGCAAGCCCGGCGTCTTCCTGCTCGGCGCGGCCGCGGCGGGGATCCTCGCCGGCCGGCTGACCAGCGGCGTCAAGGCCGCGCACAGCGACTCCGGCCCGTCGGGGAACGGCGCGGCCCCCGGCTACCGGGGCCAGAGCAACTACGTCGACCCGGCACCGGCCTACAGCGACGCGACCTTCTCCGACGCCGTGTCCGGCGAGTCCGTTCCGCCGGTCATGCCGAGCACCGCCCCGGGCACGGGCGCACCGCTGCCTCCGCCGCCGTACGGCACCGTGCCCCCCGCCGGCAGCATCGTGCCGCCGGCCTCCCCCGCCGGCTGGGACGACCCGGCGCGCCGCCCGGGCGGGGTGGGCTGACATGAGCTCCCCCTACTCCGGAGCCACCCCTGCGGCCTACCCGGAACCGGGTGTGCAGAACTACGCCGCCGACTACCCACCCACCGAGTCGATCAGCGACAAGCTCGGGGGGCCGACCACCGCCGACGGCCACCCCGAGGTCGAGGGCACCTCGGTCGGGGAGCTGATCGGCGAGGTGACCAAGGACCTCTCGACCCTTCTGCGCCAGGAGCTCGAGCTGGCCAAGGTCGAGGTCAAGGCCGAGGCGAAGAAGGCCGGTCAGGGCGCCGGCCTGTTCGGCGCCGCCGGGTTCGCCGGCTACATGGTGCTGATGTTCCTGTCGTTCGCGCTCTGGTGGGCCCTCGAGAACGTCATGGACGCCGGCCTCGCCGCACTGATCGTCGCCGTCCTCTGGGGCGTCATCGGCGCGGTGACCTACTCCATGGGCCGCACGAAGTTCCAGCAGGTCAACCCGAAGCCCGAGCGGACGGTGGAAACCCTCCAGCAGGTTCCCGGCGCCCTCAAGCCCCACTGACCCCCAGACCGCAAGGAGTCGCAGACATGACCACCAGTGACCCGGACGTCATCCGCCGTCAGATCGAGGACACCCGGCGCGAGCTCAGCTACGACGTCGACGCCCT
>DASYGS010000015.1:0-6028 GCA_035999465.1 Blastococcus sp. | reverse complement strand
CACGTCGCCGGACCCCTGGACGCTGCCCGGGTCCATGTTGCCCTCGAACTCGCCGAAGATCTTCGCGTAGCTCTTGCCGAGCACGTTGGCCAGCACGTTGAGCCGGCCGCGGTGGGCCATGCCGATGGCGACCTCGTCCAGACCGTGGTCGGTGCCGGCGATCAGCACCTCGTCCAGGATCGGGATGACCGACTCGCCACCCTCGAGCGAGAATCGCTTCTGGCCGACGTACTTGGTCTGCAGGAACGTCTCGAACGCCTCGGCGGCGTTGAGCCGGCCCAGCACGTGCTTCTGCTTCTCGCGGTCGGGCTGCTCGTGCTTGACCTCGACCCGCTGCTGGAGCCACTCGCGCTCCTCGGGGTCGGTGATGTGCATGTACTCCACGCCCACGGTGCGGCAGTAGGAGTTGCGCAGGACGCCGAGGATGTCGCGCAGCGGCATCAGCCGCTCGCCGGCGAAGCCTCCGACGGGGAAGAGCCGGTCGAGGTCCCAGAGAGTCAGCCCGTGCTCGAGGATGTCGAGGTCGGGGTGCGTGCGGACCTTGAACTCGAGCGGGTCGGTGTCGGCCATGAGGTGGCCGTTGCGCCGGTAGGACTCGATGACCTCGATGACCCGGGCTTCCTTGTCGATCTGCCCCTCGCGCGTGATCCGCACGTCCGGCATCCAGCGCACCGGCTCGTAGGGGATGCGCAGCGACCGGAAGACCTGGTCGTAGAAGCCGTCCTCGCCCAGCAGCAGGCCGTGCAGCCGGCGCAGGAAGTCGCCGGACTCCGCGCCCTGGATGATCCGGTGGTCGTAGGTCGAGGTCAGCGTGATGATCTTCGAGACGGCCATCTCGGTGAGCGCGTCGGGGTTCATCCCCTGGAACTCGGCCGGGTACTCCATGGCGCCGACGCCGATGATCGCGCCCTGCCCCGCGGTCAGCCGGGGCACCGAGTGGTTGGTGCCGATCGTGCCCGGGTTGGTGAGGCTGATCGTCGTCCCGGAGAAGTCCTCCATGGTCAGCTTGTTCTGGCGCGCCCGGCGGATGACGTCCTCGTAGGCCGCCCAGAAGCCGGCGAAGTCGAGCGTCTCGGCCTGCTTGATCGAGGCCACGACCAGCGAACGGGAGCCGTCGGGCTTCGGCAGGTCGATGGCCAGCCCGAAGTTGACGTGCTCGGGCTGCACCAGCACCGGCTTGCCGTCGACCTCGGCGTAGGCGTTGTTCATGTTCGGGAAGTCGTCGAGTGCCCGGACCAGCGCGTAGCCGATCAGGTGCGTGAACGACACCTTGCCGCCCCGCGACCGGGCGAGGTGGTTGTTGATCACGATCCGGTTGTCGGCCAGCAGCTTGGCCGGAACCGCGCGCACGCTCGTCGCCGTCGGGACGGTGAGCGAGACGTTCATGTTCTTGACGACGGCGGCGGACGCGCCGCGCAGCGGCGACTGCTTGCCGGCGGCGATGGGGGTGGCGGGCTTGGGAGCGGCGGCGGCCGCGGGCTTGCTCGCCGGCTCGGCGGCGGGGGCCGCCGCCGGCTTCGGAGCGGGCTGCGGGGCGGGTGCCGGGGCCGGGGCCTGCTGCGGTGCCGCGGCCTGCTGCGGTGCCGGCTTCGCCGCCGCCGTCCGGGGCCCGCTGCCGTTGCCCGAGGCGACCGGCTCCTGGCGGTCACCACCACCGACGGGGCTGCCCGGCCGGTAGTCGGCGAAGAACTCGTGCCACGCCTGGTCCACGGCCGACGGGTCGGCGAGGTACTGCTGGTACATCTCCTCGACCAGCCACTCGTTGGTGCCGAATCCCGCCACGGGGGACGAGGACGCGGTGGATGGCCGGGAGGAGCTCGCGCTTGACACGGGGGTGGAGTGCCTTCTTCGTCGGTGGGTGCCTGCAGGTACGCCGTGTGGCCGTGCCCTGACGACTGGCCCGACCCGGGTGTCGACTCTACGCCCGTGCCTCTGGCCCGAGGGGTTGTGGCGAGGGCCACGCGGGTGGGGTTCGGCACGTCGCTGCGGGGGTCACTCCCGGGCTCCGTGGCTGACGAGCAGCTGGGCGAGCGCGTCGTGACCGGTGGCGCGGCCCGCGTCGTCGCGCCGGTGCCGGGCGGCCGCGACGTGGCTCATGTCCAGCGCGGTGGCCCCGTCGTGGGTGGTCGCGTTCACGTCGGCACCCGCGTCGAGGAGGACACGGACGATCTCGGGCGCGTCGTCGGCCGGCGCCGCGCCGACGGCCGCGTGCAGCGGCGTGCGCCCGGTCGCCGGGTCGCGCCGGTTCGGGTCGGCCCCGGCCTTCAGCAGCAGCCGGACGAGCTCCAGAGAGGCGCCCCCGGCGGCGAAGTGCAGGGCGCCGGTGTCCGGATCGGCGCCGCTGTCGAGGAGCAGTTCGGCCGTCGGTGCCGCACCGCCGAAGGCCGCCCAGGACAGCAGGTCGACCCCGCTGGTCCGGTCCCCGGGCGACGAGCCGTCGGCGAGGTGACGGGCGAGCTGGTCGACGTCGCCGAGGTAGGCGGCGCTGGGGGCGTCGACCTGGGCGCCGAGGTCGCGCAGCAGGGGGACGAGGTCGGGCCGCATCTGCAGGGCGACGTGCAGCGGCGTCCGGTTGAACTCGGTGCGGGCGGTGAGGTCCGCCCCGGCGTCGACGAGCACGCGGACGACGTCGGACTGCCCGTCGGCGACCGCGAGGTGCAGCGGCGTCCAGCCGGACTGGCCGTCGCGCTCGACGGTGCGGGTCAGCAGGGCGGGCGACGCCGCCACCGCCGTCCGGACGCCCTCGACGTCCCCCTCGGCGATCAGCCTGGCCAGCCGTTGCACGGTCATGCGTGTGGTCACGCAGCGTCCTCCTCAGACGATGTCGCGGCGGACGGCGAGGAATGTGCCGAGGACCGCCGCCAGCAGACCGTAACCGAGCAGGAGCAGGGCGCCCTGCCACGGCTGGAGCAGCTCGGGTGCCTGGAAGTTCGACGTGATGGCCCGGGCGGCGCCGCCGGGCAGCCACTTGTAGGCGCCCCGGAGGACGCCGATGCTCGCCACGATCGGCTCGATCACGTAGAGGTAGACCAGCGACGCGACGATGGCGGCGACCTGGTTGCGCAGGAGGGCGCCGACGCCGACGCCGATCACCGCGAAGACCACCAGCACGAGGCCGGAGGCACCGAGGGTCTTCAGGTTCTCGGAGCTCAGCGCCGGCGCGGCGCCACGCGCACCCGCGTAGACCAGCACGACCAGCAGGTTCACGGCGAGGATGAGCACCGCGAACGGCACGGTCACGAGCGCGTAGGCGATCAGCTTCGCGACGATGACGTGCCCCCGGCGCGGTTCGGTGAGGAACGTCGGGGTCGCGGTGCGGTGCCGGTACTCCTGGGTCATCCCGATGACCCCGTGGATCAGCAGCAGCACGCTGGTGCTCGCCGCGGCCGACAGCGCCAGTGTCTCGTACTCCTGGGTGCCGACCGGGGGGATGCCGGGCTGGCCGTTCTGCTCCTGCCCGGCGAGTCCGGTGTACAGGGCGGCGAAACCACCGGCCATGACGCAGGCGCCGAGGAGGAGACCGATCCACGTCCGGGTCGTGAAGAGCTTCGTCCACTCCGAACGCACCGCGTTGATCATCGGGTGCCCTCCTGGGCGACCGGGGTGCCGGCGGCTGGGGCGGCGAACTGCTCCTGGCCGCTGGTGAGCTGGAAGTAGATCTCCTCGAGCCCGCTGGTGTGCGGCCGGAGCTCGTGCAGCTCGATCCCGGCCGCGAAGGCGCGGTGGCCGACGTCGGCCGGCGTGCTGCCGGTGACGGTGAGCGCCCCGTCCTCCTGCGACACGCTGCTGCCGGCCGCGCTGAGCACCTCGGCGAGCCGTGCCATCTCGGGGCCGCGCACCAGCACCGATCCGGCCCCGTCGGCACCGGACCGGAGCTGCTCCATCGAGCCCTCGCGGACCAGCCGGCCGGCGCCCACGATGACCACGCGGTCGACCGTCTGCTCGATCTCCGAGAGCAGGTGCGTGGACACCAGGATCGTGCGGCCCTGCTCGTGGGCGAGGTGCACGAGGAAGCCGCGCAACCACTGGATCCCCTCCGGGTCCAGCCCGTTCGCCGGCTCGTCCAGGACGAGGACGGCCGGGTCGCCCAGCAGCGCGGTCGCCAGCGCGAGCCGCTGGCGCATGCCCAGCGAGTAGCCCCCGGCGCGGCGGTCACCGGCGTCGGCGAGGCCGACCTGGACCAGCACCTCGTCGGCGCGTGACATGGGGATGCCCGCCGCGCGGCAGTAGACGCGCAGGTGGTTGCGGCCCGAGCGGGCCGGGTGGAAGGCCGTCTCGAGGACGGCGCCCACGGTGCGCAGCGGGGTGGGCAGCGCGGCGTAGGGCGTGCCGTCGAAGGTCGCCGTCCCGGCGTCGGGGTTCATCAGTCCGAGGACCATGCGCAGGGTCGTGGTCTTGCCCGCCCCGTTCGGGCCGAGGAAGCCGGTGACCGAGCCGGGCTCGACGGTGAAGCTCAGCTCGGAGACGGCCTGGACGGGACCGAAGTGCTTGGAGAGCCCGTTCACCTCGAGGCGGACGCGGCGGGGGGCGGTGGTGCTGCCGGTGGCGGTGCTGGCGGTAGGAATGGGAACTCCTCGTCGTCGCATCAGGCGTGCGCATCATCCAATCGCACGGGAGTGACTTTTCGGGAGCCCCGGGAGGACCCGGCCCAGAACGAGGGCGCCGAGTCCGGCGAGCACCACCGTCAGGAGCGCCACCCGCAGGCTGAACGCGTCGGCCAGGACGCCGACCAGCGGAGGCGAGAGGAGGAAGCCGATCCGCAGCAGCCAGTTGACGACCGCCAGGCCGAGCCCGCGCGGGAGGCCCGGCAGCTCGTCCGCCGCGTGGTAGACCGCCGGGACCAGTGTCGCCACGCCGAGGCCGGCCAGCCCGAACCCGAGCACCGCCGTCGGGACGGACGGCAGCGCGAGGGCGAGCCCCATGCCGGCCGCGGTCAGGGCGCCCCCCACGCGGACGACGCGGCGCTCCCCGAAGCGGTCGACGACGCGGTCGCCGGTCAGCCGGCCGATCGTCATGGCCGCCGACAGCGCGACGAAGCCCAGCCCGGCCACCGCCGCGCCCGCCGCCAGGTCGTCGCGGAGGTAGAGGGCGCTCCACGAGTTGCCGGCGTCTTCCACGAACGCACCGCAGGCCGCGAGAATCCCGAGCGCGGCCATGGTGCGGATCGCCGTGCGCCGCAAGGACAGGGGCGGCGCACTCTCCGCGACCGGATCGTCCGGCCGGTCCGCGTCGTCGGGGCCCGGCAGCAGCGCGCGCGGCCCGAACAGGGCGGGGACCCCGAAGAGGGCGCCGACGATCCCCAGGTGCACGGGCAGGGGAAGCCCGAGGCCGGCCGCGGCCGACCCGAGGAGACCGCCGGTGACCGCACCGATGCTCCAGACGCCGTGGAAGGCGTTCAGGATCGACCGGCCGTACGCGCGCTGGACGCGCAGGCCGTGGGCGTTCTGGGCGACGTCGACGACCGCGTCCAGCGCACCGGCCAGGAGCAGCGCCCCGGCGAGGGCCGCCCAGTTCGGCGCGGACGCGGCCCCCCACACCGCGGCGGCCAGCAGGGTGAGGCCGCCCGACGCGACCCGGGCGGACCCGAAGCGGCGGATGAGTGACGCCGCGGAGAGCCCGGAGAGCAGCGCGCCGAGAGGCAGCGCGGCCAGCGCGGCGCCCAGGGACGCGTTGCTCAGCCCGAGGTCGGCCTTCAGCTCGGGGAGGCGCGGGACCAGGTCGGCGTAGAGCACCGCGTTGACGAAGAAGCAGGCCGCCACCGCCGCCCGCGCCCGGCGCAGCTGCGCCGTCGGGGGAACGGTGCTGGTCGCGGGCATGCGGCCGTCCTGTCGGGGTCGGGATCGGGAGTGCTCATACGTTCGTGATCTCGGGGTGTCCCCCGGCACAAGGTCACATAGAGTGCGGCCCGTGAGCGAGAGCGCATATCGCACGATCGTCGTCGGCACGGACGGGTCGGAGTCTTCCCTGCGGGCGGTCGCCCGCGCCGGAGCCCTGGCCGGTGCGACCGGCGCGACCCTGGTCATCGCGT
>DASYGS010000068.1:0-19542 GCA_035999465.1 Blastococcus sp. | reverse complement strand
GCCCGGCCGTGTCGCGACAGCGCCGGTGGGCCTACTGCGGCGGTTCCTCGGCCGTGCCGTCGGCCGCGCCGAGTTCCCGCGCCTCCTGGGTGACCTGCGACAGCGGTGGCGCGGTCGGCATGTGCGGGGTGGCCACCGCCTCGTCGGCGATGCTCGACAGCTCGATCTTGGCCTCGGGCTGCTCGGCCGCCGGCGGCAGCTGCGACTCGAACCAGCTGCTGGTGTCGATCTCCGGGCCGGTGCGCTGCTGCGAGCCGTTGCCCGACGTCCCGACGTCGAGCCACGACGTCCCCTCCTCGGCGCCGCCGAGCCGCGACAGACCCTCCAGCGCCTTGCTGAACTCGCTGGGGACGATCCACATCTTGTTCGCGTCGCCCTGGGCGATCTTCGGCAGCGTCTGCAGGTACTGGTAGGCGAGCAGCCCCTGGTCGGGCTTCCCGTCGTGGATCGCCTGGAACACCGTCTCGATCGACTTCGCCTGGCCCTGCGCCTGGAGGAACAGCGCCGCGCGCTCGCCCTCGGCCCGCAGGATCCGGCTCTGCCGTTCGGCCTCGGCCTCGAGGATCGCCGACTGCTTCTTGCCCTCCGCGGAGAGGATCGAGGCGGCCTTCTGCCCCTCGGCCGTCGTGATCGCCGACTGCCGCGCACCCTCGGCGGTCAGGATGATGGCGCGCTTGTCACGGTCGGCGCGCATCTGCTTCTCCATCGAGTCGCGGATGGAGGCCGGCGGGTCGATCGCCTTGATCTCGACCCGAGCCACCCGCAGGCCCCAGGGGCCGGTCGTGCCGTCGAGCACCTCGCGCAGCTGGCTGTTGATGCCGTCGCGGCCGGTCAGCGCGCCCTCCAGGTTGAGCCCACCGACGACGTTGCGCAGCGTCGTGGTGGTCAGCTGCTCCATGCCGGTGATGTAGTTCGCGATGCCGTAGACGGCCAGTCTCGGGTCGGTGACCTGGAAGTACAGCACCGTGTCGATGCCGACCTGCAGGTTGTCGGAGGTGATCACCGGCTGCGGCGGGAACGAGATGACCTGCTCGCGGAGGTCGATGGTGGCCCGCACGCGGTCGACGAACGGCACCAGGATCGACAGACCCGGCGACAGCGTGCGGCTGTAGCGGCCCAGTCGTTCGATCACTTTGGCCTGCGCCTGCGGAACGATGGTGAGGCTCTTGGCCACCACGATGACCAGCAGCAGAGCGATCACGAGCAGGGCGATGAGTGCGGGTGTCACAGAAGCTCCCTTTCCTCGGGAGTTCGATCTTCCCCCTCCGGAACCCCTCCGGTCACTACCTGTCCACAGTCTTCACCCGGCGACGGCCCTATTCGAAGGCCTCCCCCACGACGGCCGTCGCGCCGTCCACCTCCAGGATGCGCACCGTCTCGCCGACGGCGAAGCTCTCGCCGCTGTGCTGGGTGCGCGCCGTCCACTCGTCGGCACCCATCTGGATACGGCCACCGGAGACGTCGATCGGCCTGGTCACCCGCGCGGTGCGGCCGATGAGAGTGTTCACGCCGTCCAGCTGCAGCGGCGTGTTCTGCGTGAGCTGCTTGGTGGCCAGCGGGCGCACCAGGGCCAGCAGGACGCCGGAGACGACGATGAACGCGATCACCTGCACGAAGGACGCAGCCCCGAGGATGGCCAGCGTCATGCCCCCCAGTGCGCCGCCGGCGAACATCAGCAGCACCAGGTTGAGACTGGCGACCTCCCCGGCGGCGAACAGGCCCGCGGCGATCAGCCAGAGCAACCACGCAGCCATGCCCCGAGTGTCCCAGACCACAGCGCCCCGGGGGTTCGTTGTCCCCCGCGCGGCTGACCTGCGCGTCGTCCCGGCATCGTCATCGCTGCGCCGGGGTCGTCGTAGCCTCGCCGGGTGCACGATTTCCCCGCCGGCCGGTTCGCGGTCTGGGCGACCGCCTGGCTCGACGGCCGCGCGTCCTACGACGACGCGCTCGACGCGCTGGCCGGTGAGAGCGCGCACCGCGTGACCGGGCTGCCCGGCGCGGCCGAGGCGGTGCCGCTGGGCTGGGCGCTGACCGCCCTGCGCAGCCTCGGGGAGCGCCGGTTCCGGCTGGTCCTGCCGGTGCCCGGAGACGTCCGCGGGCTGCCCTCGGCGCCCGGGCTGGCCGCGCTCGCACTCGACGCCGGGCAGGCCGCCGTCGGCGACCGGCTGGCGCTGGTGCCGGAGGCGATGGGGCCGGAGGCCATCGCCTGGACGGCGTTCCCGCTGGACGGCGTCCCACCCGTCGCCCCACCGGTGGAGGGCACGCTGCGGGCCGTCTCGGGAGCCCTCGACCTCGCCGTCACCGGCGCCGCCCGCACCCTTGCCGAGCTGGACCTGGCCCGCTGGCACCCGGAGGTGCCCGCGTTGCTGGCCGGACTGGCGCGGACGACGAGGGCCCCGGGGCTGCCCGACGACCACGATCCCCTGGCGCTCTCGGTGCTGGGCCGGGCCCAGCGGCTCGCAGCGGTACTCGACCTGGCGATGGCCGACGCCCCCGGCGGCGCGGTGACCAACGGCCAGGCGCTCGCCCGCGACTCCGCGTTGCGCCCCCTCGCCGACGCCGTCCGCGAGGCGGTCACGGCCGCCTTCAACCATGTCCCTCGTCGGCCTCCGGCCGACGCCGCGCCCAGGTAGCGTCCCCGGCCCGCCCCGGTGGGGGCTGACTCACTCGTCGACGGACGGAGCCCACTCGACGTGCCGGTCGAACAGCTCGACGGGCGGCGGTTCCCACGAGTCCACCCGGAGCTCGAGGACGACGACACCGTCGTCCCAGCCCTCGAGCCGGACGAGGTGACCGTGCGGCGAGACGTCCGCCGTCGCCGTGCCCTCGACCGGCTCGCGGTGCCTGATCGTCAGCCGGTGGTCGCCGTTGGCGAGGACGTCCTGCGCGGTCACGACCGAGCGGACGTCAGCGATCGCCGGCAGCCGAGCCGGGAAGAGCATCGCCTGCAGATCCCTGTCGTGGTGCACGGTGGCGCCGGACTCCGCCCGGTGGTGCCGCCATGCCACCGATGTGCTCTCGCGCTCCCACCCGTCGGGGCCGTGGACCACGATCTCCCGCCCATCCCGGTGGCGGACCCGCCAGCGTGCCGGCCCGAGATGGACGAACACCGCCGCGTCCTGCACGACCCCGTCACGGGTGCGCCGGAAACGACCGCTCGCTGCGCCGGGAGCCCTCTGTCGTAACCCCTCGAGAGTCACCGGAACGAAGGCCACGACCCGCTCTCCTCCTGAGGCCGTCCGGGACCTTCGGCGCCGAACGCCCCGGACATACCACTAGCTCGTCGGGCGGGTGGGGCGGGCGACGAAGCAGCAGGCGGCGGGACAGTTGGTGCCCAGCCGCGGTTCCCCCCCGGCCCGGCGCTCCTCGAGCAGTTCCCGCACGGTCGCGACGAACGCCGGGTGCGTGCCCGCCGTCGCCGCGCGCGCGAAGACCAGCCCCAGTGCGCGCGCGGTCTCCTCGGCCTCGTTGTCGAGGTCCCAGATCACCTCGAGGTGGTCGCTGACGAAGCCGACCGGGAAGAGGACGACGGCCTTCTCCCCCGCCGCGGCGAGGGCCCGCAGGTGGTCGTTGACGTCGGGCTCGAGCCACGGCACCGACGGCGGCCCGCTGCGGCTCTGCCACACCAGGTCGAACGGCCGGCCCGGAGCGGCCGCGTCGACGACGGCCTGCGCGGCCGACATCAGCTCGGCCTCGTAGGCGTGGCCCTGCGGCCCGGCCACGGCGGCCATCGCGGTGGGGATGCTGTGCGCCGTCGCCACCAGGCGTGCGGTGTCGCGGACGTCGTCGGGCAGCGCGGCGAGCGCGGCGGCCAGCCCGTCGGCGTTGGCGCGGACGAACCCGGGGGCGTCGAAGTAGTGCGGCAGCTTCTCGGCGGTCGGCCCGCCGCCGTACGAGGCCCGCGCCCGCGCGATGTCCTCGTGGTACTGCCGGCAGCCCGACGCCGAGGCGTAGGCGGAGGTGGCGAAGACGTAGACGTGCTCGATGCCGTCGTCGGCCATCTGCCGCCAGGTGTCCTCGACGTAGGGCGCCCAGTTGCGGTTGCCCCAGTAGACCGGCAGGCCGATGCCCGCGGCGGCGAGGTCGGCCTCCACCGCGGCGATCAGGGCCTTGTTCTGGTCGTTGATCGGGCTGACGCCACCGAAGTGGTGGTAGTGCTGGGCGACGTCCTCGAGCCGCTCGCGCGGGATGCCCCGGCCGCGCGTGACGTTCTCGAGGAACGGCATCACGTCGTCGTGGCCCTCGGGGCCGCCGAAGGACAGCACCAGCAGCGCCTCCCGGCGCCCGGCCGGAGCCGGCTCGGCGGACGGCGGCGTCCCCCCGTTGTTGCGGACGGCGAGCGACGGCTCCTCGTCCGGCCGCTGGCCGGGGTGGAGCTCGACGTCAGACACCAACGGCATGAAAGCCTCCGTCGACGTGCACGATCTCGCCGGTGGTGGCGGGGAACCAGTCCGACAGCAGCGCGCAGACGGCCTTGCCCGAGGGCTCGGTGTCGGTGACCGACCAGCCCAGCGGCGCGCGGGCCTCCCAGGCCTCCTCGAACTGGGCGCTGCCCGGGATCGACTTCATCGCCATCGTGCGCAGTGGCCCGGCGGCGACCAGGTTGACCCGCACCCCCTCCGGCCCGAGCTCCCGGGCCAGGTAGCGGCTGGTCGACTCCAGGGCCGCCTTCGCCGCCCCCATCCAGCCGTAGACGGGCCAGGCGACGGTGGCGTCGAACGTCAGGCCGACGACCGAGGCCTTGTCGCCGAACAGCGGCCGGCAGGCCTGGGTCAGCGAGGCCAGCGACCAGCTCGACACCTGGAACGCCGTCGCCGCGTGCTCCCACGCGACCTCGGGGAAGCCCTCGCCCATCGCCTCCTGCGGGGCGAACCCGATGGAGTGGACGACGCCGTCGAGGCCGTCGACGTGCTCGCGCAGCCGGTCGGCCAGCGTGGACAGGTGCTCGGTGTTGGTGACGTCGAGCTCGAGGACCGGCGCCTCCTGCGGCAGCCGCTTGGCGATCCGCTGGCACAGCGAGAGCGCGCGCCCGAAGTTGGACAGGACGACGGTGGCGCCCTGCTCCTGCGCGATCCTGGCCGCCGAGAACGCAATCGACGCCTCGGTCAGCACGCCCGCGACGAGGATCTTCTTGCCCTCGAGAATGCCCATCAGTGCCCCATCCCCAGTCCGCCGTCGACCGGGACGATGGCCCCGGTGATGTATCCGGCCGCGTCGCCCGCCAGGAAGCGGACGGCGGCGGCGATCTCGTCCGTCGAGCCGAACCGGCCGGCCGGCACCGCGGCGAGGACCTCCTGCTGCCGCTTCTCGGGCAGCTGCGCGGTCATGTCCGTCGTGATGAAGCCCGGCGCCACGACGTTGGCCGTGATGTTGCGGCTGCCGAGCTCGCGGGCGATCGAGCGGGCCAGCCCGACGAGCCCGGCCTTGCTGGCCGCGTAGTTGGTCTGGCCGGCGGTGCCGATCTGCCCGACCACCGACGAGATGAAGATCATCCGGCCCCAGCGCGCCCGCACCATCTTCGGCGTCGCCCGCTTCGCCACCCGGAAGGCGGCGGTCAGGTTGGCGTCGAGGACGTCGGTGAAGTCCTCGTCCTTCATCCGCATGAGCAGCCCGTCGCGGGTGATCCCGGCGTTGCTCACGAGGATCTCCACCGGCCCCTGGTGCTCCTCGACCTCGGTGAACGCCCGGTCGACGGCGGCGCTGTCGGTGACGTCGCACTGCACACCGAAGAGCCCGTCGGGCGCACCGCTGCCGCGGTGGGTCACGGCCACCGCATCGCCCTGCTCGGCGAACGACCGGGCGATGGCCAGCCCGATCCCCCGGTTGCCGCCGGTCACCAGCACCGACCTGCCCACGTGAACTCCTCTGCGCCGAACCGCCGTCCCGTCGCCCGAAACCTAGTCGGTGGCCGGCGACCCCACCCGGCCGCCGTCCGCGCGGCCGCCCCCGGACCCGCGATCACCGCGTCCACGTCACTTGTGCCGGTGCACGGCATCGAACCCCGGCACGACGCGAACGGGCAGTGGAAGAAGTCTCCTGACCGGCACGGACGACGTGGCGGGGTCGTGCGGTCGCCTTTCGTCCGCCCATCCGGTGACGTCCGGCCCATCCCGCCGCGGTCGCCGCGGTCCACCCTGAGCGGGACAGGAGCGCGAACGCCCTGACCGATCCCGGGAGACGAGCATGGACGAGGTCGCACGGTGGACGGTGTCCATCGAGATCGACGAGCACGACGGCCGCACCCGGGCCGTTGCACGACTGAAGACCCGTGACACCGAGCGCATGGTCGGCGTCGGCCTGGCCAGGCTCGACCCGAGCGACCGGGACGTCCCCGAGATCGGGGACGAGGTCGCGGTGGCCCGCGCCCTCTCCGACCTCGGCCAGCGCCTCCTGCACGCGGCGGCCGAGGACGTCGAGGGCAGCACCGGGGAGCCGGCGCACCTGGTGATGTGACTCCCCCGCCCCGGGCGCGTCGGCGGCCGGCGGAACCTCCCGGGTCCTAGCCTCCGGGCCCGGGGGGATGAACATCCTCGCGACACGGATCGGTCGGGTGCGCCGGTCGGCCGGCGCGCTCCTGGCCGTGCTGACCGGCCTCGTCGCGTGCGCCGGGTCTCCGGCCGGCCGGCCGGGGGACCAGGTCGTGGCCGACCCCGCGCTTGCCGCCTGCGTGGCCACGGCCGCCGGTCTGCCGGACGCCTCGGGCGCGGCGACGACGGCGCGACCCTGGTCGACGCCGGCCCGCCCGGGAGCGGTCCCGCGATCCGCGCGGCGCTGGAGCACCTGGGGATGCCCAGGCAGGAACTGCGGCGCGTCGTGCTCACGCACTTCCACGACGACCACGCCGGGGGTGCCGCGGACGTCGTCGGTTGGTCGGGCGCGACCGTCGCCGTCGGCCGAGCCGACGCCCCCTACGTCCGCGGCGACGAGCCCGGCCCCTTCAACCTCGACCGCGGCCGGGCCTGGACGTCTCTGCAGCGACTGGCCGCTCTCGACGTGGAGGTGGCCGGCCTCGGACACGGGCAACCGATCGGGACGGGCGCCGCCCGCGCCATGCTGGCGGCCGCCGACGTGTTCGCCTGACGCCGGTACGTTCCGCCCGTGACCGAGATGCCGCCCCGTGGCGGACTGCAGCCGGCCGAGGTCCTGGTCGCGGAGGGGGTCACCCGCTACACCGACCCCGGACCGGCACCCAACTCCTGGGTGGACCACCTCGGGGCCCGGCACATGAGCCTGGGCACGTACAGCATGCCGGCAGGCGGGATCGACGACCAGATGCCGCACCGCGAGGACGAGATCTACGTCGTGACCCAGGGACGGGCCACGCTCACCGTCGGGAACGACACCGTGCCGGTCGCAGCGGGATCCGCCGTCCACGTCCCCGCCGGGCTGCCCCACCGCTTCGTCGACGTGACCGAGGACCTCGTCGTCCTCGTCGTCTTCTCCCCGCCCTACACCGGCCGGCAGCCGGGCAGCTGAGGGCCGTCGGCCCCCGCGACGTGCGCGGGCTAGGTGTCCCGACCGGCGAGGGCCCGCCGGGCCCGCACGGCCTCGGCCAGCTCGGCCAGCATCAGCTCGGTGGTCGCCGGGTCCACGCAGGCGTCCGTGACGCTCTTGCCGTACTCCAGCCCCTCGGGGGAACGGCGATCGAGGTCCTGCCTCCCCGCGACGAGGTTGCTCTCGACCATCACGCCCCGGATCGCGCGCTCGCCGCCGGCGACCTGACCGGCCAGGTCACCGACGACGTCGATCTGCCGCAGGTGGTTCTTCTGACTGTTGCCGTGCGAGGCGTCGACCACGACCGCTTCCGGCAGACCGCGCTCCGCCAGCCGGCGCTTCGTGTCGGCGATGTGTGCGGCAGAGTAGTTGGGGCCGCCCTTGTCACCGCGCAGGATGACGTGGCCTGTGTCGTTGCCCGTCGTCGACAGCTGAGCGCTGACGCCGTGCTGGTCGACGCCGAGGAACTCGTGCGGAGCGCGCGCGGTCATGACCGCCTGGATGGCGGCGTCGATGCTGCCCTCCGGCGAGTTCTTGAAGCCGACGACGGAGGAGAAGCCCGATACCCGTTCCCGGGCGGTCTGATCGGTGACGTTCCGCGCCCCGACGCCGTTGTACGTCACGAGCCCGTTGACGTACTGGGGGGTCAGCGCGTTCAGCGGCTCCGCGGCCACGGGCACGCCCAGGGCGGTGATGCGGCACATGAGCATCCGCGTCGCGACCAGACCGACGCTGATGCGGCTCGACCCGTCGAGGAACGGGTCGTACGCGAACCCCTTCCAGTCGACCTCGGTCCTCGGCTTCTCGGTGTAGGTCCGCATGACGATCTCGAGGTCCTCGCCGTGCCGCTCCCGCATGCGGGCGAGGAAGCCGGCGTACTCCAGCGCGGCGGCAGGATCGTGGATGGAGCAGGGGCCGGCGATGACCGTCAGCCGGTCGTCGACACCCCTGATGATGCCGGTCACCGCCCGGCGCGCGGCGCGCGTCGTGGCGGCCGAGGCAGCCGACAACGGGACGACGGTCGCGACCGCCGCCGGCGTGACGACGACGCTCAGGCCGGTGATGCGGGCGTTCACGAGGTCGGAGAGGTCGACGTCGTCGGACCGTTCGACGCCCAGCCGCCGCGAGACGTCGGGCAGCAGGGCCGCCAGCGAGGCATCGATCTGCTGGTTCACCCGCGTCTGGACGTCGAGCAACTGCTCGGCGACCCGCGCCGCGACGTCCAGGATCTGGTCAGCCGGAATGGGGAACCTCCTCCACCTGGTCGCCGCCGGGCCCCGGTCGGAGCGCCGGCGAGCACAGCATGACCCGCGACCTCACCTGAGTGGCGCGCCGGCGCCCGCCTCCTGCATCACCGCGTCGGCGGACCCCTCGAGACCCTCCTCCGTCTCCTCGAGGAGCGAGCGGTGCACCGGGGGTGTGCCCCTGCCCCGCAGCCACGAGAACACCGCGGCGAGGAAGCACAGCGCCGCCGCCATGGCGAAGGCCAGGTGGAGCCCGTCGCCGAACGGCCCGGAGATCAGGTGGGGGAAGAACCCGCGACCGGTCAGCTCCGCGTACTGCGCCGTCGACACGTGCGCGGCCGACGCGGAGGGCAGCAGTTGCTGGATCGGGTTGAAGCCCAGGAAGGACGCGAACAACAGCCCGATCGGGGGCAGGGCGGACAGGCCGGCGGCCTCGGCGGCGGGCACGCCGTGCGCGGCCAGACCGGTCGACAGCGCGTGCGGCAGGGAGCCCGCCAGGCCGAGCGTGATGATCGTGAAGAAGACGCCGATCGACAGCACGGCCGCGCTGTTCTGGAAGGTGTTCAGCATGCCCGCGCCACCCCCGCGTTGGTCGGCCGGCAGCGAGTTCATGACGCTCGACGTGTTGGGCGCCATGAACATGCCGATCGACAGCCCGACCAGGAAGAGCAGCAGCGCGAACGGCACGTAGGGGAAGTCCATCGGCAACAGGTTGAACAGCAGGAAGACCACGCCGCTGAGCACCGCGCCGGCCGTCGCGAAGGGCCGTGCCCCGAACCGGTCGGCCAGCCGGCCGGACACCGGCCCCGCGAGCAGGGAGCCGATGGTCAGGGGCACCAGGTAGATGCCGGCCCAGAGTGGGGTGCGCTCGAAGCTGTAGCCGTGCTGGGGCAGCCAGATGCCCTGGAGCCAGATGATCAGCATGAACTGCAGCCCGCCGCGTGCCAGGGCGGTCAGCAGCGCCGACAGGTTGCCCATCGTGAACGGCCGGCTGCGGAACAGCTCGAGCCGGAACATCGGGTCGGGGACCTTCAGCTCGACGACGACGAACACCGCGAGGACGGCGAGGCCGCCGAGCAGGCACACGAGCACGAACGGGCGCGTCCAGCCCATGGTGTGGCCGCCGTAGGGGTTCAGGCCGTAGACGATGCCGGTGAGGATGCCGATCAGGCCGACGGCGAAGAGCACGTTGCCGGTCCAGTCGATGCGGCTCTTCCGGCGGACCCCGTTGTCGCGCAGTTTGAGGTAGGACCACACGGTGCCGAACGCGCCGATCGGCGCGGAGACGACGAAGACCAGGTGCCACTCGATCGGGGCCAGGACGCCACCGAGGATCAGGCCGATGAAAGACCCGCCGATCGCGGCCACGCCGTTGATCCCCAGGGCCAGGCCGCGCTCGTTCTGCGGAAAGGCGTCGGTGAGGATCGCCGAGGAGTTGGCGAACAGGAAGGCGCCCCCGACGCCCTGCCCGAGCCGCATGACGATGATCCACAGCGCGGCGGCCGGGCCGGTCATCCAGGTGACCGACAGGAGGATCGAGAAGACCGTGAAGATGGCGAAGCCGAGGATGAACATCTTGACCCGGCCGAACATGTCACCGATGCGCCCGAGGCTGACCACCAGCACGCTGGTGACCAGCATGAATCCCATCAGGATCCACAGGAAGTAGGACGTGTTGCCCGGGGCGAGCGGGTTGAGCTCGATCCCCCGGAAGATGTCGGGCAGCGCGATCAGCAGGATCGAGCTGTTGATCGTCGCCATGAGGATGCCGAGCGTCGTGTTCGACAGGGCGATCCACTTGTAGTCCAGACCGCGCCGGGTCTCGGTCGTCGTCATCTCACGCCTTTCGAACCGCGCATCGGCGCGGGCTCCCACACATCAGGGGTGACCGGATCCGAGCCGCTCGCTCGGGGGACGGGCCGCGCCCGTCTCCCGCACAATATCGTTGCCCGAAGCAACTGTCGCCCCGGACCCGCGGGGCGCGACCCATCTCACAGCGGCCCGTCGCGGCCCGTCACCGGCCGGGGGTCACCCCGCGCGGACGGTGGCGAGTCGCGAGCGGACGAGCACCAGCGGCGCCTCGGGGTCGTGCGGCTGCGGAAGGGCCCCGAGGCTGAAGTCGGCGATCACGCCGGGGCGGAACACCAGGCAGTGCGTGGAACCCCCGAACTGGAAGTAGCCGAGCTCGTCGCCCTTCGCGACGTGATGCCCGGGCGTGATCTCCGGATCGATCAGGCAGGACGAGACCTCGGACATGCCCACGGCCACGAAGGCCATGAGCCCGATGACCGGGTCGTCGGCCTCGATGACGATGATCGCCCGGGCTGCCACGTGGGCGAGATAACCCTGGGAATCCTGCGGCTCGACGGCGTCGGGGCCCTCGGAGTCGGCCTCCGAGTAGTAGGTGCCCCGCTGGACGAACGCCCGGACGATCGTCCCGGCCACGGGGCTGTGCCACCGGTGGTAGTTCGTGGCACTCAGGAACGCCTGGTAGACGGTCCCGCCGACGAACTCGTCCACGGACTCGTCGTCGGCCAGCATGTCCGCCAGCGAGTACGGCTGGCTCTTGATCCAGAAGCGGTCCCGGCGCTGGACGTCGGTCTTGATGCTGTACGGCGTCGACTCGCACGCGCTCACGATGACCGTGTCGTCGTCCGGCGAGGCGACGGGGCGCGCGCCGTCCTTGAAGCGCCGGGTGAAGAAGTCGTTCCACGAGGCGAAGCCCCAGTGCTCGTCGTCCGGGTCGTGCTCGTACTGGTCGATCCCGACGGCCCGCCGGGCCGCGTCGCTCTTCCAGCCGCGCGGTGAGTCGTTCAGCACGTACAGCGAGTCGCTGCTGCTCAGGAACTCGCACCACACGCCCAGGATCTTGGCCAGCATGGCGTTGATCCGCGGATCACGGTAGGCAGCGAACCCGGCCGACGTCGCCATGGTCCAGTCCAGGATCGCGTTGAGCGGAAGGGTCACCGCCTGCTCGCCGAACTCCGGCGCCACCGTCAGCACCTCGTCGATCAGCTGCAGCAGCTCATCCACGCTCTCCACGTGCCGCTTCCGGTACTTCCTGGCGCGCGGGACCTCGGCGATCATCCGCTCGACGTACATCCGCAGCACGGGCTCGCGATCCAGCAGCTCCCGGAACTCGGTCACGACCGGATGCAGCGCCGCCTTCTCCCCCTTGGCCGCAGCGCGTTCCCGGTGACCGGCGAGCCAGTCCTCCAGCGCGTCCTGGTCGGGCAGCCAGCCGGCCCGCCGCTTGACATCGACATGCTCAGAACCCGTCACCAGGGGAACGTAACCGCCTCGCGCGAGACCCACCTCCCGACCGGCCGCCGTGACGGGTGTGACAGGTGTGACAGGTGACGACGCCAGGGACGACGACGGACCCCTCTGCCCGCTCCCGGCGATGACTCCGGTGAGAGCGCACACCGCTCCACGGGGGACCGGCTCGACGCACCGCTGATCCGTTCGACGAAAGAGGCCTCCATGTCCCGTCTGCTCTGCCGTCCGACAGCACTCCCCCGACCCTCCGCCCGGAGAGGCGATACGGCCCTCCGCCCGAGCACCGGGACCCGCGGATGAGCGTCGCCGTCGAACACCGCACGGTCAGCCTCTGGCCGGTGAACGCGTCACCGGTGGACAGCGGGCGCCGGCAGCCGACCGGAGCGCTGGCCGCGATCATGGCCGGCTACCGGCACGACCGCGCCGGGATCATCTCCGGCGACCCCTCGACCGCGACCGGGCAGCTCGGCGAGGAATCTCCGGCCGCCCCCGCTCTGCTCACCCATCCCCCGACCGTTCCGCTCGTCCTCCGGTCCGACCCCGCACCGGCCGAGGTCCCTGCGGGTCTTCCGGACCAGGGCCGCGGGCCACCACCCTGTGGGCACGACTCGTGCGGACGGGGCGCCCCGCACCTCGGGGGCGGCACTCGGCCCTCCGAGCCCCCCAGGGGAGCTAGGCTGCGCCGCACTGGCGGGAGTGGGCCCCGAGGGGGATGCCGTGGCCGAGTTGCAGCACAAGATCGTGCTCGACGAGTCGCAGGTGCCCACGCAGTGGTACAACCTCGTGCCCGACCTGCCCAGCCCTCCCCCGCCTCCCCTGCACCCGGGCACGCTGCAGCCGGTCGGGCCGGCCGACCTCGCCCCGCTGTTCCCCGACGAGCTGATCGGGCAGGAGGTCACCGGCGACCGGTACGTCGACATCCCGGGCGAGGTGCTCGACGTGTACCGCCTGTGGCGGCCCTCGCCGCTGTACCGGGCACACCGGCTGGAGAAGGCGCTGGGGACGCCGGCCCGGATCTACTACAAGTACGAGGGCGTGTCGCCGGCCGGGTCACACAAGCCGAACACCGCCGTCCCCCAGGCGTTCTACAACGCTCGGTCCTCGGTCCGCCGGTTGACGACGGAGACCGGCGCCGGGCAGTGGGGCACCGCACTGGCCTTCGCGTGCGCCCAGTTCGGTCTGGACTGCGAGGTCTGGCAGGTCGGCGCCTCCTACGACCAGAAGCCCTACCGGCGGATCGCCATGGAGGTCTACGGCGCGACGGTGCACCGCTCCCCGTCGGACCTCACCGCGGCCGGGCGGTCCATCCGGGTCGGGGACGCGCACCACCCCGGCTCGCTGGGCATCGCCATCAGCGAGGCGGTGGAGGTGGCCGCACAGGATCCGGACACCCGCTACGCGCTGGGCAGCGTCCTCAACCACGTGCTGCTGCACCAGACCGTGATCGGCGAGGAGGCGCTCCTCCAGTTCGCCTCCGTCGGGGAGGTGCCCGACGTGATCGTGGGCTGCACCGGCGGCGGATCGAACTTCGGCGGCCTGGCCTTCCCGTTCCTCCGCGAGAAGCTGGCCGGGCGGATGTCACCGGTGATCCGGGCGGTGGAGCCCGCGTCGTGCCCCTCGCTGACCCGCGGCGTCTATGCGTACGACTTCGGCGACACCGCCGGCATGACGCCGCTGATGAAGATGCACACCCTCGGCCACGACTTCGTGCCCGACCCGATCCACGCCGGCGGGTTGCGCTACCACGGGATGTCGCCGCTGCTCTCGCACGTGTACGAGCTCGGCCTGATCGAGGCGATCGCGCTGCAGCAGACCGAGTGCTTCGCCGCCGGGCTCCGGTTCGCCCGCACCGAGGGCATCATCCCGGCTCCCGAGCCCACGCATGCGGTGGCCGCGTGCATCCGCGAGGCGATGGCCTGCCGCGAGAGCGGCGAGGAGAAGGTGATCCTCACGGCGCTGTGCGGGCACGGCCACTTCGACATGCCCGCCTATGCGGCCTACCTGGCCGGTGAGATGGTCGACGAGGACGTCACCGACGAGCGGCTCGCGCCCTCGCTGGCCGAGCTGCCGCGGGTGCCGGCCTGAGACCCGCACCCGGAGCGCGTCACCCCTCGTCCGAGCCGGGCCGCCAGCGGGCGTGCCGCGTGCCGGTGGCCGGCCGGCGGATGAGCTCGAGCCGCGGCGGCGGCCCGTCTGTGCGGCCGGTGGGCGGCCGGCGCCGGCCGGCCAGGTAGGGCGCGGGCCAGGTCACGCCCGGCCCGTCGTACTCCTGCTCCGCCGCGGCGTGCAGCGTCCAGTGGGGGTCGTAGAGGTGCGGGCGGCCGACGGCGATCAGATCGGCCCGCCCCGCCAGCAGGATCGAGTTGACGTCGTCGTAGGACGCGATCGCGCCCACGGCGATCACCGCGACCCCGAGCGGCGTGCCCACCTCGGCGCGGATCCGGTCGGCGTACGGCGTCTGGTAGCTGCGACCGAACGCCGGCGCCTCGTCCTTGACCACCTGCCCGGTGGAGACGTGGATCGCGTCGGCGCCGTGCTCGGCGAACGCGCGGGCGATCGCCACGGCGTCCTCGACGTCGGTGCCGCCCTCGTACCAGTCGGTGGCCGAGATGCGGACGCTCATCGGCCGCTCGGCCGGCCACGCGGCGCGGACCGCGTCGAACACCTCCAACGGGTAGCGCAGCCGGTTCTCCAGCGGCCCGCCGTACTCGTCGGCACGCCGGTTGGAGAGCGGGGAGAGGAAGGAGGAGAGCAGGTAGCCGTGTGCGCAGTGCAGTTCGAGCAGGTCGAAGCCGGTGCGGGCCCCCGCCCGGGCGCAGGCGACGAACTCGGCGGTGATCGCGTCCAGCTCGGTGCGGGAGAGCTCCCGGGGCACCTGGTTCTCCGGTGAGTACGGCACGGCCGAGGGGCCGACGACCTCCCAGTTCCCCTCGGGCAGCGGCTCGTCGATGCCCTCCCACATCAGCTTCGTCGAGCCCTTGCGGCCGGAGTGCCCGAGCTGAAGGCCGATCCGGGCGCTGCTCTGCGCGTGCGCGAAGGCGACGATCCGGGCCCACGCCGCCTCCTGCTCCGGCGTGTAGATGCCGGCACAGCCGGGTGTGATCCTCCCCGACGGCGAGACGCAGACCATCTCGGTCATCACCAGCCCGGCCCCCCCGAGCGCACGCGCCCCCAGGTGGACCAGGTGGAAGTCGGTGGGCAGGCCGTCGTCGGCCGAATACATGTCCATCGGGGAGACGACGACGCGGTTGGCCAGCTCCAGCCGTCCCAGCCGGTACGGCTGGAACATCGGCGGCCGGACGTCGCCGGTGCCGCCCTCCGCCGCGAACCACTCGTCCATCCCCGCGACGAACTCCGGATCGCGCAGCCGCAGGTTGTCGTAGGTGATCCGCCGGCTGCGGGTGACGATGTTGAACGCGAACTGCTCCGGCGCCTGCCCGACGTACTGGCCGATGTTCTCGAACCACTCGAGGCTGGCCTGCGCCGCGCGCTGGGTGGAGAGCACGACGGGGCGCCGCTCCTCCTCGTAGGCCTCCAGCGCGGTGCCGACGTCGGGCTGCTCGTGCAGGCAGGCGACCAGCGCCAGCGCGTCCTCCATCGCGAGCTTCGTGCCCGAGCCGATCGAGAAGTGCGCGGTGTGCGCGGCGTCGCCGAGCAGGACGACGTTTCCGTGCCGCCAGGTGCGGTTGGTGACCGTGGTGAAGCTGGTCCACTTCGAGTTGTTGGCCAGGATCCGGCGCCCCTCGAGGACGTCGCCCAGCAACTCCCCGACCCGCGCGATCGAGGCCTCGTCGCTTACCCCGGGGGGGAACACCCGCCCGGCGGACTCGGCGAACCCGGCCCGGCGCCACACGTCGTCGTGCATCTCGACGATGAAGGTGCTGTGCCCGGCGTCGTAGGGGTAGCCGTGCACCTGCATCACGCCGTACGGGGTCTCGCAGACGTAGAACTTGAAGGCCTCGAACACCTGCTCGGTGCCCAGCCACATGTACTTGTTGGGCCGCACGTCGAGGGTCGGGCCGAACACGTCGGCGTACTTCGTGCGGACGGCGGAGTTCACGCCGTCGGCGGCCACCACCAGGTCGTACTCGCGGGCCAGGGTGTCGACGTCAGGGGCCTCGGTCCGGAAGTCGACGCGGACGCCCAGGGCGGCGCAGCGCTCCTGCAGGATGCGCAGCAGCTCCTTGCGGCCCATCGCGGCGAAGCCCTGGCCCCCGACCGTGGTGAGCGTGCCGCGGAAGTGCACGTCGACGTCGTCCCAGCGGGCGAACCGCTCCGCCATGCGCGCGTGGATCACCGCGTCGGCGTGCTCGATGCCGCCCAGGGTCTCGTCGCTGAACACGACACCGAAGCCGAAGGTGTCGTCGGGCGCGTTGCGCTCCCAGACCCGGATGTCGGTGTCGCGCCGCAGGGCCTTGGCGAGCGCCGCGAGGTAGAGGCCGCCGGGGCCGCCGCCGATGACCGCGATGCGCATGGGGTGCTCCGTCACGGCGTCGGCTGGGGCTCGCGCAGCCGGTAGCGCTGCACCTTGCCCGTGCTCGTGCGCGGCAGCGCGTCGAGGAACTCCATCGATCGCGGGTACTTGTACGGCGCGATCGTCCGCTTCACGAACTCCTGCAGTTCGGCGATCTTCGCCGCGTCCCCGGCCACCCCCTCGCGCAGGACGACGGCGGCGTGGACGACCTGCCCGCGGTCGGGGTCGGGGTGCCCGACCACCGCGCACTCGACGACGTCGGGGTGCTGGTCGAGCGCCTGCTCCACCTCCGGGGCGCCGATGTTGTAGCCGGAGGAGACGATCATGTCGTCGCTGCGGGCCTGGTACCAGAAGTAGCCGTCGGCGTCACGGAGGTAGGTGTCGCCGGTGAGGTTCCAGCCCTCCTGCACGTAGGCGGCCTGCCGCGGGTCGGCCAGGTAGCGGCAGCCCGTCGGGCCCTTCACCGCCAGGCGCCCGGGCGTGCCGTCGGGAGCCGGCCGCCCGTCGGTGTCGAGGACCGCCGCCCGGTACCCGGGTACCGCACGGCCGGTGGCCCCGGGGCGGATGTCGTCGTCGGCGGCGGAGATGAACACGTGCAGCATCTCGGTGCTGCCGATGCCGTCGATCAGCCGGACGCCGGTCCGGGCGAGGAACTCCTCCCACACCGCCTTCGGCAGGTGCTCCCCGGCGGAGACCGCGCTGCGGAGGGTGCGCAACTGTCCCTCGCACCCGGCGCGCAGCATGGCGCGGTAGCCCGTGGGCGCGGTGAACAGCACCGTCGCCGCGTGCCGTTCGACGGCCTCCGCCAGCTGCACCGGCGACGCCTTCTCCAGCAGCAGCACCGACGCGCCGACCCGCAGCGGGAAGACCAGCAGCCCGCCGAGGCCGAAGGTGAACCCCAGCGGCGGCGTGCCCGTGAAGACGTCGTCCGGGCGTCCCTGGACCAGGTGGGCCCCGAAGGTGTCGGCGATCGCCAGCACGTCGCGGTGGAAGTGCATCGTCACCTTCGGTACGCCGGTGGTGCCCGAGGTGGCGGCCAGCAGCGCCACGTCGTCGGCGGCGGTGTCGACGTTCGCGAAGGTCCGCGGCTTGCCGGCCGCGCGGGAGGCGAGGTCGTCGGCTCCCCCGCCGCCGAAAGTCAGGACGGTCAGCCCCGGCACCGGGGCCAGGTCGGCCACGAACCGTGCGTCGCAGAGCGCCACGGCGCTGCGGGTCAGCTCGGTGAGCTGCCGCAGTTCCCCGGTGCGCAGCAGCGGCACGGTGGTGACGGCGACGCCGCCGGCCTTGAGCACCGCGAACCAGCAGGCCACGAGCCACGGGTTGTTGGGCGCCCGCAGGAGCACGCGGCCGCCGGGCACCAGGCCGACGTCCTCGACGAGCACGTGCGCGAGCTGGTTGGCCCGCGCCAGCAGCTCTCCGTAGCTCCAGGTCTCCTGGTCGGTGCGCAGACAGGGGCGGTCCGGCCCGAGCTCGGCAGCGACGTCGTCGAGGAGCGCCCCGGAGCAGTTGAGCCGCTCGGGGTAGGTCAGCTCGGGCAGCTCGAAGAGCAGCTCGGGCCATTGATCGGGCGGCGGGAGGCTGTCCCGGCAGAACGTGTCGACATGTGCCGACGGCGAGAGCTCCACTCCCGGACCCCAATCCTCGACGCCGCCCCCAGTGTGCTCCGTTCGTGACGACAGTCAAGGCTGCGGCATACCCGCGACCGCGTGCCCGGCCGTTACCGTGGTCGCCGTGACTGCCGCTGCGGCCTCGGCCGGGGACGCCGCCCCTCCCGCGGGGCTGCTCGCCGACCCGCAGCCGCGGCAGCTGATCGTCACCGTCTACGGCCTGTACGCCCGCGCCGAGCACGACTGGCTGCCGATCGCCGCGGTCGTCGACCTGATGCGCGACCTCGGGGTGGGCGCGCAGGCGGTCCGGTCGTCGATCTCGCGCCTGAAGCGCCGCGACACCCTGCGCAGCGTCCGGAGGGACGGCACGGCCGGCTATGCCCTCTCGCCGGCGATGCTCGAAATCCTGCGCGAGGGCGACCGCCGCATCTTCGACCGCGGGCCGGCGACGCCGGACGAGGGCTGGGTACAGGTCGTCTTCACCGTCCCCGAGGCCCGCCGGGACCAGCGCCATGCGCTGCGCACCCGGCTGGCCGGGCTGGGCTTCGGTCCGATGGCGCCGGGGGTCTGGATCGCCCCCGGAACGCTCGCCGAGGAGGTTCGCGTCGCGCTCGAGCGGGAGGGCCTGGCGGGGTACGTCGATCTCTTCCGCGGCGAGCACCTCGGCCCCGCCCCGCTGGCCGACCGGGTGCGCGAGTGGTGGGACCTCGACCAGATCGCCGCCCGGTACGAGGAGTTCGTGGCCGCACATCGCCCCCTCGCCCGCCGGGCGGCACGGCGGGCACCCACCGGCGCCGAGGCCTTCGCGGGCTACGTGCGGATGCTGACCGTCTGGCGTCGCCTGCGCTACCTGGACCCCGGCCTGCCGCTGGACCTGCTGCCGCGACGGTGGCCGGGCGTCCCGGCGGCCGAGCTGTTCACCGGGCTCGACGCGGCCCTGCGTCCGGTGGCGCAGGAGCACGCGCTGCGCGCCATCCGCGGCGGGCTCGACCGCTGAGCCCCCGGCGCGCTCAGCCCGCGGGGAGCTCGGCGATCCCCTGCAGCTCGACCAGCGCCTCGTCGTCCCACAGGCGCGCGACGCCGATCCCGGCCATCGCCGGGTAGTCCCGGCCGGCCAGCCGCCGCCAGACCTCGCCGATCTCCCGGGCGTGCGCCCGGTAGGCCGGGACGTCGACGATGTAGATCGTCACGGCGGCCAGGTGCTCGGGGCTGCCGCCGGCCGCGCGCAGCGCCGTCAGCAGATTGCCGAGCGCCTGCTCGAACTGCCCGACGATCCCCTCCCCCACGATCGTCCCGTCGCGGTCGAGGGCGGTCTGCCCGGCCAGGTGCACGGTGACCGTGCCGGTGGCCCGCACCGCGTGCGCGAAGCCCGACGGGCGCGCCAGCTCCGCGGGGTTGATCCGCTCGAGAGTCATGACTGGACAGCTCCTCCGTCGACATTGAT
>DASYGS010000008.1:0-26380 GCA_035999465.1 Blastococcus sp. | reverse complement strand
ATGGAGACGTGGAACTCCGGCGTCCCGTTCCGCGAGACGCTCCGGGACCGTGCGGCTGCCTCGGACGTGACCCTGGACGAGGCCCGGCTGGACGAGATCTGCCGGCCGGAGCGCTACGTGGCGAACCTCGGGCCGCTGTTCGACCGGCTGGCCGCGCTGTCGTGATCGACCTCCCGCTGGTCGCCCGGGGCAAGGTGCGCGAGATCTACGACGCCTCCACCCAGGCCGCCCCTCACCGGCTGCTGCTCGTGGCCTCGGACCGGATCTCGGCCTACGACCACGTGCTGCCGACACCGATCCCCGACAAGGGGCGGGTGCTCACGGCGCTGTCGGTGTGGTGGTTCGAGCAGTTGGCGCCGGTTCTGGCGTCGTTCGGGGCGTCGCACCACCTGATCAGCGCCTCGGAGGTGCCCGCCGAGGTGGCCGGGCGGGCGATGCTGGTCCGGCGGCTGGAGATGCTGCCGGTCGAGTGCGTGGCCCGGGGCTACCTGTCGGGGTCGGGCACGACCGAGTACCGCCGCAGCGGCGCCATCCGGGACGTCGCCCTCCCGGCGGGGCTGGTCGAGGGCTCGCGGCTGCCGGCGCCGGTGTTCACGCCGTCGACGAAGGCCGAGGTGGGGGAGCACGACGAGGCGATCGACTTCGTGACCGTGGAGTCGCTGGTCGGCAGCCCGCGGGCCGCGGAGCTGCGGGAGCTGACCCTGGCGCTGTACGCGCGGGGCGCCGAGATCGCGCTGGCGGCCGGGATCATCCTGGCCGACACGAAGTTCGAGTTCGGCGTCGCCGGGGGGTCCCTGGTGCTCGGCGACGAGGTGCTCACCCCCGACTCGTCCCGCTTCTGGCCGGCCGTGACCTGGTCGCCCGGCGCCGTCCAGCCGTCGTTCGACAAGCAGTTCGTGCGCGACTGGCTGACGTCGTCCGGCTGGGACCGCGTCTCGCCGCCGCCCGAGCTCCCCGCCGACGTGGTGGCCGCCACCCGCGACCGCTACGTCACCGCCTACGAGCAGCTCACCGGCCACACCTTCTCCTGAGCGCGGTCCGCCGTCGACAGCGCGGCCTTCCCCGCCGAGTGCGACGAAGTCGTGGCCATCAGGCCGTGATCACCACGACTTCGTCGAATTCGGCCGGCCCTGTGGATGACGCCAGAGGCGCCACCCGCAACCGCGCAGGCTCTGCCGGTGCCGACCCCGCCCGTGCCGCCGTGCGTGAACCGCCCCCTCGACCGGGCGGGCGCGCGGCGTGCCGGCATCACTGACTGGCAGTTGCGCCATCGGGAGATCCTCCGGACCTCCCGTAACACCTACCTGCCGAGGGCCAGTGCGCTCGATCTACGCCGGCGCATCGACGCCGTGCTCCTGGGCGCACCACCGTCCGCCGTCGTCAGCCATCTCACCGCGGCCGCCGTGTGGCGGTTCGAGGTGCCCCTCGTGGCCGACGACGGGCTCGTGCACCTGACGGTCCCCCCGGGGTCGCGGGTGCGTTCCCGGGCCGACCGGCGGATCCACTCCTCGGAGATCCCAGCGGCGGAGACCCGCACGGTGCGCGGGCTCCTCGTCACGTCGCCCAGCAGGACCTGGCTGGACCTCGCCGGCAGCGTGCCCCCCGGCGCCCTGCTCGCCGTCACTGACCAGATGCTGGCGCGCGGCTTCCCGTCGGACGAGTTCCCCAGGATCCTCGAGCGCGCCGCCGGTCGGCGGGGTGTCGCTGCGGCCCGGCGCATCCTGCCGTGGGCCGACCCCCTCGCCGGCTCGCCGATGGAGTCGGTCCTCCGCTGGCTCCTCCTCGAGGCGGGCCTGCCGCGGCCCGTCCTGCAGTACGTCGTGCGCGACCGGCACGGGCGGTTCCTCGGCCAGGTCGACCTCGCTTGGCCGGAGGAGCGGGTGATCGTCGAGTTCGACGGCGACGTGCACCGCGAGCGCGACGTGTTCGTCCGTGACGTCCGCCGGCAGAACGGGATCGTCCTGGCGGGCTGGCAGATCCTCCGGTTCACGTCGGCCGACGTGCTCGGGCGCGATCGGACCACCGTCGGGACCATCGCGGGCGCGCTCGGACGGGCCTGATCCAGCCGAGTGCGACGCACTCGTGGCCATGAGGCCGTGATCGCCACGACTTCGTCGCACTCGGGGCAGATCTCGGGTCACGAGCGGGCGGGGGAGGGCGGCGGAGTGCGCGTGGGTACCCTCGTCTGCGTGCCTCAGGTGGTCGTCGACGTGGTCCTCAAGCCCGAGATCTCCGACCCCCAGGGGCAGGCGGTGCTGGGAGCGCTGGGCCGGCTGGGCCACGGCGGCATCAGCAGCGTCCGCCAGGGCAAGCATTTCGTGCTCGAGGTCGACGGCACGCCCGACGAGGCGGAGCTGAAGCAGATCGCCGAGACGCTGCTGGCCAATCCCGTCATCGAGGACGTCGAGCTCCACCTCCCCACCGACTGAGAGAGACCGGCGTGCGCATCGGTGTGCTGACCTTCCCGGGTTCCCTGGACGACGTCGACGCCGCCCGCGCGGTGCGACTGGCCGGGGGAGAGCCGGTTGCCCTCTGGCACGCCGACCACGACCTCAAGGACGTCGACGCGGTCATCCTCCCCGGTGGCTTCTCGTACGGCGACTACCTGCGGGCCGGTGCCATCGCCGCCCGGGCGCCCCTGATGCGGGAGGTCGTCGACCGCGCCCACGGCGGCATGCCGGTCCTCGGCATCTGCAACGGCTTCCAGGTGCTGTGCGAGGCCGGCCTCCTGCCCGGTGCCCTCACCCGCAACAGCCACCTGCACTTCCGCAACCGCGACCAGGCCCTGCGCATCGAGCGCGCCGACACCGCGTGGACGGCGAGCTACGCGGCCGGCCAGGAGATCGTCGTCCCGGTGAAGAACGGCGAGGGGCGCTACGTGGCCGCCGACGCCGATCTCGACCGGCTCGAGGGCGAGGGCCGGGTCGCGGTCCGCTACGTCGGGGGCAACCCCAACGGCAGCGCGCGCGACATCGCGGGCGTGACCAGCGAGAACGGCCGAGTCGTCGGCCTCATGCCCCATCCCGAGCACGCGGTCGAGGCCCTCACCGGGCCGTCGACCGACGGCCTCGGGTTCTTCACCAGCGTGCTGAAGGCGGTAGTGAACGCGTGAGCACCTCCGAAGACGACGCCCGAGCGAGCATCGCAGCGAGCGCCAGCGAGCGAGGAGCGGAACGAGGTCGGAGTCGAGGCATGAGCATCGACACCGTCGAGATCGCGGCGAAGACCCCGGACGACGAGCAGCCGTGGGCCGAGCTCGGCCTGAAGGACGACGAGTACCAGCGGATCCGCGACATCCTCGGCCGCCGCCCCACCACCGCCGAGCTGGCCATGTACAGCGTCATGTGGAGCGAGCACTGCTCCTACAAGTCGAGCAAGGTGCACCTGCGCCGGTTCGGTGACCTGCCGAAGAGCGACGCCCTGCTGGTCGGCATCGGCGAGAACGCCGGCGTGGTCGACGTCGGCGACGGCTACGCGGTGACCTTCAAGGTCGAGTCGCACAACCACCCGAGCTACGTCGAGCCCTACCAGGGCGCGGCCACGGGCGTCGGCGGCATCGTCCGCGACATCCTGACCATGGGCGCGCGACCGGTGGCGGTCATGGACTCGCTCCGCTTCGGTCGCGCCGACGCCCCCGACACCGCCCGCGTGCTGCCGGGCGTGGTGGCCGGGGTCGGCGGCTACGGCAACTGCCTCGGCCTGCCCAACATCGGCGGCGAGCTGCTGTTCGACGACTGCTACGCCGGCAACCCGCTGGTCAACGCCCTGTGCGTCGGTGTGATGAAGCACGAGGACGTCCGGCTGGCCAAGGCCGAGGGCGTGGGCAACAAGGTGATCCTGTTCGGGGCCCGCACCGGCGGCGACGGCATCGGCGGCGTCAGCGTGCTGGCCAGCGAGACCTTCGACGAGACGGGCCCGGCCAAGCGGCCGTCGGTGCAGGTCGGCGACCCGTTCACCGAGAAGCTGCTGATCGAGGCGTGCCTGGAGATCTTCGCCCAGGACCTCGTCACCGGCATCCAGGACCTCGGCGGTGCCGGCCTGTCCTGCGCGACGTCGGAGCTGGCCAGCGCCGGCACCGGCGGCATGCACGTCGACCTCGACACCGTCCCGCTCCGCGACAGCACGCTCACCGCCGCCGAGATCCTGATGAGCGAGTCGCAGGAGCGCATGTGCGCCATCGTCGAGCCCGCCAAGGTGGAGCAGTTCCTGGCCGTCTGCCGCAAGTGGGACGTGCTGGCCACCGTCATCGGTGAGGTCACCGACGGCGACCGGCTCACCGTCGACTGGCACGGCGAGCGGATCGTCGACGTCCCGCCGCGCACCGTCGCCCACGAGGGCCCGGTCTACGAGCGGCCGATGGCCCGCCCGGCCGACCTCGACGCCCTGCAGGCCGACGACCCGGCGGCCCTGGCACGGCCGACGACGCCGGAGGAGCTCCACGCCCACTGGCTGGCCGTCGTCGCCAGCCCCGACGGCGCCGACAAGACGTGGGTGACCGAGCAGTACGACCGCTACGTCCGCGGCAACACCGTGCTCGCCCAGCCCGACGACGCCGGGGTCGTGCGGATCGACGAGGAGTCGAACCGCGGCATCGCGCTGGCCCTCGACGGCAACGCCCGCTTCGCCCGGCTCGACCCGTACACCGGCACGCAGCTGAACCTCGCCGAGGCCTACCGCAACGTCGCCGTCTCCGGCGCGACGCCGCTCGCCGTCACCAACTGCCTCAACTTCGGCTCCCCCGAGGAGCCCGAGGTGATGTGGCAGTTCGCCGAGGCCGTCCGCGGCCTGGCCGACGGCTGCCGGGAGCTCGGCCTGCCGGTCACCGGCGGCAACGTGAGCCTCTACAACCAGACCGGCGACGTCGCGATCAACCCGACGCCCGTCATCGGCGTGCTGGGCGTGCACGAGGACGTCCGCCGTCGCATCCCCACCGGCTGGAGGTCCGACGGCGAGACGGTGCTGCTGCTGGGCGAGACTCGGCCCGAGTTGGGCGGCTCGGCGTGGGCGTCGGTCGTGCACGGCCACCTCGGCGGGAAGCCGCCGAAGGTCGACCTCGCCGCCGAGCGCGCGCTGGGGGAGCTGCTCGCGGGCCTTCCGGGGCTGGTCGGCTCCGCCCACGACCTGGCCGACGGCGGCCTGGCGCAGGCGCTCGCCGAGTCGGCGCTGCGCTTCGGCGTCGGCGCCCGCCTGAACCTGGGGTCCGACCCGTTCACCGCGTTGTTCAGCGAGTCCGCCGCGCGCGCCGTCGTCACCACGACGGACCCGGCCGCGGTGCGGGCCGCGGCCGAGCGGGCCGGGGTGGCGGTCACCGACCTGGGGACGACGGGCGGCGACGCGCTCGTGGTCG
The DNA here is from genome assembly GCA_035999465.1 of Blastococcus sp. Taxonomy (GTDB): domain Bacteria; phylum Actinomycetota; class Actinomycetes; order Mycobacteriales; family Geodermatophilaceae; genus Blastococcus_B. Next base: position 21,033 of record DASYGS010000008.1, on the reverse strand, counting down.
ACGGCGGACCCGAGCTCGGGCTGAGCGAGCTGCGGGCGGCGTGGACGGCGACCCTGCCGGCGCTGTTCGGCACTCCGGAGGCCACGGTCGGCGCCGTTCCGGCGGCCTGATGGCCGGCACCGCCCCGATCGCCGCCGACGTCCTGCGCGCCGCCGTCGGGCCGGTGCTCGGCTGGCTCGCGGGCGAGTCCGAGCAGCCGCCGCGCGCGGTGCTCGGCGCCGCCGTGAAGACCAGCGCCCGCTGGCTGGCCCAGCAGGTGCCCGGCCGCTCGGTGGAGCTGCGGGTGCCTCCGCACGTCGCCGTCCAGTGCGTGGAGGGCCCCCGGCACACGCGCGGGACCCCGCCGAACGTCGTCGAGACCGACGCCGCCACCTGGCTGCGGCTGGCCACGGGCCGGCTGAGCTGGGCCGAGGCGGTGGCGGCCGGGAAGGTGAGCGCGAGCGGCAACCGGGCCGACCTCAGCGGGGTGCTGCCCTTGCCACCACTCCGCTAGACGGGCGATCGGGCCCGGGACGTCCACAGGGCGGAAGCCGGGTCGGCCGCTGTCGGTGCCCCGACCTAGCCTGTGGGCATGCCATACGAGGTGCAGGGCGTCGTCGCCCGCGGCAAGGGTGCTCCGGTCACGATCGAGACGATCCTGGTGCCCGACCCCGGTCCCGGTGAGGTGGTCGTCGACGTGCAGGCCTGCGGGGTCTGCCACACCGACCTGCACTACCGCGAGGGCGGCATCAACGACGACTTCCCGTTCCTGCTCGGCCACGAGGCCGCCGGCGTCGTCTCCGTCGTGGGCGACGGCGTCACCAACGTGGCGGTCGGCGACTACGTGATCCTCAACTGGCGGGCGGTCTGCGGCGAGTGCCGGGCGTGCGCCAAGGGCAAGCCCTGGTACTGCTTCAACACGCACAACGCTGCGCAGAAGATGACCCTCGCCGACGGCACCGAGCTGTCCCCGGCCCTGGGCATCGGCGCGTTCGCGGAGAAGACGCTCGTCCACGCCGGCCAGTGCACGAAGGTCGACCCGGCCGCGCCCCCCACGGCGGCCGGCCTGCTCGGCTGCGGGGTCATGGCCGGCGTCGGCGCCGCGATCAACACCGGCGGCGTGGGCCGCGGCGACACCGTGGCCGTCTTCGGCTGCGGCGGTGTCGGTGACGCGGCGATCGCCGGCGCCCGTCTGGCCGGCGCGAGCAGGATCATCGCCGTCGACATCGACGACCGGAAGCTCGAGTGGGCCACGGGCATGGGCGCCACGCACACGGTCAACAGCAAGGACGCCGACCCGGTCGCGGCGATCAAGGAGCTCACCGGCGGCTTCGGCGTCGACGTGGCCATCGACGCCGTCGGGCACCCGGCCGTGTACGAGCAGGCCTTCCGCGCCCGCGACCTGGCCGGCACCGTCGTCCTGGTCGGGGTGCCGAACCCGACCATGACGATCGAGCTGCCGCTGCTCGACGTCTTCGGGCACGGCGGCGCGCTGAAGTCGTCCTGGTACGGCGACTGCCTGCCCAGCCGCGACTTCCCGATGCTCATCGACCTCTACCTCCAGGGCCGCTTCGACCTCGACGCCTTCGTCAGCGAGACGATCGGGCTCGGCGATGTCGAGGCCGCGTTCGAGAAGATGCACCACGGCGACGTGCTGCGTTCCGTGGTCGTCTTCTGATGGCTGCGCGGATCGACAAGGTCGTCGTCAGCGGGGTGTTCAGCCTCGACGGGCAGGACTTCGACGTCGACAACAACGTGTGGCTCGTCGGCGACGACGCCGAGGTGCTGGTCGTCGACGCCCCCCACGACGCCGCCCCGATCATCGACGCGATCGGCGGCCGCCGGGTGACCGCGATCGTGCTCACGCACGGGCACAACGACCACATCACGGCCGCGGTGGCACTGCGCGAGGCCACCGGTGCGCCGATCTGGTTCAACCCGGCCGACCGGATGCTGTGGGACCAGGTCTACGGGTCGGCCCACCCCGGCACCGCCCCCGACGAGGAGCTCGCCGAGGGCACCACGTTCGAGGTCGCCGGCACGTCGCTCACCGTGCTGTCGACGCCGGGACACTCGCCGGGTAGCACCTGTCTCTACGCCGAGGCCCTCGGCGCGGTGTTCACCGGTGACACGCTGTTCAACGGTGGCCCGGGCGCGACCGGCCGCTCGTTCAGCGACCACCCGACGATCGTCGAGTCGATCCGTACGCGGTTGCTTCCGCTGCCCGGGGGGACCGTCGTCCACACCGGGCACGGCGACGACACGACGATCGCGGCCGAGGCGCAGAACATCTCCTGACCGGGGTCGGGGCGCGCGGTCAGTGACCGGTGGCGTCGGCCCCGGTGCCGTCGTCCCCGTCGCTCCGGGGGCTCGTGCGCTCCAGCCGCTGGCGGATGGCCGCGACGTTCAGCGCGAGGTCCTCGAGGGCCTCGACGGCCCGCGTCCCGAGGGCGAACGTGAGGTTCTCGCGCTGTTGCTCCGCGCTGGGCCCGTGCGGCCGGTGCGCCGATCGCGTCGCGTCGGCCCACGGCTCCTCCTCCTCGCGCCGTGAGTCGCCGAACAGCTCGCGCAGCATCCGCTGGGCCTGCGCGAGGAATTCACCTGGGTCGGGTCGGTCGTTGGGCATCGCACGCTCCTCTCCGCGCACAGCATGCGCCCCGAACGGGCCGACGGCGCGCCGCTCCAGCCCGAACAGTGGCCACCTTTCCCCCACCGGCCCCGCCGGCCGGCATGCGCGCCGGTAGTCTCGGGGTGTGCCTCGCGGTGACGGACGGCTGACGCACGACCTCGACCCCCACTCTCCCGGCCCTCAGGACGCCTGTGGCGTCTTCGGTGTCTGGGCGCCGGGGGAGGAGGTCGCGAAGCTGACCTATTTCGGCCTGTACGCCCTCCAGCACCGCGGGCAGGAGGCGGCCGGGATCGCGGTGTCCGACGGCGCGTCCGTCGTCGTCTACAAGGACCTCGGGCTGGTCAGCCAGGTCTTCGACGAGGCCACCCTCGGCAGCCTGCGCGGCCACCTCGCCGTCGGCCACACGCGCTACTCCACGACCGGCGCCTCCACGTGGGAGAACGCGCAGCCGACGTTCCGGACGACGGAGGCCGGCACCGGCCTGGCGCTGTGCCACAACGGCAATCTCGTCAACACCGCCGAGCTGGCCGCCAAGGCCGCCGACGCGGGTGTGCCCGGCGCGTTCGTCGCGACCAACGACTCCGACCTGGTGACCGCCCTGATCGCCGCGCGCCCCGACATGTCGGTCGAGGCCGCCGCGATGGAGGTCCTGCCCCAGCTGCGCGGCGCCTTCAGCATCACGTTCATGGACGAGGACACGCTCTACGCGGCGCGCGACCCGCAGGGCGTCCGCCCGCTGGTGCTCGGCCGGCTGGAGCGTGGCTGGGTCGTCGCCAGCGAGACGGCGGCGCTGGACATCGTGGGCGCCTCGGTGGTCCGCGAGGTCGAGCCGGGCGAGCTCATCGCGATCGACGAGAACGGCCTGCGTAGCCAGCACTTCGCGGTGGCCCAGCCCAAGGGCTGCGTCTTCGAGTACGTCTACCTCGCCCGCCCCGACACCACGATCGCCGGCCGGGGGGTGCACGCCGCCCGGGTCGAGATCGGCCGCCGGCTGGCCAAGGAGCACCCGGTCGAGGCCGACCTGGTCATCCCGGTGCCCGAATCGGGCACCCCGGCCGCGGTCGGGTACGCAGAGGCCTCCGGCATCCCCTACGGCCTGGGGCTGGTCAAGAACTCCTACGTCGGCCGCACCTTCATCCAGCCGAGCCAGACGATCCGGCAGCTGGGCATCCGGCTCAAGCTCAACCCGCTGCGCGACGTGATCCGCGGCAAGCGGCTGGTCGTGGTCGACGACTCGATCGTCCGCGGCAACACCCAGCGCGCGCTGATCCGGATGCTCCGCGAGGCCGGCGCGCTCGAGGTGCACGTGCGGATCGCCTCGCCGCCGGTGAAGTGGCCCTGCTTCTACGGGATCGACTTCGCCAGCCGCGCCGAGCTGATCGCCAACGGTCTCGACGTCGACGGCGTGCGGGCCTCGATCAACGCCGACTCGCTCGGCTACGTCTCCGAGCAGGGGCTGATCGCGGCCACCGAACAGCCCGCCAACCGGCTGTGCACCGCCTGCTTCACCGGCGAGTACCCGATCCCGCTCGGCGAGGCGGAGGTGCTCGGCAAGCACGTGCTCGAGGTGGCCGGCCGGTCCGTCAGCGGCTGGACCGGTCAGCAGGGCGGCAGCGCCACGGTGCCGGGCGGCGCCGAGGACGCGCTGACGCGCCCGTGAGCACCGAGTTCACGTACGCGGCCTCCGGCGTCGACATCGATGCCGGCGAGCGGGCCGTCACCCTCATGCGGGCCGCGGTCGAGAAGACCAACCGGCCCGAGGTCGTCGGCGGGCTCGGCGGCTTCGCCGGGCTGTTCGCCCTCGACACCGCGAAGTACTCCAGGCCCCTGCTGGCCTCGTCCACCGACGGCGTCGGCACGAAGATCGCGCTGGCCCGGCAGCTGGACCGGCACGACACCGTCGGTATCGACCTGGTCGCGATGGTCGTCGACGACCTGGTCGCCTGCGGTGCCGAGCCGCTGTTCCTGCAGGACTACGTGGCGTGCGGGAAGGTCGTGCCCGAGCGGATCGCCGCGATCGTCACCGGCATCGCCGAGGGCTGCACGCAGGCCGGCGCGGCGCTGGTGGGCGGGGAGACCGCCGAGCACGGCGACCTGATGGGCGCCGACGACTACGACCTGGCCGCCACGGCGGTCGGGGTGGTCGAGGCCGACGCGGTGCTCGGGCCCGAGCGGGTCACCGAGGGCGACGTGGTCGTGGCGATGGCGTCGTCCGGGTTCCACTCCAACGGCTACTCGCTGATCCGCCGCGTCGTCGCCTCCGCCGGGCTCGACCTGCAGGCGACGCCGGCCGGGCTGAGCCGCCCGCTGGGCGACGAACTACTGGAGCCGACCCGCGTCTATGCCCTCGACTGCCTGGCGCTGGTGCGCGAGCTCGGGGTCGATGGCGTGCACGCCTACGCGCACATCACCGGCGGCGGGCTGGCGGGCAACGCGGCGCGCGTCGTGCCCGAGGGGCTGGCCGCGGTGCTCGACCGCGGCACCTGGGCGCTCCCGCCCGCCGTCCGGCTGCTCGAGGAGCACGGCGTGCCACGGGCCGAGTCCGAGCGCGCGTTCAACTGCGGTGTCGGCATGGTCGCCGTCGTCGCCGCCGAGGTGGCCGACCGGGCGGTCGCCCAGCTGTCGGCCGCCGGCGTCCCGTCCTGGGTAGCCGGCAGCATCGGCCCCCGTCAGGACGGCGGTCCCGCCGCGCACCTGACCGGCACCTACCGCTGACCCGGGCGGGACCTCCCGCGCCGGAAGTCCCGCCTCCGGGTACACGCCGACACCGCTGCCCCCAGCGGGGACAGCGGTGTCGGCGTATCAGGCCGGAGAGCTGCGGAAACCGGTCAACGAGGCGTGGTTGCCCAATCGTCGTCCGCGTCGCCGTCCGCCCAGCGGTCGGCGTACTCGTCGTCCTCATCCTCGTCGTCCGTCGCCCGGGAAGGGGCTGTGTACGACGACGGCGCACCGGTGAGTTCCTTCTGCAGAGCAGAAAGATCGGTGTTGGGTGAGCTGTACTTGAGCTCACGGGCCACGCGTGTCTGCTTGGCCTTCGCTCGGCCGCGCCCCATTGGCTCGACCCCCTCGTTACGGAGTACGGGAGCCCAGCTCCGGGCTGGACGGCCCGCGTGGCGACCCCGACTGAGTGACTATGTCTTGAACAACCTTACGACACGGATCCAGGACGGGCACATGTCCCTCCCTCGTGGGTGTCGGGCCCAGTGTCGCAGGCGGATCCGGCCCGCTCCTCAGCGGCCCGGGGGACCCACGTTGCGGCGGCCGAAAGCCCCGGTAGGAGGCGCGGTCGCGAGTCCTCCGCACGGGCGGAAGAACCCCTAGCATCCGCGCGATGCGACACAGCGTGCACGAGCCGCCACAGTTGGGCCGCGGGTACTCGACGGCCGAGGCCGGGGTGGTGGACTACCGCCTCGGACGAGTAGCGACATACGTCCCCATCGCCGGCCGGTGGCTGGACTGCGGGTGCGCCGAGGGCGACTACTCGGTAGCCCTCAAGGCGGCGGGGGCCGCCCATGTCATCGGCACGGACATCGAGAGCCCTCGCGTGAAGGAAGCGGCGGTTCGGTGGGCCGACGTCGCCGGCGTCGAGTTCGTTGCCGGCCCCGCCGAAGCCCTTCCGCTCCCCGGCGCGAGCGTCGATGCGGTGCTCCTCAACGAGGTCCTGGAGCACGTCGCCGACCAGGAACGCGCGCTCGCGGAGCTCCGCCGCGTGCTCGTTCCGGGCGGCGCGCTGGTGGTCTTCAGCCCGAACCGGTGGTTCCCCTTCGAGGGTCACGGCGCGAGGATCGGCCGGCGGGGGGTGGGATGGCCCGTCCCGCTGCTCCCGTGGCTGCCGCAGCGGCTGGTGGCCCCGTTGATGACGGCACGCAACTACTGGCCGTGGCAGCTCGCGGCCGTCGTCCGGAACGCCGGCTTCGACGTCGCGCACCTCGACTACGCCCTGCCGTTGTTCACCAAGTACCCGTGGCTGCCGCGTCCCCTTCTCCGCTGGTATTCCCAGGCGTTGCCGCGCCTGGACCGGCGTGGATGGGTCCGGAAGTTCGGCGTCTCGACCGTCGTCGTCGCGAGGAAGCCGGAGACCGCCGCGTCGCGCCGCGCCTAGGTCTCAGCGGGGCAGGCGGATCCGGGAGAGGCTGCCGACGGCGCGCATGCGCTCCTCGGCCAGCCGGTCGGCGGCGACCGCGGGGGAGACGCCCTCGTCGTCCGCGGCACGGAAGACCCGCCGCGCGACGTCGAAGATGCCGGTGGTCTTGGACTGGGCGCGAGCAAAGGAGAACCCGTGCCGCTCGTCCTCGACCTGGATCACGCCACCGGCGTTGACCAGGTAGTCGGGGGCGTAGAGGATCCCGCGCTTGCGCAGCTGCTCGGCGGTGTCCGGCGTCGCGAGCTGGTTGTTCGCACCGCCGCAGACGATCCGGCCGGGCAGCACCGCCACGGTCTCGTCGTCCAGGGCGCCCCCGAGAGCGCAGGGCGCGTAGACGTCGTGCGGCGTGCGCACCAGGGCGGCGGTGTCGGCGGCCGCGCGGACGGCGGGGTAGCGGGTCTGCAGCCGCTGCACGGCGCCGGGGTCGACGTCGGTGACGACGACGTCCGCGCCGTCGTCGATCAGGTGGCCGACCAGCCAGGAGCCGACCTTGCCGACGCCGGCGACGGCGACCGTGCGGCCGGCGAGCGAGGGCGTGCCCCAGGTGTGCTCGGCGGCGGCACGCATGCCCTGGAAGACGCCGTACGCGGTGAGCACCGAGGAGTCGCCGCACCCGCCGTAGCTCTCCGAGCGCCCGTGGGCGTAGCTCGTCTCGCGGGCGACGACGTCGAGGTCGGCGTTGTAGGTGCCGACGTCGCAGGCGGTGAGGTAGCGGCCGCCCAGGCTCTCGACGAAGCGGCCGTAGGCGCGCAGCAGGGCCTCGGTCTTGTCGGTGCGCGGGTCGCCGATGATCACGGCCTTGCCGCCGCCGAGGTCGAGGCCGGCCAGGCTGTTCTTGTACGACATGCCCCGCGACAGCGCCAGCACGTCGGCGACCGCGGCCTCCTCGCTGGCGTACGGGTAGAACCGCGTTCCCCCGAGGGCCGGGCCCAGCGCCGTCGAGTGGATCGCGATCACGGCCCGGAGGCCCGACTCCTCGTCGGAGCAGAAGACGACCTGTTCGTGACCGGAGCTCAGTACATCCACGCGCGCAGCCTAGAACCGGCGTCCTCGGCCCGGATCGGGGGCCGCGGGCGGGGCCCGGGACCCCTCCGGCGCCCGGGCGGGCATGATCCTGCATCGACGACACGGCGGGGATCGCCCCGCGCTCACTGGAGGACTCGATGGCCGCACCCAAGCGACTGCTGGCGCTCGCCCTGGCCGCACCCCTGCTGCTGTCGGCCTGCACGACGAGCGGCGGCTCCGGCGGGAGCGCGGCGTCCGGCAGCGCGTCCTCCGGTGGCGGGCACCTGTCCTTCGCGGTGGTCACGCACGGCTCGGCCGGCGACGCCTTCTGGGACGTCGTCAAGAAGGGTGCCCAGGCCGCGGGGAAGGACCTCGGGGTCTCGGTCGACTACCAGAGCGACGGCGACCCGCAGCGCCAGGCGCAGCTGATCGACGCCGCGGTCAACCAGCGCGTGAACGGCATCGTCGTCTCGATGGCCAATCCCGACGCGCTCAAGGACTCGGTGGAGGCCGCCGTGAAGGCCGGCATCCCGGTGGTGACGATCAACTCCGGCGGGGACCGGTCCGCGGAGTTCGGCGCCATCGGCCATGTCGGGCAGGACGAGACGCTGGCCGGCCTCGGCGCCGGCAAGCGGCTGCAGAAGGACGGCCGGAAGAGCGTCCTGTGCGTCATCCACGAGGCCGGCAACATCGGGCTGGACCAGCGGTGCTCGGGGGCGTCGCAGGGGCTCGGCAAGGCCGTCAAGATCGTGCAGGTCGACATCAACGACCTGCAGGGTGCGCAGTCGACGATCACCTCGGAGCTGCAGAGCAACCCGGGCATCGACGCGGTGCTCACGCTCAACTCGGGCGTCGCCGCCGTCGCCGTGGCCGCCGCGAAGGACGCCGGGGTGAAGCCGGAGATCGCGACCTTCGACCTGAACCAGGACGTGATCAAGGGCATCCAGGACAAGTCGATCGCCTTCGCCGTCGACCAGCAGCAGTACGAGCAGGGCTACCTGCCGATCGTGATGCTCAAGCTCTACGCCCAGAACCTGAACACGGTCGGCGGTGGCCAGCCGGTGCTCACCGGGCCCGGCATCGTGGACGCGGGCAACGTCGACCAGATCGCCCGTCTCGCCTCGGCCGGCACGCGCTGAGCACCCGGGCGGCCCCGTCCGGCGGGGAGCGGACGCAGGAGCGGGCGGACGAGCGGCTGGCGGCCGTCGGCCCGCTGCGCCGCCTGCTGGTCAAGCCCGAGCTCGGGGCACTGGTCGGCGCCGTCGTGGTCTTCCTGTTCTTCGCCGTCCAGTCGCCGGTCTTCCGCTCCCCCCGTGGCATCGCCAACTGGCTGGACCCGGCCTCGACGCTCGGGATCATGGCGGTCGCCGTCGCCCTGCTGATGATCGGTGGTCACTTCGACCTCTCGGCCGGGGTCATGACCGGTACGACCGCCCTGACCGTGGGCATCGTGTCGGTGCAGTTCGGCCAGAACATCTGGGTGGCCATCGCGGTCGCGCTGCTCGTCGCGTGGGCGATCGGATTCCTCAACGGCTGGCTCGTCACGCGCACGGGCCTGCCCAGCTTCATCATCACGCTCGGCACCTTCCTGATGCTCCAGGGCCTGAACCTGGGCCTGACCAAGGCCGTGACCGGCACGGTCTCGGTCGCCGGCGTCGGCGGCGTGCCGGGCTACGCGAGCGCGGAGTGGGTGTTCGCCTCGCGGGTGCGCCTCGGCGGCGTGGAGTTCCGCATCGCGATCGTCTGGTGGATCGTGTTCACCGCGCTCGCCGGCTACGTGCTGCTGCGCACCCGCTTCGGCAACTGGGTGTTCGCCACCGGGGGCGACGAGGTCGCCGCCCGCAACGTCGGCGTCCCGGCCCGCCGCACGACGATCACCCTGTTCCTGACGACGGCGACGGCGGCCTGGTTCGTCGGCACGACGCTCGCGGTGCGGCTGACCTCGGTGCAGGCCAACGCCGGAATCGGGCAGGAGCTGATCTACATCGTCGCCGCGGTGATCGGCGGCTGCCTGCTGACCGGCGGCTTCGGATCGGCCGTCGGGGCCTCGCTGGGGGCGCTGATCTTCGGCATGACCCAGCTCGGCATCGTCTACCTGCGCTGGGACGCCGACTGGTTCTACTTCTTCCTCGGCGCGATGCTGCTGCTCGCGGTGCTGGCCAACCGGCTGGTGCGCCGGTACGCCGAGGCGGCGCGGCGATGAGCGGCCCGGACGGCGCGGGGACGACGACTCCGCTGCTGGAGCTGCGCGGCGTGGGCAAGGACTTCGGGTCGGTGATCGCCCTCGACGGCATCGACGCCACCGTGCGCGCCGGCGAGGTGACCTGCGTGCTCGGTGACAACGGCGCCGGCAAGTCGACGCTGATCAAGATCCTCAGCGGTGTGCACAGTCCCGACCGTGGCGAGCTGCTGCTCGACGGCAGCCCGGTGACCTTCGGTGCGCCCCGTGAGGCGCTGGACGCCGGCATCGCGACCGTCTACCAGGACCTCGCGATGATCCCGCTGATGTCCATCTGGCGGAACTTCTTCCTGGGGGCGGAGCCGACCCGCGGCCGGGGCCCGTTCCGCCGGTTCGACGCGGCGCTCGCCCGGGAGACCACCCGCCGCGAGCTGGCCGCGATGGGCATCGACATCCGCGACCCCGACCAGCCCGTGGGCACCCTGTCCGGCGGCGAGCGGCAGTCGGTCGCGATCGCCCGGGCGGTGCACTTCGGCGCGCGGGTGCTGATCCTGGACGAGCCGACGTCGGCGCTCGGGGTGAAGCAGGCCGGCGTCGTCCTCCGGTACATCGCGCAGGCCCGCGACAGTGGCGTGGGGGTGGTGCTGATCACGCACAACCCGCACCACGCCCATCCGGTGGGCGACCGGTTCCTGGTGCTCAACCGCGGCCGCACCATCGGCACCTACGCGAAGTCGGAGGTCAGCCGTGAGGAGCTGACCCGGCTGATGGCCGGGGGTGCCGAGCTCGAGCAGTTGACGGCCGAGCTCGAACGCGAGACCCCTGACGCCGTGTGAGGAACTGACAGCGGACCGCTATGGGATCAGCGTGGCGGTTGTGCCGCGTGTTGCCTTTGTGACTGGCGGTGATGGTGCGACGCTGCGTCGGCTTCCACCCACCGTCAACCCCCGAGGGAGCGCGCACGCATGGTGCACCACCGCGCAGCCGGCGCCCGCGCGGGCCGGAGCCTCCGGTCCGCGCTCGTCGGGGTGCTCGCCGCGGGTGCCCTCGTCGGCGCCGCGACCCCGGCGCTCGCCGTCCCTTCGCCGCCCAACCCGACCGACAGCCAGCTCGGCAACGCCACGGCCCAGCAGAACGCCGCCGCCGCCGAGGTGGGCCGCGTCGCCGGCCTCGTCGCCGGCGCGGAGACCGACCTGGAGCGCGCCGAGGTGCAGGCCGAGGCCGCCGGCACCGCCTACGACGCCGCCGAGGAGGCGTTGCAGGAGGCTGCGGACGCCGCGACGGCGACCGCCGCCCGGCTCCGGACGGCGTCCGCCGCCGTCGCCGCTGCACAGGGCCGGATCGCGACGTTCTCCCACGACAGCTACGTGAACGGCAACCAGCAGCTGTCCGGCTCCGCGGCGCTGCTCGACAGCTCGGGCCCGGGCGAGCTCATCCAGCGCGCGGCACTGCTCGACTACGTGGCGAGCAACCAGGTCGACGTCCTCGCGCAGCTGCAGGTCGCCAAGGTGGGCCAGGCCAACGCGGACTCCGCCGCGCGCAAGGCGCGCGACACGATGGCCGCCGCGACAGCGGCCGCCGCGGCGGCGAAGGCGACCGCGGAGCGGCGGATGGCCGAGCAGCGGGCCACGTTCACCGCGGTCACCGCGCAGAAGGCGACCTATGAGGCGCAGCTGAAGGCCGCCCAGATCCGGTTGCTCCAGCTGCAGGGCGCGCGCAACGCATACCAGAAGTGGGCGCAGCAGAAGCGTGCCGAGGAGGCGGCGGCCGCGGCGGCGGCCGCGCGCGCGGCCCGCGCAGCCGCCGAGGCGGCGGGCACCCGCGGGGGGAGCGCCGGCTCCGACGGGTACGTGAAGCCCGGCTCGGGGCGGGTCTCCAGCTGCTTCGGCTGGCGCTGGGGCGCGCTGCACGGCGGCGTCGACATCGCCGCGGCGATCGGCACACCGATCTACGCGGCCACGGACGGTGTGGTGAAGCGGGCCGGCGCGGCCACCGGCTTCGGCGAGGCCGTCTACATCCGAGGGGACGACGGCGCCGTGACGGTCTACGGCCACGTCAACCGCTACTTCGTGAACGCCGGCGAACGCGTCTCTGCCGGTCAGCAGATCGCCGAGGTCGGCAACCGCGGGCAGTCGACCGGCCCGCACCTGCACTTCGAGGTGCACCCGAGCGGCCGCATGTACGGCGGCCAGGTCGACCCGGTCCCGTGGCTCAACGCCCGCGGCATCTACCTGGGCGGCTGCGGCGGCTGAGCGCCGGCGCGGACAGCCCCCTGAACGGCTGTGACCCGCCACCTCGGGGATGGGTGGCGGGTCACAGCAAATCAGTACGTCAGCTCGTCGGGGCGGCGGAGGCGGTCGTCCGTGCCGCCAGCCCGCAGTTCTTCACCATGTAGGCCTGCACGTGGGTGACCGCGGTCGACAGCTTCGCCAGCAGCGCGCTGTTCTTCTGCTGGAACGCGCTCGCCGACGCCGGGTCGTTCACGACGACGCTCCCGTAGGCGGAGGCGAACTGGTGGAGGCCGTCGGCCAGCTGCGTCCAGTCGGTGCCGATCTCCGCGGGCGGCTGGATGGCCCGGACCTTGGTGGCCGCCTGCTCGAGCACCGGTGCCAGGCTGGAGGGGCTCGCCGCGTTCGAGCTGAAGGCCGGGGAGAGGCCGTTGAGGGTCGTGGTCGCGTCCACGCAGAACTTCGACGGCTTCGCGGTGCTGCTCGGCGCCGAGCTCGAACCGGCCGTGGTCGACGCCGACGCCGCGGAGCTCTTCGTGTCGGAGCCACCCCCGCACGCGGCCAGCAGGACGACGGCAGCGGCCGCGGGCAGCCCGGTGCGGCAGGCGGTGAGGGTTCGGCGCATGCCCGAACGCTAACCGCCCGGGGGGAGGCGCCGGCGGGTGCGCCGATAGCGTGCCGGACGTGACCGTTCCTGCCGACCCGCGCGCCACCTGGGCGCTCCCTGCCCCCGGCGAGCTGCCGCGCTCGGCCGAGCTGGAGCCGCTGGTCACCCGGGTGCTCGCGCCCAATCCCTCGCCGATGACCCTCGACGGCACCAACACCTACGTCGTGGGTGCGCCGGGCAGCGGGCAGGCGGTGCTGGTCGATCCCGGTCCCGACGACGAGGCGCACCTGGCCGCGGTGGAGGCTGCGCTGGCCGACCGGGACGCCCGCTGCGTCGCCGTGCTGGTCACCCACCACCACGGCGACCACGCCGAGGCGGCGCTGCCCTGGGGTGCCCGGTTCGACGCCCAGGTCGCCGCGGCCGCCGCCGACGTGGCCGGCCCGCGCGGGCGGGTGCTCGAACCGGGGGAGCACCTGACGCTGGCGGGGACGACGATCGGCGTCGTCCCGACGCCCGGGCACACCGCCGACCACCTGGCCTTCCGGCTGGAGTCGGGTGCGGTGCTCGTCGGTGACCACGTGCTGGGCCGCGGGACGTCGGTGGTCACCCATCCCGAGGGCGACGTAGTCGCCTACCTCGAGTCGCTGCGGCGGGTGCACGACCTCGGGCCGAGCGCGCTCTACTGCGGGCACGGGCCCGAGCTGACCGAGAACCCCGGCGCCGTCCTCGAGTACTACCTGGCCCACCGCGCGTACCGGGAGCAGCAGCTGCTCACCGCCCTGGCAGGCGGCCCGCACAGCGTCGACGAGCTGGTCGCCACGATCTACGCCGACGTGCCGCGCAGCGTCTGGCCCGCGGCCGCGCAGTCGACGCGGGCCACCCTCGGCAAGTTGGTCGCCGAGGGCCGCGTGGTCTGGTGGGGCACCGACGAGACCGACCCCGACCGGGTGCGGTTGGCATGAGCGACGTCCCCGTGATCACCGCCGCCGAGAGCGAGCGGGACCAGCGCCGCGCGGCCGCCGCGCTGGCCGCGGCCGGCCTGCGCGCCGGCGACCGGCTGCTCGTCTCCGCGGCGGCATCCCCGGCGCTGGTGGCCGTCGTCCTCGGGGCGCTGCGCACCGGGATCGTGCCGGTCGTGCTCGACCCCGGCCTGCCTGCCGCCGAGCGTGCCGCGCTCGCCGAGGACGCCGACCCCGGTCTCGACGTCGGCGACGACCCCGCCACATTGCTGGCCGGCGACGCCGAGGCCGACCTCGCCGACGTGCCCCTGGCCCGGCCGATGCACTACACGTCGGGGACGACGGGGCGGCGCAAGGGCGTGTGGTCGGGGGTGCTGGCCGACGAGGACGCCCGCGCGCTGGCCGCCGAGGAGATCGACCTCTGGGGGTTCGAGGCGGCCGACCGGCATCTCGTGCTCTCCCCGCTGCACCACAGCGCGCCGCTGCGGTTCGCGATCCACACCCTGCTGGCCGGGGGCGAGGTGCTGCTGCCCGGGCCGTTCGACACCGCCCGGGCGGCAGGAACGATCACCGAACTTCGGCCGACCACCACGTTCTGCGTGCCCACCCACCTGCAGCGGCTGCTGGGCGCCGACGTCGACTGGTCGTCGTTCCGGATGCTGGCGCACGCCGGGGCGCCGTGCCCCGAGCCGCTCAAGCGCGCGGTGCTCGAGGCGCTGCCGCCCGGCACCGTCTGGGAGTTCTACGGCTCGACCGAGGCCCAGTTCACCGTCTGCTCGCCCGCCGACTGGCTGGCGCACCCCGGCAGCGTCGGGCGCCCGAGGCCCGGGCGGCGGCTGGAGACCGACGCGCGCGGGCAGCTCTGGTGCGAGGTGCCGCGCTGGGCGCGCTTCGAGTACTGGCGCGCCCCCGAGAAGACGGCGGCGGCCTGGCGGGGCGACCTGGTCACCGTCGGCGACCTCGGCCGGGTCGACGACGACGGCGTGGTGTGGCTCGACGGCCGCCGCGAGGACCTGATCATCTCCGGCGGGGTGAACGTGTACCCGGCCGAGGTCGAGGCCGCCCTCGACGGGCATCCCGACGTGGTGGAGAGCGCGGTGTTCGGCCTACCCGACGAGCAGTGGGGGCAGCGGGTCGTCGCGGCCTACGTGGGCAGCGCCGACCCGGCCGACCTGGGCGCCTGGGCGCGCGAGCGGCTCAGCGCCGCCAAGCGGCCCAAGAGCCTGCACCCGCTCACCGAGCTGCCTCGGACCTCCACCGGGAAGGTGCGCCGGCTGGACCTGCCGGAGGTGCTGGGGCTCGACGGTGCCTGACCAGGACGAGTGGGACGTCGTCGTGGTCGGCGCGGGGACGGCGGGCTGCCCGCTGGCCGCGCGGCTGGCCGACGCCGGCCGCCGGGTGCTGCTGCTCGAGGCGGGCGCCGATCACGCGCGCCCGGAGGACTTCCCGGTCGACCTCAAGGACGCCGCCACGATGCGGGGCGCCGCGCCCGGCCATCCGGCGAACTGGGACCTCTCCGGCGAACTCGCCGACGGGCTGATCGTGCCGGTGCCGCGGGGCCGGGTCGTCGGCGGCTCCAGCGCCCTCAACGCCGGGTCGTTCATCCGCGGCACGCGGGCGGACTTCGACGGCTGGGCGGCCGCGGGCAACGACCTGTGGTCCTACGAGCGGGTGCTGCCGGCCTTCCGGCGGCTGGAGACCGACACCGACTTCGGCGACCGCCCGGAGCACGGCGCGTACGGCCCGGTCCCGGTCGGCCGCGTGTGGGGCGCCCATCCGCTCGCCGACGCCGTCGCCGCGGCCGCCGACGAGCTCGGCTTCCCGGCCGAGCCGGACAAGAACGGCGACGCGCCCCCGGGGTACGGGCCGGTGCCGCTGAACATCTCCTACGGCGTCCGGGTGAACACGGCGATGGCCTACCTGTCCCCGCGCCGCGGCCGAGCCGGACTGACGGTCCGCGGCGGGGTGCGGGTGCGGCGGGTGGTCGTCGAGGGCGGTCGCGCCGTGGGCGTGGAGACCGGCGACGGCGTCGTCCGGGCGGCGGAGGTGGTGCTCAGCGCGGGCGCCGTCGGCTCCCCGCACCTGCTGATGCTCTCCGGCATCGGGCCGGCCGACCAGCTGCGCGCGGCGGGGATCCCCGTGCTCGCCGACGTCCCCGGCGTGGGCGCCGAGTTCACCGACCATCCCAACGTCTACCTGTCCTACCGCCCGGCCGCGCCGCTGCCCATGCCGCCGGGGCTCCTGCCGCTGCACGGCGTCCTGCACGCCACGTCGTCGGGCAGCGCGGTGCCCGGGGACCTCGAGATCCTGCCGTGGATGACGCCGTTCAGCCGGATCACCGGGGGGCCGGCCGGGCCGCACGCCGACGAACTCGTCGTCGGGGTGGGCCTGCAGCGGGCCGCCTCCCGCGGCACGCTGACGCCGGCCGGCCCCGACCCGGCCCGGCAGCCCCGGCTGCAGTACCACTACCTGAGCGAGGCGGGTGACCGCCGGGCGCTGCGGGACGGGGTGCGGCTCGCCGCCGAGCTCCTGCGCACCGGAGCGCTCGCGCCGCTCGTCGCGGCCGTCGATGGCCTGCCGGACGCCGTCCTGGCCGACGACCGCGGGCTCGACGGGTGGATCCGCGCGCATCTGGCCACCGCCATCCACCTGGCGGGCACGGCCCGGATGGGCCCCGACACCGACGCGGGCGCCGTCGTCGACCAGCGGCTGCGGGCGCGTGGCGTGGACGGCCTGCGGGTGGTCGACACCTCGGTTCTGCCGACGGTGACGTCGCGCGGCCCGGCGGCGACCGCGGTGATGCTCGGTGAGCGTGCCGCGGAGCTGATGCTCGAGGGCTGAACCCGGCGGCCGGGGGATCGGACCCCCGGTGCATGATCGGAAGCGGTGTGACCGCCGTCACCCAGCGAGAAACCCGCCGATCGCGCAGGAGGAACCGTGCCGCAGGTGCAGACCGTCCGAGGCCCCGTCGACACCGCCGAGCTGGGTCCGACGCTCATGCACGAGCACGTGTTCGTGCTGAACGCCGACGTCCAGCAGAACTATCCGGAGGAATGGGGCTCCGAGGACCAGCGCGTCGCCGACGCGGTGGAGAAGCTGACCAGGCTGGCGGCCACCGGCGTGCGCACGATCGTCGACCCCACCGTGATCGGGCTGGGCCGCTACATCCCGCGCATCCAGCGCATCGCCGAGCAGGTCGACCTCAACATCGTCGTCGCCACGGGCTGCTACACCTACGACGACGTCCCGTTCTTCTTCCACTACCGCGGGCCGGCGCTCAACGCGGCCGTCGGCGCCGAGGTGCCCGATCCGATGGTCGACATGTTCGTCGGCGACATCGAGCAGGGCATCGCCGGCACCGGGGTCAGGGCGGCCTTCCTCAAGTGCGCCATCGACCACCAGGGCATGACCGCCGGCGTCGAGCGGGTGATGCGGGCCGTGGCCAAGGCCCACCGCCGCACCGGCGTGCCGATCACCGTGCACACCCACCCGGGCAGCCGGCAGGGCCTGATGGTCGAGCAGGTGCTGGGCGACGAGGGGGTGGACCCGCGGCGCGTCGTCCTCGGGCACAGCGGTGACACCACCGACGTCGACCACCTGTCCGAGCTCGCCGACGCCGGCTTCGTGCTGGGCTTCGACCGGTTCGGCATCAACCTCGACACCACGTTCGAGGCGCGGGCCGACACCCTGGTCGAGATGTGCCGCCGGGGCTACGCGGAGCAGATCGTGCTCAGCCAGGACGCGTCCTGCTACATCGACTGGCTGGCGCCGGGCGTGATGGACCTGCTGCCGCAGTGGCACTACACCCACATCCACGACGACGTGCTGCCGTACGTGCGCGAGCACGGGATCGCCGAGGAGCAGATCGAGACGATGCTGGTGGCCAACCCGCGGCGCTACTTCGAGAACGTCGGGAGCTACTGATGGTGCTGCACCCGTTCGACGAGACGGGGGTGGAGCGCGACGCGGCCGGGATCAAGCACTACGTCGGCCTGCCCGAGTCCGTCGTGGCGATGCTGCGCACCTCGGTGGACCGCGATCCCTCCGGCGAGGCGGTGGTGGAGGTCGACGGGCCGCGGCTGACCTTCCGGGAGCTGTGGGACGCCTCCGCGCGGGTGGCCGGCGGGCTGCGGGCCGGCGGCCTCGAGCGGGGCGACCGGGTCGCGATCCGGCTCGGCAACGGCGTCGACTGGGTGCTCGCCTTCCTCGGCACGCTGATGGCCGGCGGGGTTGCCGTGCCGGTGAACACGCGGTTCACCGACTCCGAGGCCGAGTACGTGATCGACGACAGCGGCTCACGGGTGGTGCTGGCGCCCGGCTCGCCGCTGCCCGACGGCAGCCCCTACGCGGAGGAGGGGCTGCGACGGGCGGATCTCGCGGCGATCTTCTACACCTCGGGGACGACGGGCTTCCCGAAGGGGGCCATGACCAGCCACGAGAACTTCCTGACAAACGGCGAGAACGCCCGGCGGGTGTCGGGGCTGCCGCGCCAGGACCGGTCGCTGCGCAACCTCATCTCGGTGCCGCTGTTCCACGTCACCGGCTGCAACAGCCAGCTGCTGCCGACCCTGGAAGCTGGCGCCGCGGCGGTGATCATGCCGGCGTTGGAGGTGGGGCGCTTCCTGCAGGTCATCTCTGAGGAGCGCATCGCCGTGCTCACGACGGTTCCCGCGATCTACTGGCTGGCGCTCAACCAGCCGCAGTTCGCCGGCACCGACGTGAGCGGGGTGCGCTACGTGAGCTACGGCGGGGCGCCGATCGCGCCCGACCTGGTGCACGCGATCCAGCGCGGCTTCCCGTCGGCGCAGGTCGGCAACGGGTTCGGGCTGTCGGAGACGTCGTCGATCTCCACGTACCTGCCGCACCGGTACGCCGACACGCACGCCGACTCGGTCGGGTTCCCCGCGCCGGTGGTCGATCTCGACCTCGCCGACGTCGACCCGGCCACCGGCGTCGGGGAACTGCTGATCCGGGGCGCCCATGTGGTGCAGGGCTACTGGAACAAGCCCGAGGCGACCGAGGAGGTTTTTGCCGGCGGGTGGCTGCACTCCGGCGATCTCGCCCGCATCGACGACGAGGGCTTCACCTACATCGTCGACCGCGCGAAGGACATGATCAATCGTGGCGGCGAGAACGTGTACTGCGTCGAGGTGGAGAACGCGCTCGCGGCCGCACCCGGGGTCTTCGAGGTCGCGGTGGTCGGCGTCCCCGACACGATGATGGGCGAGAAGGTGGGCGCCGTCATCGTGCCGACACCGGGCTCGGAGTTCGACGTCGAGGCGTTCCTCGCCTACGCGCGCACCCGGCTCGCCGACTTCAAGGTGCCCCAGTACGTGTCGGTGCGGTCGGACGTGCTGCCGCGCAATCCGGGCGGCAAGGTGCTGAAGCCGGTGCTGCGCACCGGCACCGAGTGGGGGCCCGCGCGGCGGTGATCCCGCGCGGGGAACCGGTCAGTCCCGGCGGCGCGCTGACCGCAGCCGCCGGGACGCCGGGGCTCAGGAGGTCAGCGGGCCGCGGGGATCTCGCTCGTGGTCGTGCTCGACACCGGTGACCACGCGTCGGGGTGCGGGCGGCCCGCGTCGGCGACCCAGGAGCGGGGCGGCGCGGTGGTGGTCCCCGTGGTGCCCTTCGTGCGGACCACGGTGTTGGGCCGGGCACTCAGGCTGACGATCAGGGCGAGCAGCACGAGCAGTCCGACCAGGACCCCGCCGATGACCAAGAGCGTCGAGAGCATGACGAGAACGGTATGTGCAATCCCTGACCCGTGTCACCGGTGGCGGTGGGCAGATTCCACCGAAAATGGTGGCCGGGGTGCCCACTCTTCGCCGGTTGACGGTACGCCCGGGACCGGGTGTTTCGGCAGAAGACGTCGTCGCGCATCGCGTCACCCTCCCGTGCCGAGCTGACGCGCAGGACACGCGGGGTGACCCGATGGAGTTGATCACGGATTGAGATGCGGCCGGATCGGGTATACCGGTCGCGACCGGCTCGGAATGCGTGGCCGATCCACGACCCCCGCAGAAGGAGCCCTCGCACTCGCGTGTCCCCCGCAGAACCCCCGCCACCCGGGCCGTCCCCCCAGGGGGACGGCGCCCTTCACGTGGCGACCATCCCGTTCGCCGACCCCTATGTCGACGCCGTGCTTCCTCAGGGCGTCGTCCACGTGGGGCCGGCCGGTGAGCCGAGCCCGTGGCTGGACCAGGCCTACCTGGCCGACCACGGAGCCGACATCGACGTCCTGCACCTGCACGCCGGGGTCGGCCACGTGGCGCCGGCGGAGCTCGAGTGCTGGGCGGAGACGGTCCGCCGCCTCGGGGTGCCGCTCGTCGTGACCGTCCACCAGCTGCGCGACCCGGATCAGCCCTCGCGGGAGCGGTACGACGCGCACCTGGAGGCGATGCTGGCGACGGCGGAGGTCGTGCTCACGCTGACGCCCGGCGCCGCCGACGAGATCGCCGACCGGTTCGGGCGGACGGCGATCGTGGTCGCGCACCCGTCGGTCGCGGCGGCCGACCCGGAGCTGGGCGCCGAGCGCGGCCTGGTGGGCCTGCGGCTGGGGCCGGCGTCCTTCGCGGTGCCCGAGCCGCTCGCCCTGGTGCGGGCCGCGCTGTCGGGTGCCGTGTCCGGTGGCGGCCGCCTGCGCGTGCTGGTGGCCGCCGAGAACGAGCAGGCGCTCGATCCTGCGGTGCGGGGTCTGGCCGACCGCGGCGAGCTCGAGCTGGTCGTGCACGCCGCCGGCGAGTGGCCGGCGCAGCTGCAGCAGCTGCACGTCGCGGTGCTGCCCGAGCGCTGCGGCACGCACTCGGCCGACCTGGAGATCTGCCGCGACGTGGGCACCCGCGTGGTGGCCCCCAGCTGCGGCTGGTTCGCCGACCAGTGGTCGGAGGTCGTCACCTACGGCAACGACGAGTACGGCGGCCTGGACCCGGTGTCGCTCACGGTCGCCGTGGGTGCGGCGCTGACCCGGCCGATGCCGCGGCCGGCCGATCGGGCGTGGCGGACCGAGCAGCGGGAGGCCGTGCGGCGGGTGCATGCCGAGGTCTACGCGCAGGTCGCGGCCGACCGCCGCTGGGCCTGACGCCGCCGGGGCGCCGACAGAGCGCGGGGGCGAGGACGAGAAACGTGTGTGGGCAGGGGCGGGGTCGAACCGCCGACCTCTCGCTTTTCAGGCGAGCGCTCGTACCGACTGAGCTACCTGCCCCTCCCGGTGACGAGCACCGGGTGGCGACCCTGACGGGACTCGAACCCGCGACCTCCGCCGTGACAGGGCGGCGCGCTAACCAACTGCGCTACAGGGCCTTGC
>DASYGS010000060.1:0-42739 GCA_035999465.1 Blastococcus sp. | reverse complement strand
CAAGATCCGCACCGTCCGGGTCAACGACTGGACGACGGAGTGGACCTACCACGACGTGATCGAGGTCGTCGGCGGGGCGGGTGCCGAGCTCGACTGCATCATGCTGCCCAAGGTTCAGGACGCCGCCCAGGTGAAGGCCCTGGACATGCTGCTCACCCAGATCGAGAAGGCCAACGGGTTCGAGGTCGGCCGGATCGGCATCGAGGCCCAGATCGAGACGGCGCAGGGCCTGATCAACGTCAACGACATCGCGTTCGCCAGCCCGCGGATCGAGACGATCATCTTCGGCCCGGCCGACTTCATGGCCAACATCAACATGAAGTCCCTGGTCGTCGGCGCCCTGCACCCCGACTACGCGGGCGACCCGTTCCACTACATCCTCATGCAGATCCTGATGGCCGCCCGGGCCCGCGGCGTGCAGGCGATCGACGGCCCGTTCCTGCAGGTGCGCGACGTGGAGGCCTTCAAGGAGGTCGCCAAGCGGTCCGCCGTCCTCGGGTTCGACGGCAAGTGGGTGCTGCACCCGGGCCAGGTCGACGCCGCCAACGAGATCTACTCGCCGTCGCAGGAGGACTACGACCACGCCGAGCTCATCCTCGACGCCTACGAGTGGGCCACCTCGGAGAAGGGCGGCAAGAAGGGCTCGGCGATGCTCGGCGACGAGATGATCGACGAGGCCAGCCGCAAGATGGCCCTGGTCATCGCCGGCAAGGGCCGCGCGGCCGGCATGGAACGGACGTCGTCCTTCACGCCGCCGGAGGAGTGACCTCCCGCGCAACGCACGCGGCGCCCACCCGGAGCTTCCGGGTGGGCGCCGTCGTCGTTGCGGCTCAGAACGTGGCGGTCGAGTTCGCGATCGAGGCGACGAACACGATCCAGACGACGATGACCAGCACGAACAGCACGGTGGCGATCGCACCGACGATGATGCCGGTCAGCGCGAGACCGTCGCCCTGCTCGCCGGTCTGCCGGATCTGCTTGCGGGCCAGGATGCCCAGCACCAGGCCCGCCGGTGCGAACACGAACGCGAAGACCAGCGACAGGATCGCCAGCACGTTGGTGGGGCGCGGCCCGTACATCGCCGGTCCGTAGCCGGGCGGGTAGCCAGGGGCGTACCCGGGCGGCGGGCCGTAGCCCGGCGGGGGGCCGTAGCCCGGTGCGGTGCCGTAGCCCGGTGCGGTGCCGGGCGGCGGCGGGTCGCCCCGGTAGAGGTTCTCGTCGCTGCTGCTCATGTGAGGTACTCCACCATGGCCACCTCCGGGGAGGCAGGCGGCACGCGGTCCCTCATACTCACGGGTAACACGGACACCGGAGTCCCCGAGGAGCTTTCGCGATGACCCGCCTGGCACAGACCGCCGACCTGACCGACATCCAGCAGGAGATCCTGTCGACGGTCAGGAGCTTCGTCGACCGCGAGATCATCCCGAACGCGCAGGAGCTCGAGCACGGCGACATCTATCCGCAGAAGATCGTCGACGGGCTCAAGGAGCTGGGCATCTTCGGGCTGATGATCCCGGAGGAGTACGGCGGCCTCGGTGAGTCGCTGCTGACCTACGCGCTCGTGGTCGAGGAGATCGCGCGCGGCTGGATGAGCGTCTCGGGCGTCATCAACACCCACTTCATCGTCGCCTACATGATCATCCAGCACGGCACGCAGGAGCAGAAGGACCACTTCCTGCCGCGCATGGCCACCGGCGAGGTACGGGGCGCGTTCTCGATGTCCGAGCCCGGGCTCGGGTCGGACGTGGCCGGCATCCGCACCAAGGCGGTGCGCCAGGACGACGGCGACTACGTCATCGACGGCCAGAAGATGTGGCTGACCAACGGCGGCTCGTCCACGCTGGTCGCGGCGCTGGTGCGCACCGACGAGGGCGCCGAGAAGGCCCACCAGAACCTGACCACGTTCCTCATCGAGAAGCCCGCCGGCTTCGGCGAGGTCGTTCCCGGGATCACCATCCCCGGGAAGATCGACAAGATGGGCTACAAGGGCGTCGACACCACCGAGCTGGTGTTCGACGGCTACCGCGCCAAGGCCTCCGACATCCTCGGCGGGGCGCCGGGCCGCGGCTTCTCCCAGATGATGGACGGCGTCGAGGTGGGCCGGGTCAACGTCGCGGCGCGCGCGTGCGGCATCTCGATCCGGGCGTTCGAGCTGGCCATCGCCTACGCCCAGCAGCGCGAGACCTTCGGCAAGCCGATCGCCCAGCACCAGGCGATCGCCTTCCAGCTCGCCGAGATGGCGACCAAGGTCGAGGCTGCCCACACGATGATGGTGCGCGCCGCCCGCATGAAGGACTCCGGCGAGCGCAACGACGTCGAGGCCGGCATGGCCAAGCTGATCGCGAGCGAGTACTGCGCCGAGGTGACCACGCAGTCCTTCCGCATCCACGGCGGCTACGGCTACTCCAAGGAGTACGAGATCGAGCGCCTCATGCGCGAGGCGCCGTTCCTGCTCATCGGCGAGGGCACCAGCGAGATCCAGAAGACGATCATCAGCCGCGGCCTGCTCAAGACCTACGCCCTCAAGCGCTGACGACGGCCTCGGCCCCCGCCCTCGCATCGCGAGGAGGCGGGGGCCGAGCTGTGCCCGGGGCCGGGCCGGGGAACTGTCGGCGGAAGAGGGGTCACCCGGCGGCCTGGGTGAGGTCGTACATCGCCACCCCGCCGATCGTCTGCGCCGGGTAGGTCGAGGCCACCCACGAGGCGATCTCCGACGAGGCGCTGCTGCCGCCGGCGCTGCGCATGCCCAGGCCGCCGCCGATGAACCAGTGGATCCTCCCCGCCGCGACGTAGGCCTGGAACTGCGCGAGGGACGGCGACGGGTCGCTGCCGTTGAACCCGCCGATCGGCATCACCGGTAGTTGGGTGGCGAGTTGGTAGCCGGCGGCGTTGTTGGCGCCGACGGTCGCCGCGACCCAGGTGTAGGACGACGCGTCCTCGGTCAGCGCCGCGGCCACCGTGCTGCTCACGGAGCGGGCGTCGAGCAGGCCGCCCATGCCACCGGTTCCGCGCGTCCCGCCGCCCGGAGCGCCGCCGAAGCCGCCGAAGCCACCCGCGCCGCCGAACCCGCCGAACCCGCCGAACCCACCGAAGGCGCCGGCCGGGGGGCCGGCCTGGGTGCCCGTGCCGGCCGGGGGGCCGCCACGGAAGCCGCGGAAGCCGCGGAAGCCGCCCGGGCCGCCGAAGCCCCGGCCCCCGGCGACCGTCGGGCCGGCGCTGGGGATCGATCCGCTGTGTGCCGTGCCCGCGGTCTGCAGCGCGTAGGCCCCCGGACCCCCGAGGCCGGCGACGATCCCCAGCGCGAGCACGCCTGCGAGCAGCCCGCGGCCCAACCGGTGCACGGCGAGCAGCGCGACCGCGGCGAGCAGGCCGGCGACGAGGACGATCCAGCGCAGCGGGGGCACGAACTCCGACGAGCGGGTGAGCAGCGCCCAGGACCAGACCGCGGTGCCGGCCAGCGTCAGGGCCAGCACGATCCGGGCCCAGGCGCGCGACCGCCGCTGCCACAGCAGGCCGCCGCCGATGCCGACGAGCGCCGCGATCGCCGGGGCGAGGGCCACCGTGTAGTACGCGTGGAAGATGCCGGCCATCAGGCTGAAGGTCAGCCCGGTCACGACCAGCCAGCCGCCCCAGGTGAGCAGGGCCGCGCGGCGCAGGTCGGTCCGGCGGGCCCGGCCGACGGCGACGAGCCCGGCCACCAGCAGCACCAGCGCGGCGGGGAGCAGCCAGGCCACCTGGCCCCCGACCTCGGCGCCGAACATCCGCCCCAGGCCGGTCGCGCCCCAGCCGCCGCCTCCACCGCCGCCGGCACCCTGCGGCCCGGTCGTGCCACCGCCGCCGACGCTGCCGGTCTCGTTGCCGGTCAGCCGGCCGAGGCCGTTGTAGCCCCAGATGAGCTCCCAGACGGAGTTGGTCTGCGAGCCGCCGATCCAGGGCCGCCACGACGTGGGCACCAGTTCGACGATCGCGACCCACCAGCCCGCGGTGACCACCATGGCCAGCCCCGCGCCGACCAGGTGCAGCAGCCGCGTGCGCACGGTCGCCGGCGCGGCCACCAGGTAGACCAGCGCGAACGCGGGCAGCACGAGCAGGGCCTGCAGCATCTTGGTGAGGAAGCCCAGCCCGATGAGGACGCCGGCCAGCGCCAGCCAGCGGCCCGAGGCCTTCTCCGTCGCCCGGGTCAGCGCATAGGCCGACAGCGTGAGCAGCAGCACCAGCAGGGCGTCGGGGTTGTTGAACCGGAACATCAGCACCGCGACCGGGGTGAGCGCCATCGCGACGCCGGTCAGCAGGGCCGCGCCGGCGCCCGAGGTGCGGCGCACCGTCAGGTACAGGACGCCGACCGTCGCCACGCCCATGAGGGCCTGCGGCGCCAGGATCGACCAGGACGAGAGCCCGAAGAGGCGCACCGACAGGTCCATCACCCACAGCGAGACGGGTGGCTTGTCGACGGTGATCGAGTTGGCCGCGTCCGAGGAGCCGTAGAAGAACGCCTCCCAGTTCCTCGACCCGGCCTGGGCAGCCGCCGCGTAGAACGCGTTGGCCCAGCCGGAGGCCACGAGGTTCCAGAGATAGAGCAGGCCGGTGCCGCCCAGCAGCGCGAGGAGGGCCGGGCGCACCCATGCGGGGTCGTCGTCCCTACCGCGGACCAGCCGCCCGGCGCGGGACCGGCGCGGTGGTTCGGCGTCCGGCAGCCGGGGCTGCTCCGTGACGGGCCAGGCGCTGGCGGAGGGGAGCATCGGGGCGGTGGCCGGCGGCATGCTGGTCACCTTGCGGAGCGGGACTGGCACGTGCCCCTGCCGCCGCTTCGCGTCTGCTGTGAACCGCCTGGGTCGGCGCGACCCGTGCCGGTCGTGTTAGGCAGGGGTCATGCGCGCAGCTGGAGTGACCGAGTTCGGCGGGCCCGAGGCCCTGCACATCGTCGACGTCCCCGACGAGCCGCTGGGGCCGGGGCAGGTGCGGCTCCGGGTGGCCGCCGCGACGGTGAACCCCACCGACACCTACAGCCGCTCGGGTGCCTACGCCGAGCGGGATCCGCAGAAGCAGCCGCCGTGGGTGCCCGGGATGGACGTCGCCGGCGTCGTCGCCGAGGTCGGCGAGGGCGTGGGGCACGTGGCGGTCGGCGACGCGGTGATGGGCATCGTCGTCCCCACCGGGGCGCACGGCGGCTACCGGGAGAACCTCGTGCTGCGGGGCGACTCGGTGGTGCGCGTCCCGAAGGGCACCGACGCGGTCGCCGCCTCGACGCTGCCGATGAACGGCCTGACCGCCCGCCTCGCGCTCGACCTGATGGGGCTGCGGCCCGGGCAGGTGCTCGCGGTGACCGGCGCGGCGGGGGCGTTCGGCGGCTATGTCGTCCAGCTGGCCAAGGCCGACGGGCTGACCGTGGTCGCCGACGCGTCGGAGGCCGACGAGCAGCTGGTGCGCGAGCTCGGCGCCGACGTCGTCGTCCGGCGGGGCGACGACGTGGCCGCACGCATCCGCGAGCACTACGCCGAGGGCGTCGACGGGCTGACCGACGGCGCCGTGCAGGACGCGCTGGTGCTACCGGCGGTGCGTGACGGCGGCGCCGTGGCGACCGTGCGCGGCTACCGGGGCGACGGCCAGCGCGGCCTGCGGGTCTTCCCGACGCTGGTGCGCAAGGTCGCCGAGGACCGGGCGGCGCTGGACCGGCTGCGCGAGCAGGCGGAGGCCGGGGTCCTCACCCTGCGGGTGGCCGCGACGTTCCCCGCCGAGCAGGCGGCCGAGGCGCACCGCCGGCTGGAAGCAGGAGGCGTGCGCGGGCGGCTGGTGCTCACCTTCTGAGACGGACTAGCGCCGATGGCCCGGCACCTGTTGGGTGGAGGACGGGCGGGCACTGGGGCCCGCGCAACGATGGAGGTAGGCAATGGTGCACAGGCTCATCGTCAGCTACGGCCAGCCCACGGACACGGCGGCGTTCGACGCGCACTACCGCGACACCCACGCCCCGCTGGCTCTGACGATGCCGGGCGTCCTGAGGTTCACCTACGGCCATCCGCAGGCGATGGACCCCGCGCAGCCGGCGCCCTACCTCGTGGCCGAGCTCGACTTCGAGTCGGAGCAGGCGATGGGCGAGGCCTTCGGCACCCCGGAGGGCCGGGCGACCGCGGCCGACGTCCCGACGTTCGCGACGGGCGGCGCCACGATGGCCCACTTCGCGGTGCACGAGGCGAGCTGACGGTGCCGACGGTCGCGAGCGGAGGCCGCCGATGAACGGCGCGCAGGCCCTGATCCGGACGCTGGTCGATGCGGGTGTCGACGTCTGCTTCGCCAACCCCGGCACGTCGGAGATGCACTTCGTCGCCGCACTCGACGACGTCCCCGAGATGCGGGCGGTGTTGACCCTGTTCGAGGGCGTCGCCACCGGCGCCGCCGACGGGTACGCGCGGATGACCGGGAAGCCGGCCGCCACGCTGCTGCACCTCGGGCCCGGCTTCAGCAACGGCCTGGCCAACCTGCACAACGCCCGCCGGGGCCGTGCGCCGCTGGTCAACGTCGTGGGCGACCACGCCCGGGCGCACAAGCGCCTCGACGCGCCGCTGGAGTCCGACATCGACTCCCTCGCGGGCACGGTGTCGGGCTGGGTGCGCCGCTCGCTCACCCCGCAGGACGTCGCGGCCGACGCCGCCGAGGCCGTCGCCGCCGCGTCCGCCGCGCCGGGCTGCATCGCCACGCTGATCCTGCCGGCCGACGTCTCGTGGGAGGACGGCGCGGAGGTGTCGCCGCCGTGTACCCCGCGGCCGGCGCCGCACGTGGCCCCGTCGGTGATCGACGACGTCGCGGCGGTGCTCGCCGGGAACGAGGAGACGGTGCTCTTCCTCGGTGGCGACGTGATGACCGAGGAGGGGCTGCTCGCCGCGGGCCGGGTGGCCGCGGGCACGGGCGCCCGGCTGATGTCGGAGACGTTCCCGGCGCGGTCGGCGCGCGGGGCGGGGCTGCCCGACGTGCCGAAGCTGCCGTACCCGCCGGAGATGGCGATCGCGGCGCTGGCGGGCGCGAAGCACCTGGTGCTCGCCGGGGCGCGCTCGCCGGTGCACTTCTTCGGCTACCCCGGCGGGGTGCCGGGGCACCCGGTGCCCGACGGCTGCACCGTGCACGTGCTGTCGCAGCCGGGGGAGGACGGCGTCGCCGCGCTGCGGGCGCTGGCCCAGGCCGCCGCCCCGGACGCCGAGCCGGTGGTGCTGGAGGCGTCGCGGCCGGTGCTGCCCACCGGCGAGCTCACCCCGCGGACGCTGTCGGCGGTGGTCGGCGCGCTGATGCCCGAGGGCACGATCCTGGTCGACGAGGCGCTCACGTCGGGCGTGGGCCTCAACGAGCTCACGTCGGGGGCGCCGCGGCACGACTGGCTGTCGCTCACCGGCGGGGCGATCGGCGACGGGCTGCCGATGGCGCTCGGTGCGGCGGTCGCCTGCCCCGACCGGCCGGTGATCGGCATCCAGGCCGACGGCAGCGCGATGTACACGATCTCGGCGCTGTGGACCTACGCCCGCGAGCAGCTCGACATCACCACGATCATCTGCGACAACGGCGCCTACGCGATCCTCGAGCACGAGCTGACGCGGGTCGGGGCCGACGGCGACGGCAAGCGGGCCGCGCAGCTGCTCGACCTCGGCGGCCCGCCGCTGGACTTCGTGTCGCTGGCCACCGGCATGGGTGTGCCGGCGTCCCGGGCGACGACCGCGGAGGAGCTGGCCGAGCAGCTGGAGAAGGCGCTGGCCGAGCAGGGCCCGCACCTGATCGACGCCGTCCTGAGCCCGCGCTGACGTGGAGGGCCCGATGGACGCCGCCGCGCTGCGCGAGCTGCAGGCACCGCTGAAGCAGCGCTACCGCGACGACCCGGCGACGGCGATGGCGACGATGGAGGCGCGGGGCGACTACTCCGCGCCCGGCATCACCGCGACCGTGCAGACGTGGGCCGGGCCGGTGCGCGCCGGGCTGCACCCCTTCACCGGCGGCGACGGCAGCGATGCCTGCTCCGGCGACATGCTGCTGCAGGCCCTGCTCGCGTGCGCGGGGGTGACGATGCGCAGCGTCGCGACGGCGATGCGGATCGAGATCCGGAGCGCGCAGTTGTCGGCGCGCGCGGAGATGGACGCCCGCGGCACGCTCGGCGTCTCGCGGGAGGTGCCGGTGGGGCTCGGTGACATCGAGATCGTCGCCGAGCTCGACACCGACGCGGACGACGCGACCCTGGTCAAGCTGGCCGAGCTGACCGAGCGGTACTGCGTGGTGGCGCAGACGCTGGCCCGCCCGCCGCACTTCACGGTCCGGCGAGCGGGGGCGTAGGCGACTTTCGCGCTGCACGCCTCACCGGCGGCCGGCTGTGAGCCGCGGCGTCCGCTGGTCGGCCCTCGCCGTCGGCGCGGTGTCTCGCTTTCTGCTCACCGAGAGCGGGCTCGGCGATCACGACACCATTCACGACGGTCTGCCGCTGGATAATTCCTGCATCGTCCTGATGAGGGCCGGTGCGATGGTCGTCGCATTCGCCGGTCCTGCCGTGCTGCGCCGGATCTCGTCGGGCTCGGTTTCGGTATCGGCGCCACCTGTCCGGGAATGACCATTTGTGAGGACGACGACGGGCGGCCGCTGAGCGTCAAGCCGACCGACGTGCCGGCGCCCGTGAGCTGATGCGCTCCGCATTCCCCATTTCGCCGTCCGGAATCGACCGGGCTGCCGCGCGCCCGCGACATGTCGACATGGCGACCATTCCGAGAACGGTCATCGGCATTGCGCGGCTCGAGAAGATTTCTTCGAAACGACTCTCAAGCATTCACCCGATCGAGTCGATTGGTCAGTAGCGACCCGAAAGGGTTAACCGCGAACCGGCAATGGCGGGAAGCGGAATTGCTGATCGAGAGGGAGTCGGGACAGGTGGGTACGCACAAGGGAACGCAGCTCGGAACGGCGCGCACCGCCGGTCGCCGCTGGATCCACCGTGTGGTGGCCGTCGGCGCCGTCGCGACCGCGTGCCTGGTCGGCGCTCCCGGGCTCGCCTCCGCCAGCCCCCAGAACCCCAGCAACAGCCAGCTCAGCGCTGCGGCGCAGGCCAAGGCCGACGCCGAGAAGCAGGTCGGCCAGATCTCCGCGCAGCTCGCTACCGCCCAGGCCTCGGTGGACGCCGCGCACGCCGCGTCGAACATCGCCCTGGACGCTTTCGAGGGCAAGCAGGCCGAGTACGAGACCGCGCAGGCCGCCGCCGACAAGGCCGCTGCCGCCGCCCGCCAGGCGCAGGCCGACCTGGCCGCCGCGCGGGGCGACGTCGCCGCCTTCGCCCGCAGCAGCTACATGCAGGGCAGCACCTCGCCGATGTTCTCGGCCCTCCTGAGCTCCGACGGTCCGGCCCAGCTGCTCGAGCGGCAGTCCCTGCTCGAGTCGGCCGGCGGTCACCGCTCCGACGTCCTGGTCGCGGTCGCCGTCGTGCAGAAGAAGGCGGCCGTCAGCGAGACCACGGCGAAGACCGCGCTCACCCAGGCCGCGACGCTCAAGCAGCAGGCGTCGCAGGCTCTCGCCGTCGCCAGTCAGAAGGAGGCCGGCGCCCGTCAGCAGGCCACCGCCATGCAGACCCAGCAGGTCGCGCTGCAGGCGCAGCTGAAGAAGGCGCAGCAGACGCTGCTCGGCATGCAGGGTGCCCGCGCCGCGGCCGACCGTTACGCCGCGCAGCAGGCCGCCGCCGCGAAGGCGGCGGCCGACGCCGCGGCCCGCGCCGCCGCCGAGTCCAACGACCCCGTTCCCGCTCCGGCCCCCGACAACCCGACGCCCAACAACCCCACGCCCAGCGGCCCGTCGGACCCGGGCCCCGGTGCCGGTTCCGGCTCGTCGTCCGCGGCGCAGACCGCGATCCGCGCCGCGAAGCGCTGGATCGGTACCCGCTACGCGTGGGGCGGCGGCTCGCTGACCGGCCCCAGCGAGGGGTGGGGCATCGACGCCGGCGTCGTCGGCTTCGACTGCTCGGGCCTGACCCGCTACGCCTACGCCCAGGCCGGCATCTACATCCCGCGCAACAGCAGCGCCCAGTACGCCGCGCTGCCGAAGGTGTCGCGGTCGAACCTGCAGCCCGGCGACCTGGTGTTCTACGCGACGAACACCTGGAACCCGGCGACCATCCACCACGTGGCCATGTACCTCGGCGACGGCATGATGATCGAGGCGCCCGAGAGCGGCCTGACCGTGCGGGTGACCGCGATGCGCTGGGGCGAGTACATCGGGGCGGTGCGACCCAGCGCCTGACGCTCTCCCACCCAGATCGCGCGTTCTCGACGTCGTCCCCCGATGACGTCGAGAACGCGCGATCTCGGCGTGTCAGCCGGTGCGCTTCTTCTCGTGGGTGAGGCGCTCCAACTGGGACTGCGTCATCTGCTCTTTCGCCTTGCGTTCGGCGCGCTTCTCCTTGATGGACTTGCCGTGCCTCTTCGCGTGCGTCTCGTGCGGTGACTTGTCGGCCATGGCCGTGCTCCTCGTCGAGGCCGGATCGATCCGGTGCCGTCGAGCATGGCAGCGCTCCCGTGCCCGCGACAGCACTTTCTCGGGCTCCGGCCCGTTCACCCACCCGGACGACGGCGGTCGCGCGACCGGGTGACCCTGATGGTCACTGTGGGTGAGCTTCGACCCGGTTCTGCCCCGTTCGGGCTCCGCGCACCTAGCGTTCCCCCCGATCTCGGAACGGACAGTAACCAGGGGGAACAACACTCGTGCGCGATCTCGCTCCACACATCCACCGCCAGCGCCTCGTCATCGAGGGCACGCCGCTCGAGACCATCAGCGCCGACGACATCACCTCCTACCTCTCCGCGCTGTCGGTGGAGCTGGACATGGTCGAGATCCTCGCGCCGGTGATGCACCAGTCCGACCTGTACGGCTGGGCCGGGTGGATCCACTGGGAGACCTCGGGGGCGCACTTCTACGCCTGGGACGAGCCGCTGTTCTTCAGCGTCGACATCTACACGTGCAAGGCGTTCTCCGCCGAGGCCGCGGTGCGCTTCACGGAGAAGTGGTTTTCCGCCACGGAGATCGTGCACAAGGAGTTCTGATGCCGGCCTTCGCGCTCGGCGCGGGGGAGTCGCAGCGGCTGGTCGACGCACTCCTGGACGGTGCCGACGGGTCCGCTCCGTTCAGCGTGCACCTGGCAGGCCCGGACGACGACGCCGCCCTGCTGAGCCTCCAGGTGGCGGCCGACGTCTTCCTCGACTCGTTCGGCAACACCGCGTCGTTGCTGCGCGATGAATACGCGCCCCTGCTGCCGTCGATGACGCACCTGCTGGTGCTGGACCGGTCCCGCCGCACCGCGGTCGGGTCGCTGATCCTGCAGGAGGCGCCGGCGGGGGAGCTGAAGACGTTCGCCGACCTGGCCCGACCGCCGTGGTCGCTGCCGGCGGACGGCGCGCTGACGGCGGTCGACCTGGTTCCCGGCGCCCGGACGGCGGCCGATCTGCTGCTCCTGGCCGTGAGCCCGACCCACCGCAACCGCGGCCTGGCGCCGCTGCTGATGTACGCGGGCTGGGTCGCCTCGGTGCAGCACGGCATCGACCGCTGGACGGCGATCCTCGACGACTCGCTGCTGCGCGGGCTGCACGGCCTGACCGGGGGAGCGGTGCGGCCGATCGCCTCCTCGCACCCGTACCTCGGCTCGCCGGCGAGCACGCCCGTCACCGTGCGGATGAACCCCGCGCTCGACCTCCCGCTGCTGGGCCGGATGCAACGGGTGGGTGCGATCGCGGCGTCCCGGGTGTCGTTCTGCCCGCGGCTGGCACCCGCCGTCGAGACCTTCCAGGCGCTCGGCCCGCCCAGCAGCGCCCGACTCCGCCCCGGCACGCCTCGGGTTCGCGAGGCTGCGCTGTCGGGCTGACCGCCGCCTGGCGTCACCCGATCGGTCGGAGTTGTCCACAGATTTCCTGAACGCGCTCTCAGGAAACGTTCAGGTTCTCTATCGTTCCGTGAGTCCGGGGGGAGCTGGTAGGGAACGACGGGGGATCAGTGCCGACCGCTCTGGACGTCGTGGACGGCGAGGTGCGCGAGCTCATCCGCCGCCGCGGTCTCGACCCGTTCATCGACCCGGTCCCCGTGCGCGTGCTGGTGCGCGATGTCGTCGCCGACTACTCGGAGCGGTCGCTGACCTCGGCGCTGCCGCCGATCGGTGACGCGGAGTCCGTCGTCCGCGATGTGCTCGACCGGGTGGCCGGCTTCGGGCCGCTGCAGCGCTACCTCGACGACCCCGAGATCGAGGAGATCTGGGTCAACGAGCCCGGCCGGGTGTTCGTCGCCAAGCGTGGCCGCAGCGAACTGACGACGACGATCCTCGGCGCGGGCGAGCTGGCCGATCTGGTCGAGCGGATGCTGCGCACGTCGGGTCGACGGATCGACATGTCGACCCCCTTCGTCGACGCGATGCTGCCGGACGGGTCGCGGCTGCACGTCGTCATCCCCGACATCACGCGCCGGCACATGGCGGTCAACATCCGCAAGTTCGTGCTGCAGGCCCATCACCTCGACGAGCTCGTCGCGCTCGGCACCCTGACTGCGCAGGCCGCCCGGTTCCTGGAGGCCGCGGTCGCGTCGGGGCTGAACGTGCTGGTGTCCGGCGGCACGCAGGCGGGAAAAACAACTCTTCTCAACTGCCTGTGTGCAGCGATCCCGGCGCGCGAGCGGGTGATCACCTGTGAAGAGGTCTTCGAGTTGCGGGTGCCGCTGCCCGACGTCGTCTCGATGCAGACCCGCCAGGCCAACCTCGAGGGCGCCGGCGAGATCCCGCTGCGCAAGCTGGTCAAGGAGGCGCTGCGCATGCGGCCCTCGCGGATCGTCGTCGGCGAGGTGCGCCAGGAGGAGTGCCTCGACCTGCTCATCGCGCTCAACTCCGGTTTGCCCGGCATGTGCACGCTGCACGCGAACAGCGCCCGCGAGGCCGTGGTCAAGATGTGCACGCTGCCGCTGCTGGCCGGGGAGAACATCGGGACGGCGTTCGTCGTCCCCACGGTGGCCGCCAGCGTCGACCTGGTCGTGCACGTCGGCACGGACCCCTCCGGCCAGCGCCGGGTGCGGGAGATCGTCGCGCTGCCCGGCCGCGCGGAGGGCGGGGTCGTCGAGACCGCCGACATCTTCACCAGCCGCGAGGGCCGGCTGGTCCGCGCCGACGGGTACCCGCCGCACCCCGAGCGGTTCACCGCCCTCGGCTTCGACCTGCCCGCGCTGCTCGGCGACGGGCGGTTCGCGTGACCGGCGCCCTCCTCGGGCTGGTGCTCGGCGTGGGGCTGCTGCTCGTCTGGCGCAGCGACCCGCGGGCGCCGCAGCCGCGCACGCGGCCCCGCCGCGTCGGCCGCCGTCAGCAGCTGCTGGGCGCCGCCGGGCTGACCGGCATCAACGCCGCGCAGCTGGTGGCGCTGCAGGTCGGCCTCGGCGTCGTCGTCCTGCTCGTCGTCCTGCTGACCACCGGCACCGTCACGATCAGCGTCGCGTTCGGGCTGTTCGGGTTCGTGCTGCCGCAGGCGCAGGTGCGGCGGCTCGCGACCAAGCGGCGGGCCGACCTGCGTGAGGTCTGGCCCGAGGTGGTCGACAACCTGGCGAGCGCCGTCCGGGCGGGGCTGTCGCTGCCGGAGGCGCTGTCGGCCCTGTCGACCCGCGGGCCCGAGGTGCTGCGGCCGCCGTTCGCCCGGTTCGCCGCGGAGTACCGGTCCAGCGGCCGGTTCGGCGCCTGCCTCGGCCGGCTCAAGGACGATCTCGCCGACCCCGTCGGCGACCGGATCGTCGAGACGCTGCGCGTGGCGCGCGAGGTGGGCGGCAGCGACCTCGGCCGGGTGCTGCGCACCCTGGCGACGTTCCTGCGCGAGGACGCCCGTGCCCGCGCCGAGCTGGAGACCCGGCAGGGCTGGGTCGTGCAGGCCGCGCGACTGGCCGTCGCCGCCCCGTGGGTCGTGCTCCTGCTGCTGGCCACCCAGTCGACGACGCTCGACGCCTACGACACCCCGATGGGCACCGCGCTGCTGGTCGTCGGCGGCGCGGTCTGCCTGCTGGCCTACCGGCTGATGCTGCGCATCGGGCGGCTGCCGCAGGACGTGCGGGTGCTGCAATGAGCGCGGGTCTGACGGGGATGCTGCTCGGGCTGGTCGCCGCCACCGGGCTGGTGCTCGTGCTGCGGTACGCGCCGCCGTTCCGGGCCGTGCGGCTGGTCGACCGGCTGGCGCCCTATGTGCACGACACCCCGCCGCCGTCGCGGCTGCTGGGCACCGCGACCGAGCCCGGGCTGCTGACCGCGGCGCGCCGGGTGTTCGGCCCGGCGATCGGCGACGGCGCGCGCGTCATCGACCGCTTCCTCGGCGGCCGGGCCGCCGTGCGACGACGGCTGGATGCGCTGGCCACCGACGCAACGGTCGAGGACTTCCGCATCGAGCAGGTGGTCTGGGGCGGGCTGGGCCTGGTGGGCGCCGCGCTGCTCACCACGGTCGGCTCCGTTGCGGCCGGCAGCGTCAACGTGCTGTCGGCGGCGCTGCTGTGCGTGGCCGGCGTGGTGGGCGGCGTGCTCGGTCGCGACTGGTGGCTGACCCAGCAGGTGCAGCGCCGCGAGGAGCTGCTGCTCGCCGAGTTCCCGGTGGTCGCGGAGCTGCTGGCGCTGGCGGTGACGGCGGGGGAGAGCCCGACCGCCGCGATCGCCCGCGTCACCCGGCTCTCGGGCGGCGAGCTGGCGCGCGAGCTCGGCGAGGCGCTGGGCCGCGCGCGGGCCGGCGTCCCGCTGTCCGACGCCCTGCAGCAGGTCGCCGACCGCACCTCCCTCGACCCGCTCGCCCGCTTCATCGACGGGCTGCTCGTCGCGATCGAGCGCGGCACTCCGCTCGCCGAGGTGCTGCGGGCGCAGGCCGCCGACGTGCGGGAGGCGGGCAAGCGCCGACTGCTCGAGGCCGGCGGACGAAAAGAAATCGCCATGATGGTGCCGGTCGTCTTTCTGGTGCTGCCGGTCACCGTTCTCTTCGCCCTGTTCCCGGGGTTGATCAGCATCGTCTCGTTGGCGCAGTGAGCGCGCGGGACCGACAGGAAGGACGACCGATGCGCGCGTACGCGTACCTCACCGCTGCCCTGGCGGCGTTGGCCGAGCGAGTGCGGGGCGAGGAGCCCGAGCGGGGTGACGTGCCCGGCTGGGTGATGATCACGGTGATGACGGCGGCCCTGGTGCTGGCCATCCTCATCCCGTTCCGCACGGCGATCGTGGACGCCGTGACGAACGCCCTCAACTCCGTCACGAATGCCGGCTGACCGTTCGGTAGCGGACGACGACGGCGAGCGCGGCAGCGCCGTCGTCGACTTCGTGCTGGTCGCGGTGCTCATCGTCGTGCTGCTGCTCGCGGTGCTGCAGGTGGCCGTCTACGTGCACGTGCGCAACGTGGTGACGGCAAGCGCGCAGGAGGGCGCCCGGTTCGCGGCCAACGCCGACGTCGACTCGACACTCGGCGCGGAGCGGACGGTGGAGATCGTCGGCCGGGCGACCTCGGCGCAGACCGCGCGCGGGCTGAACTGCACCTCGGTGGAGGAGCCCGACCCGACCGGGCTGACGGTGGTCGTGGTGCACTGCGCCGGGTCGGTGCCGTCGCTGCTGGCCGGGCTGGGCAACCTGCTGCCGCTGCAGATCACCGGGCGCGCGGTGAAGGAGACGGCGGCGTGAGCTGGCTGCGCCGGCGGCTGCGGGAGCAGCGGGGCTCGGCGCTGGTCGAATTCGTGTTCATCGCGCTGGTGGTGTTCGTGCCGCTGGTCTACCTGGTGGCCGGGTTCTCGGCGGTGCAGCGCGGGGTGTTCGCGTCGACGGCGGCGGCGCGGGAGGCGGGCCGGGCGCTGGGGGAGGCGCCGAACGTCGTCACCGGGCAGGCGCGCGCCGAGCGTGCGGTGCAGCTGGCGGTGCAGGACCAGTCTGTCGACGCCACCGACGTGCAGTTACGGTATGCGCCGCCGGGCGCCGGATGTGCCGCGGCCGGTGGGTACCGGCCGACGCTGACACCGGGGGAGAAGTTCTCCGTCTGCGTGACGGTGACGGTGCGGATCCCGCTGCTGCCCGACTTCATCGACACCAACACCGCGACGGGCCAGTTCGTCGTCGACCGCGACCGCTACATCGACCGCTGACGACGGATCCTCTGCCGCAGTTGGGTAACGCTCGAGCGCGCCCGTTCACCCGTACGGGCACGACCGTACCTCCATTGGTGTGACAACCAGTGACCTCACCCGGAAGGAAAAATACGCTCAGTCACGACTGAGGGGGAACGGTCGACGCTGCCCCTCCCCATGGTCTGACTGATCGCCGCGGCATGTCGCCGCACGGGGGAAGGCTTCTCGTTGAACCGCACCGTCTCCAGGGGCGTGGGCGCAACTGCGCTCGCCCTTGCTCTCACCGGGGGGTTGGCCGGGTGCACGCTGCCTGACGTCACCATGAGTCCCGGGCTCACGCACGCGGCGGCGTCCAGCCGTCCCGCGCGTCCGACCGTCACGGCGGCCGCAGTCACCGTCCCGCTCCGCCCGTCCGGTGACCTGGACTCCGGCTCCGTCACCCACTCCCTGGCGGCGGGCAACCGCTCTGTGGTCATCGACTACTGGACCACCGGCGACGCCAAGACCTGGCGAGCGCAGGACACGAAGACCATCCAGCTCTCGGCCCACATCGAGGGCGGTGGCAGCGCTGACATGGTGAAGGTCACCCGGTTCCTCGCCACGGCCGACGACGGCACGACCCGCACGTCGGTGGTCGACGACCGGGGCGAGTTCGTGATCACGCCGCCGTTCACGTACTCCACTGCGCTCAATGTGCTGCCCTCGGCTGCCCACGCCCGGAAGCTGACGCTCTACGTGCAGTTCGACCTGCTGGTCGAGACCGCACCCGACTCCGGCACCTTCTTCCGCCAGACCGTTCTCGACAGCCTCGCGCTGCCCCTGCTCCAGGAGGACCCCAAGTGACCGAGGTAGTCGTGCACGGCATGCGCCGGGCGACAGACCGAGTTCAGCTGCTTCCCCGAGGGGGCAGCGGAGGCTTCGACGTCAGTTCCCTGGTGCCCGTCCCGCGGGACGGCCGGCACTCCACCGATGAGCGACGTCCGGCGACGATCAGCTGCATCATCCCTGCGTACAACGAGGAAGCGACGATCGCCGAGGTCCTCACCTCGCTGCTGGCGCAGACCCGACTGCCCGACGTCATCCACGTGATCATCAACAACACCGACGACGACACCCCCGAGATCGCGCGCCGCTTCGCCGGCGCGCACGAGCGGATCGTGAAGGGCGAGGTGTTCCAGACCGTCGTCCACGTGCACGACATCGGCGAGAATCCGGACAAAAAGGTCGGCGCCCTCAACTTCGGCTACTACGTCAGCCGCGGGTACGACTACATCCTCGGCGTCGACGGCGACACCACCCTCGACCGGCACTGCGTGGAGTGGCTGGAGAAGGAGATGGTCAGCGACCCGCGCATCGGCGGCCTTTCAGCGATCTACACGTTCGACAAGACCCGCATCAAGGGTGCAATGGCGCGCTTTCTGGTTGCCGGTCAGCGGGCGCAGTTCGCCGGGTTCAACATGGACAACCTCGTCCGCGGCCGGAACATGGCCGTGCTCGGTGGTCAGTGCAGCCTGTTCAGCGTCCGCGCCCTGGAGTCGGTCATGTACCGCCACCACCAGGCCGCGCCCTGGGTGCGCGACTCCGAGGTCGAGGACTCGAAGCTGTCCTTGCAGATCAAGGACGTCGGCTTCAGCACCAAGATCAGCGCCCATGCGCGCGCTTTCGTCGGGCCGATGCTGACCCTCCGGGCTCTGCACGGGCAGCAGGTGAAGTGGAACTTCGGCGGCATCGACCTCATGTGGCCCGGCCAGCGAGGCGACACCAAGGGCCAGCCGCTGCACCCGAACCTGCGCCTGCGCTGGAACGAGAACATCTCGATGCTGTTCAACATCAGCACCCGCATGGCGTTCGTGCTGCTGCTGGCGGCCGCGCTGTCGATCCACGCCTTCGTCTTCAACCCGATCTGGCTGATCCCGCCGGCGGTCGCGGTCCTGCTCAACCTGCGCACCGCGGCGTCGATGCACGACAAGAGCGCATCGGACATTTTCTACGCGCTGCTGGTGGTCCCCGCCGAGTTGTACATGTGGATCCGGATGGGCCACTTCGTGGCGGCTTGGGTGCAGTTCCTGGCCCGGGTCGAGAAGGACAACTGGGCCGCCCAGGCGGCGGCCGAACGTGGCCGCGGCTCGGCCTATGTCATGCCGGCCGTCTGCGCCGTCGCGACCTTCCTCGTGCTGATCTTCGCCTGGAGTCACCAGGGCACCGGCATCCAGTCGGCGATCCTCTCGGTCGGCTGGCCCGTCCTGTACCTGATCACCGTTCTGCAGACGCTGTTCATGCTGAAGAAGATCTTCCGGCGCCAGCGGGGCTTCTCCGTCTGATTCGTTGTGACGCCGCGCGGGTGCGGGGTCGGCGAGCACCCGCGTGCTCTCCGGCCCCGTCCGCGGGATGTCCCTGCTTTGTCTCCGAAATCCGTGGGTGCGCCTTGTGCAGGAGGAGCCGGGGACGGCCGGGTGCCCGTGCGCTCGTCGGCCGGGTTGCGGTCGATCGCTTGATGGCCACTGACGTACAACTGCCGGGGGCAGCCGTCGACTCAAGGGGGCGCGTTGGACGACGGGAAACGGCCAGTCGCTGTGTCGGCGTCAATGAAAGTCGGACAGCAGGCGTCAGTCCCCCTCGTCTAGCGCACCAGCGAGGGGCAAGGTTGAACGGTCATCGACTTCACCGGGAGTCGAATTGCTCCCGTGCGGCCGCTGCCGAGTCACCGAGGCGAGGGAGCCGAGATGAGCACGTGGAACGCCATGTCCTACGAGGCCAGGGACACGATCCTCCGGGTGGTCCGCACCGAGAGCGACCAGTTCCTCGCGATGGTCGACGACGACGCGGTGTGGGAGGCGCCCACCGGCGCCGGCCACTGGCAGGTCCGCGATCTCGTGGCGCACATCGTCGACACCACCGAGGCCTACTTCGTCGCCTTCGCCGCGGCACGCGGTCACACCGAAACGGAGCCCGCCTACGGGCTGCCCGGCATGGCGGCCCGGGTCGACGCCCGGGCCCAGGCACTCCGGACCGTGCCCCGCGAGGCGCTGGTCGAACGGCTGCGCACCGATCGCGACAAGATGATGGCGATCCTCGAGGCCCTGTCCGAGGACGACTGGACGAACCTGACGGTCTCGCACTTCTACATGGGTCCTCTGCCCGCGTTCTTCTACCCGGCGTTCCAGCTCATGGACTACGGCGTCCACTCCTGGGACGTGCGCCAGGGCACCGGTCGCGCCCACGGCCTGGACGGCGAGGCGGCCGACCTCCTGACGCCCTTCATGTTCGTGCTGTGGAAGTACACGGTCGCGGCCGGCGACGTGGAGCCGTGCGAGCTGGGGATCCGCATCACCAGCGGACCGAACGCGGGTGACACCCGCGTGTCGGTCGGGCCCGGTGGCATGGACTACGAGCCGGGGACCGTCGACGACCTGGCCGCCGTCCTCGAGTTCGACCCGGGCAGCTTCGTCCTCACCGCGTTCGGGCGGAGCAATTCGGGCACCATCCGCGGCGACCGCATCGTGGCCGACCGCTACCTGAACCTGTTCTTCCGGATCTAGCCCACCGGGAGGTCCGCTCGCGCCGTGGTCAGACGGCGGGACCCGTGGCGAGGGTGATCGTCGCCGAGTGCGATCCGCCGGCGGCGTCCGACCAGGCGAGGGTCACCCGGTCACCCGGTGAGTGGGCCGCCAGTGCGGTGGTCAGGTCGGTGGCCGCGGTGACCTGGCTGCCGTCGATCGCGGTGATGACGTCGCCCGCCGTCACCCCGGCGCCCGCAGCGGGGCCGGTGGGGAGGACGCCGAGAACGGTCGCCCCGCCCTGCCCGTCGGCCACCGACACCCCGAGGAAGCCCGGGGACCCCTGGTGGATGGTCGGCGAGCTCGCGCCCTGCTCGATCCGGGTGGCGATCTGCCGGGCGGTCGCGATCGGGATCGCGTACCCCTGAGCCGCGCCGCCGCTGGAGGCGGCGGTGTCCATCCCGATGACGTGGCCGGCCGCGTCGTACAGCGGCCCTCCGGAGTCGCCCGGCTGCACGGCCGCGTCGGTCTCGATCAGCCCGCTCAGCTGCTCGGGGTCGCTGCCCCCGGTGTCGGTCGCCGTGATCGACTGGTCCAGGTCGGTGACGGTTCCGGGGGCTGCCGTCAGCGTTCCGGTTCCCCCGGCGTTGCCGACGGCGGTGACCGCGTCCCCGACAGCCGGGGCGGCGCTGCTGAACGACGCCGTCGTCAGGCCGGAGGCGTTCTGCAGGTGGACGACGGCGACATCGTCGGCCGGATCGGTGCCGACGACGGTTCCGGCATAGGTCGCGCCGGTGCCGACGACCGTCACCGTGATGCTGGTCGCGCCCTGGACGACGTGGTTGTTCGTCAGCACGTCCCCGTCGGCGGTGAGGACCATCCCGGTGCCCGCGGCCGCGCCGTTCTGGTAACCGAGCACGGTGTTGATGTCGACGACGCCGACCTGCTGGGCGCCGGTCGCGGTCGACGTCGCGCCCGTCGAGCCGGTCCCGGAGCTGCCGTCCCCGAAGCCCCAGGTTCCGGAGCCCCCGCCGAAGCCGCCGCCGAAGGTGCCGTAACGACCCCCGGAGGGGCTGCCGCCGAGGTCGCTCACGCCGTTGGCCGTCGGAGCAGTGGCGCCCCGGGTGACCGCGGCCGTCGGCCGGGTCGCCACCCCTCCGGCGACGCCGGCCGCGAGGCCGACGGTGACCAGCGCGGCGCCGCCCACGATTCGTGCCCTGCGACGCCGGGGGGCGGGTGCCGGAGCGTCCGAGATCTCGTCCATGGGTCCAGGGGACGACGCGTACACGCGAAATCGCTGTGAACCAGCCGGGAGCTTCCCGAACGCGCACGACGTCATCGCCCCCGGCCGACGCCGGTGCCCGGCTCAGCGACGACGGCGGTTGCCGAACAGCCCGCGCGAGATCTCCCGGCCCAGCGACGACGCGGCCGAGCGGGCGAACGACTTGAACATCGGCGAGCTCAGCACCGCACCGACCACGCCGGCGTCCGCGGCAACCTCCTTGCCCCGGCCGCGGGGTTTCTCCTCGGGTGGGGGAGGGGGAGCGGCCGGCGCCATCCGCGCGGCCAGCCGCTCGTAGGCCGAGTCGCGGTCGACCGCCGTCCCGTACTTCGCGTGCAGCGGCGACCCGGAGACGACGCCGTCCATCACCTCCGCCGGCACCGGCCCCATCAGCGACCGGGGCGCCCGCAGCATCGTCCACGCGACCGGCGTCGGCGCTCCCCGCTCCGAGAGCACGGTCACCGCCGCCTCACCGATGCCGAGGGAGGTGAGGAGCTCGTCGAGGTCGTAGTCCTTGGTCGCGGGAAACGTCGACACGGTCTTGCGCAGCGCCTTCGCGTCCTCCGGCGTGAACGTGCGCAACGCGCGTGCTGCACCCGGTTGCCCAGCTGGCCCAGCACCTCGCTCGGCACGTCGGTCGGGTTCTGCGTGACGAAGAAAATGCCCACGCCCTTCGACCGGATCAGCCGCACCGTCTGCGTCACCGACTCCAGGAACGCCTTGCTCGCGCCGTCGAACAGCAGGTGCGCCTCGTCGAAGAAGAAGACCAGCTTCGGCTTGTCGACGTCCCCCACTTCCGGCAGTTCCTCGAACAGCTCGGCGAGCAGCCACATCAGGAACGTGGAGAACAGCTGCGGCCGGTCCTGGACGGCGGACAGCTCCACGGTGCTGATCACGCCGCGCCCGTCCGGCGCCGTCCGCAGGATGTCGGCCGGCTCCCACTCCGGCTCGCCGAAGAAGACGTCGCCGCCGAGCTCCTCCAGACCGATCAGGTCGCGCAGGATCACGCCGGCGGTCGCGGCGGAGAGGCCGCCGAGGTTCTTCAGCTCCGGCTTCCCCTCGTCGCTGATCAGCCAGCCGACCACCGCGCGGAGGTCCTTGAGGTCCAGCAGCGGCAGCCCGGCGCCATCGGCGTAGTGGAAGATCAGCCCGAGCGAGCTCTCCTGCGTGGGGTTGAGGTCGAGCACCTTCGACAGCAGGGTCGGCCCGAAGCCGGTCATCGTCGCGCGGACCGGGATACCCGGGCCGATCCCGCCCAGCGACAGGAACTCGACGGGGAACGCCGCCGCTGACCAGTCGTCTCCGGTCTGGCCGGCACGCGCGGTCAGCCGGTCGCTGGTCGCCCCCGCGGCGGCCAGCCCGCTGAGGTCGCCCTTGACGTCGGCCAGGACGACCGGCACCCCGGCCGCCGACAGCTGCTCGGCGATGAGCTGCAGCGCCTTCGTCTTCCCGGTGCCGGTCGCCCCGGCGATCAGCCCGTGCCGGTTGAGCATCGACAGCGGCACCCGTACCTGCGCGTCGGGGTGCGGCGTGCCACCGAGCACCACCGCCCCCAGCTCCAGGGCGGAGCCGGCGGTGGCGTAGGCCGCGGCGATCCGCGTCGCGGCGTCGACGGCGGCATCCGGGGCTGTGGGCTCGGTCACTCGGCGGACGCTAGCGACCCATCACCCGGTCCGCAGCACCGCCGACGCCGGCGATGCGCAACGAGGCGCCGGGTCACCCCCACCAGGTGTGGTACATCCCGCTGTCGGTGCCGATCGCGAACGCGTCGATGCGGTTGGCCGACCACGTGGTCGCGGCGACCGGCGAGACGACGACGCCGCCCCGGCGTTCCCAGCCGCTCCAGTGCGCGCCGTCCCACGACTGGTGCCAGACCGCGCTGTCGGTGCCGACGGTGAACAGGTCCAGCCGGTTGGGCGCCCACGACGTCGCGGTGAGGCTCTCGCAGATGCCACCCAGTGATTCCCAGCCGCCCCAGCGTGTGCCGTCCCACCAGCGGTGCCAGCACGCGTTGTCGGTACCGCGCGCGAAGACGTCGAGCCGGTTGCGGTTCCACGAGACCGC
Organism: Blastococcus sp.; assembly: GCA_035999465.1. Classification (GTDB taxonomy): domain Bacteria; phylum Actinomycetota; class Actinomycetes; order Mycobacteriales; family Geodermatophilaceae; genus Blastococcus_B. Next base: position 19,798 of record DASYGS010000060.1, on the reverse strand, counting down.
GACCGGGTCGTCGATCAGGATGCCGCCGAGCGATTCCCAGCCGCCCCAGCGCGTGCCGTCCCACCAGCGGTGCCACAGCGCCCGGTCGGTGCCCACGGCGAACACGTCGAGGCGGTCGGTGTCCCAGGCGACGGCGGTCGGCCGGCCCATCAGGGTGCCGCCGAGGGATTCCCAGCCACCCCACGCGTGCCCGTCCCACCAGCGGTGCCACAGCGCGTGGTCGGTGCCGAGCGCGAAGACGTCGAGCCGGTTGGGCGCCCACGACACGGCCACCGGCTCCGACTCGATGATGCCGCCGAGGGATTCCCAGCCACCCCAGTGCGCGCCGTCCCACCAGCGGTGCCACATCGCGCTGTCGGTGCCGCGCGCGAACACGTCCAGCCGGTTCGGCGCCCACGACACGACGGAGGGCGGCGAGGTGAGGACGCCGCCGAGGGACTCCCAGCCGCCCCAGTGCGCGCCGTCCCACCAGCGGTGCCACAGCGCGCTGTCGGTGCCCATCGTGAAGACGTCGAGCCGGTTCGGGCCCCAGGACACCGCGACCGGCGGCGACTCGAGGATCCCGCCGAGCCCCTCCCAGTTGTGCCACGACGCCGGGTCGAGGAGCGGGAACGGGTTGTCGGTGGCCACCAGTCCGCTCGGCTGCCCGGCCGGGAAGTGGCGCTGCAGCAGCCCGGTGAACGGGGTGAGGGCGTCGGTGCCACCGGTCAGCGCCGTGTAGGTCGAGGCCAGAGTCGGCGAGGCGCCGGCCGCCACGATCTGGGCCCAGCTGAAGTGCAACTGGTAGCGCAGCCAGTTCAGGTACAGCGCCGCGCACCCGATCGAGGTGTAGTTGCGGTCGGTCGGGTCGGTGGTGTCGACGAAGTCGGGCCGGGTCCCGTCGAGCCAGGTCGCCGCCGACGCGAACCCGTTCAGCGCGCTCGGGTAGAGCTCGGCGGCGAAGACGCGGGACAGGCCCTCCCCGGTGCTGGCCCCGCAGTTCCAGTGCCCGTTCGCCGCGGAGAACACCTCCACCGACTCGGCCACCTGCAGCATGCGCATCAGGTCGGGCTTGGTGCCGTCGAACGCCGCGCAGTGCTCCTCGGTGGCCGCGCAGGTGGCGTGGTAGGCGCCGAAGCTGCCGGTGACCACGTAGATGCTGAACGGCATGTTCGGCGGGGTGATGTCACCGAACCAGCCGCTTATCTGCCGGTAGTCGGCCTCGCACCGCGCCAGGACGGCGTCGGCGAGCGTCGGGCCGTTGGCCCCGAGCGCGTTCTCGTAGTAGACGGTGAAGTGCGGGGTCGAGCCGCGCTGGGTGTACGGGCCACCGTCCGCGGCGATGGTCGGCCGGTCGCCCGGGATCTCGCCGTCGGGCAGGACCAGCACGTGCAGATCCGGCCGCGCGACGTGCGCCGGCTCGGTCGTGGACGCTCGCTGACTGGGGACGACGCCGGTGGCGGTGGCGCTGTCGGGATTGGTCTGCCTGGTGTCGGTCATGGCAAGGGCCTCTCGCTGCCTCGAGGACCCGGGGCAGCGGGAAACGAGTGGATGGGCCTCATCGCTCCCCCTGGGCCCTTTCCCCCGTGCGCCCGGGACTGTCCTCGCGCCGCCGAAGGCACGTCAAGGCCTTGGCACGTCGAGGCGGTGAGGCGCGACGGCGCCGGTGGAAGGGCCACGACACGGGCGCCCTCGATACGGTGGCCGGGCCCGCTCAGCCCACGCGACGGAGGCATCCGGTGAGTGCTCGACTGAACCCCTACATCGGCTTCTCGGACAACGCCCGGCAGGCCATGGAGTTCTACCGCGACGTGTTCGGGGGTGAGCTGACCCTGAGCACCTTCGGCGACCTGGGCGCCGCCCAGCCCGGCGAAGAGAACAAGATCATGCACGCGAACCTCGACACGCCCAGTGGCTTCGCGCTCATGGCTTCCGACACCCCCGCAGGCATGCCGCGCAGCGAGGGCTCGCAGATCTCGATCAGCCTCAGCGGTGACGACGACGCCCTGCGCGGCTACTTCACGAAGCTCGCCGACGGCGGCACGGTGACGATGCCCCTGGAGAAGCAGATGTGGGGCGACGAGTTCGGCATGTGCGTCGACCGGTTCGGCGTCCAGTGGATGGTCAACGTCAGCCAGCCTGCCGCCTGAGACGGCACACAGCCTGGGCTCACTACCCTCGGTGAGGTGGCCGTTGCCGTAGCCGTACGCAGGCGGACGGCTCTCGCAGTCGCGGTGCCGGTGGTCGTGGCCGTGGTGGTCGGTCTCTACCTCGCCTTCCTGTCACCGCTGCACGTGTGGCACGGCGCGTTCGACCTGAAGGTCTATCGCGGTGCGGTGCTCTGGTGGCTGCACCACCGGCCGCTCTACACGTTCCACCGCAACGCGACGAAGTACGGCTTCACCTATCCGCCGTTCGCCGCCCTCGTCATGCTCCCGTGGGCGACCGTCACCCAGACGACCGCGGTGGTGCTCAACGAGGTCGTCTCCGGCCTCGTCCTCGTCGGGACGACGTGGTGGCTGGTGTCGCCGATCGCGGCGCGCCACGGCCGGGGGCCCTGGTCGTCGGTCGCCGTCGCCGTGCCGCTGGTCTACCTGATGGAGCCGGTGCGGGAGACCCTCGCCTACGGGCAGGTGAACCTGTACCTCGTCGCGCTGGTCCTGGTCGACGTGGCGGCGCTGGCCAGGGGACGGCGGTTCGCGGGCGTCGGGATCGGCCTCGCGACGGCGATCAAGCTGACGCCGGGCCTGTTCATCGTCTACCTCCTGCTCACCGGGCGGCGGCGGGCGACGGCCGTCGCCCTCGGCACGTTCGCGGGCGCCTCCCTGCTCGCGTTGGCCTGCGACCCGGGGACGTCGGTGCAGTTCTGGACGCGCACGCTCTTCGAGACCTCGCGGGTCGGCCGGGTCGACTCGGCGGACAACCAGTCGATGCTGGGCCTGGTCTCCCGGTTGTTCGGCACCGGGGCGACCGGCACCGTGCTGTGGCTCGTGGCGGCCGTGACCGTGCTCGTCGTGGGCATGACGCGGGCACGCAGCGCGTGGCGCCGGGGGGACGAGCTGACCGGTCTCACCCTCGCCGGGCTCACCAGCTGCCTGGTCAGCCCGATCTCGTGGACCCACCACCTGTACTGGATCGTCCCCGCGGTCCTCGTGCTGATCGACGTCGCCGCGGGAACGGAGCTCCACCCCTCCGCGTGGCCGCGCGTCACGGCGATCCGCGGCTGGGCGGCCGCGGGGGCGGTGGCGGTGGCCGCAGTCTTCGGGTTCTCGCTGGTCTGGCTCGCCGCCAAATGGAACGGCGCGATCCCGGGTCGCGGCCCGGCGGTCGTGCTGCTGACCAACTCCTACGTGCTCGTGCTGCTCGCGCTGGTGGTCTGGCTCCCCGCGCGTCGGTGCAGCCCTCCGGCCGGTGACGTCGTCGCGTCGCCGGCCGGGGATCTGGACCGCCCCGGTTAGGTTTCCGATCATGACCAGCGCGACGACCGTTCCACCCAGCCCACGCCGACGTGGACTGCGCCGCACGGTCGTCGTCCTCGTCGTGCTCGTCGTGCTCGCCGTCGTCCTGCTCGGCGGGGGTGGCTTCTACTTCGCCGGACAGATCGACTCCGACGGCCTCGCCGCCACCGGCACCGCCACCCCGACGACCTACGACCTGGTCGTCGACGGCGTCGCCGGCGGGCAGGTCGTACTGCACCGCACCGGCTCGGCCAGTGGCCACGACCCGCTGCCCACCGGCGACACCTATGGGCTGACGTGGCCCGGCGGCCGCGGCGTGCTCAGCGGCCCCCCGCGGACCACCTACGACGGCCGGGTGCGGCGCGACCTGAAGGTCGTCGCCGGGGTGGCACCCGCAGCCGGCACGAGGGCGGCCCTCGACCGCGACGTCTGGGCCGACCCGCGCGCGGCCTACGGCGTCGACTACCGGAACGTCACCTACCCGTGCGCCGGTGGCAGCTGTCCGGCGTGGTTCGTGCCCGGTTCGTCGTCGACGTGGATGGTGCTCGTGCACGGCAAGGGGGCCGCCGTCACCGAGCCGCTGCGCGCGATGGGGCCGGCCATCCGCGCGGGCATGCCCGCACTCGACATCGCCTACCGCAACGATCCGGGTGCGCCGTTCGACCCCAGCCACCGGCACGCCTACGGCGTCACCGAGTGGCGCGACCTGGAGGCCGCGGTCACGTACGCGACCCGGCACGGGGCCCACGACGTCGTCCTCTTCGGCTCGTCCATGGGCGGATCGATCGTCGCGTCGTTCCTCGAGCACTCACGGCTGGCGCCGCTCGTGCGCGGCGTCGTGCTCGACGCCCCAGCACTCGACTTTCGGTCGACCGTCGCGTGGGGCGCCCAGCACCGCACGCTGCCGCTGCTCGGCGTCCGCGTCCCCGACGTGCTGACCGCCACCGCCGAGTGGATCGCCGGCTGGCGCTACGACGTCGACTGGGACGGCATGGACTACCTGCCCGGCACCTGGCTGCACGTGCCGGCGCTGGTCGTCCACGGCGTCGACGACGACACGGTCCCGATCAGCACCAGCGACCGGTTCCGGGCCGCTCACCCCGGGCGCGTGTCGGAGGTGCGGGTGCCCGGCGCGACTCACGTCGAGTCGTGGAACGTCGACCCCGCGGCCTACTGGCAGCGCGAGACCGCGTTCCTGGGGTGCGTCACCGCAGCGGCGCCGTCGCCCATCTGCTGACCGGGCCCGGACATGCGCCGAGCCCCGCACATCGCGTGCGGGGCTCGGAGCGTGGGCCGCTGTGCTGCGACCGTGCGTGCTGGGTCAGAAGTAGTGCTTGCGTCCGCCCACAGCGCGTCCCATCGAGCCCATCAGGAGCAGGACCAGGCCGACGATGAGGACGATGATCCCGATCGTGACCAGGATGTGCACGGCCGGGACAAGCAGGCCCAGGATGAGCAGGACGAGTCCAAGGATGATCACGTTGTCCTCCAGTGTCGACGACGGACGTTCGTCCGTCAGCGGCTCATTCATGATCACTGCGGGGCTCCGCAAAACCTGTTACCACTCGTTCGGGTAAGACCGAGCCCGGTCCAGGCCGTCCCCGGGCGGCACGGTCACACCGGACGCTGAGTAACGGAACCACGCCAGACCGGAGGTGAGGGCCGATCGGCCGCGGTGCAGGATGCCGCCATGGTCGAGTGGGTGTCGGCGGGCCTCATCCTTTCCGGTTAGGCGGGCCGGATTCCGCTCCCGGTCGGGCCCGGGGCGGTCGATGCAGACAGGTACGGAACGCCACCGACGGCGTTCGCGACGGGCGGGGGACACGTGCGACGACGGCCGGGCAGGGGTGAGCTGCCGCTCGACGTGCGCCGCGGCGGGCCGCGCACCCACGACGGGGTCCTCGTCGAGGCGGTGCTGGACGCGCTGCCGTCGCCGACCCTGCTGATCGACGCGGACGGCAAGGTCCTGCTGGCCAACTCGGCGTGGGTCAACGCCGCCGAGGTGCTCGACGACGACCGGTTCCGCATCGGCCTGGGTGGCGACTACTTCGGGCTGGCTCTGCAGGTGCGCGGCGACGCCGGCACCCGCGCGATGATCGAGAAGGTCCGGGAGCTCTCCCGCGGTGAGCGGGACCTGGTGTCGCTGGACTACCCGCTGCCGCATCCGGAGGGCACCCGCTGGTACCACCTGCAGGCCAGCCGGGTCGACCAGGCCGGGCACATCGTCGTCACCCACACCGATGTCACGTCCCGCGTCACGGCCGAGCAGACCTCCGCCTGGCAGGCGCGCCACGACCACCTCACCGGGCTGCCGAACCGGGCGCGCCTGCACGAGCTCATCGACGCGGAGCTGGGCCGGCCGGGCAGCCCCCCGGTCGCCGTCCTCTTCCTCGACGTCGACGGCTTCAAGGACGTGAACGACTCCCTCGGCCACGAGGTGGGCGACGAGCTGCTGCGCCAGATGGCCGGCCGCCTGGACGGCGAGACCCGCGCGCAGGACACGGTCGGCCGGCTGGGGGGCGACGAGTTCGTCGTCCTGTGCGCCGAGTGCGACGAGGAGGGGGCCCAGCTGCTGGCCGCCCGCTTCCAGCGCACGTTCGAGAACCCCTTCGTGCTGGCCGGCCGCCCCGTCCGGCTCTCCACGAGCATCGGCATCGCCACCGCGGCCGCCGGCCGCGTGGAGACCGTCCGCTCCACCGAGCTGGTCCGCGACGCCGACCTCGCGATGTACGCCGCCAAGGGCGCGGGCCGGAACCGGGTGCGCATCTTCACCCCTGGGCTGCGCTCGCGGGCCCAGCAGCGGCTGCAACTGGCCGCCGAGCTCCGGGACGCCATCGACGGCGACCAGCTCGTCCTGCACTACCAGCCGACCCTGCACCTGGCGACCGGCGTGCACACCGGCGTGGAGGCCCTGGTGCGCTGGCAGCACCCCGAGCGCGGGCTGCTGCCGCCGGGTGAGTTCATCGCGCTCGCCGAGCAGCACGACCTCATCGCCCCGCTGACCCGCTGGGTGCTGCGGACCGCGACCCGGCACGCCGTCGCCTGGCAGCGCGCCGGCCTGTCGCTGGTGACCGGCGTGAACATCAGCGCGGCGCACTTCTCCTCCGGCACCCTGGTCGCCGACGTGGCTGCCGCGCTCGCCGAGTCGGGGCTGCCGGCCGAGCGGCTGCTCGTGGAGCTCACCGAGACCTGCGTCGCGGAGGATCCGGAGCGGGCCGTCGCCGAGCTCGCGGAGCTGCGCGTCTCGGGCGTCGAGGTCGCGATCGACGACTTCGGGCACGGCTTCTCCTCCCTCGGGCAGCTGGTCTCGTTGCCGGCCGGCGTCCTCAAGATCGACCGCAGCCTGGTCGCCGGGGCCGACGGCCTGTCCAGCCAGTCCGGGGCGGCGATCGCGGCCGTCGTGGGGCTGGCCACCGCCTTCGGCATGCGCTGCCTGGCCGAGGGCGTGGAGACCGCCCTCCAGCAGACCGTCGCCACCGAGCTCGGCTGCACCCACGCGCAGGGCTTCCACATCTGCCGGCCGATGCCGGCCGAGGAGGTGCTGCCGTGGATGAGTGCCCGGCAGCACCGGCCGTCGTCCCGCCGCGCCACCCGCGCCGGGCTGCTGGTGACCGGTCGCTGACCCGCCCGGCCCGGCGCCGCGCGAACGGCACTACCCTGGACAGTCGTGGCCGCTGACTTCTCCGTCGTCCTGGACGAACTGAACACGACCCTGAAGTCGATCGAGGCCGTTCTGCGGATCGACGACATGCGCAGCGAGATCTCCGACCTGGAGCAGCAGGCCGCAGCGCCCGACCTCTGGAACGACGTCGAGGCCGCGCAGGCGCTCACCTCGCGGCTGTCCTACCTGCAGGGCGACCTGCGGCGGGTCGAGGACCTGCGCAGCCGGCTCGACGACGTCGGCCTGATGCACGAGATGGCCGAGGAGGAGGGCGACGAGGCCACCACCGCGGAGACCGAGCGCGAGCTGGCCAGCATCCGCGCGGCGATCGACGAGCTCGAGGTGCGCACCCTGCTGTCGGGGGAGTACGACTCGCGCGAGGCGCTGGTGACGATCCGCTCCGAGGCCGGCGGCGTCGACGCGGCCGACTTCGCCGAGATGCTCATGCGTATGTACCTGCGCTGGGCCGAGCGGCACAAGTACCCGACCGAGGTCTACGACGTGAGCTACGCCGAAGAGGCCGGCATCAAGTCGGCCACCTTCGCGGTCAAGCACCCGTACGCCTACGGCACGCTGTCGGTCGAGCAGGGCACGCACCGGCTGGTGCGCATCTCGCCGTTCGACAACCAGGGCCGCCGGCAGACGTCCTTCGCCGGCGTCGAGGTGCTCCCGGTCGTCGAGCAGACCGACCACGTCGACATCCCGGAGAACGAGATCCGGGTCGACGTCTTCCGCTCGTCGGGCCCCGGCGGGCAGAGCGTGAACACCACCGACTCCGCCGTCCGGATGACGCACATCCCGACCGGCATCGTGGTGTCCTGCCAGAACGAGAAGTCGCAGATCCAGAACCGTGCCGCGGCCCTGCGGGTGCTGCAGGCCCGGTTGCTGGTCGTCCGGCAGGCCGAGCAGCGGGCTGAGATGGACGCGTTGAAGGGCGAGGGCAGCAGCTGGGGCAACCAGATGCGCTCCTACGTCCTGCACCCGTACCAGATGGTCAAGGACCTGCGCACCGAGCAGGAGACGGGCAACACCGCCGCCGTGCTCGACGGCGACATCGACGCCTTCATCGAGGCCGGCATCCGCTGGCGCCGGCAGCAGGACACCGCCGAGGCCAACTGATCTGCGACGTCGGAAACGACTCCCGGCGGTTCACCGGCGAACGGCTCGTCGGCTGGCGCCAGGCAGGTAGCGTGGCACCTCGTGATCGAACTGCAACACGTCACCAAGCTCTATCCGGCCAGCGGCCGGCCGGCCCTTGACGACGTGTCCACCGAGATCGACAAGGGCGAGTTCGTCTTCCTGATCGGTTCGTCCGGGTCGGGCAAGTCGACGTTCCTGCGCCTCCTGCTCAAGGAGGACACGCCCACGTCGGGCACGGTCAGCGTGAACGGCAAGGTGCTGAACACGATGAGCAAGTGGCAGGTGCCGAAGCTGCGCCGCACGATGGGCTGCGTCTTCCAGGACTTCCGCCTGCTCCGCGACCGCACGGTGGCCCAGAACGTCGCGTTCGCCCTCGAGGTCATCAACAAGCCCCAGCGCACGATCAAGCGGGTCGTGCCCGAGGTGCTGGAGATGGTCGGTCTCGAAGGCAAGGCCGGGCGGCTGCCCCACGAACTCTCCGGTGGTGAACAGCAGCGGGTGGCCATCGCCCGCGCGTTCGTCAACCGGCCGCTGGTGCTGCTCGCCGACGAGCCCACCGGCAACCTCGACCCGGAGACCAGCGAGGGCATCATGCTGCTGCTGGAGCGGATCAACCGCACCGGGACGACGGTGATCATGGCGACGCACGACTACCACATCGTCGACTCCATGCGCCGCCGCGTGATCGAGCTCAACGGCGGCCAGGTCACCCGCGACCAGTCGCGCGGTGTCTACGGGGTCGGGCGCTAGATCCGAGCCCGCTGATCCTGGGTATCGACCCGTCCGAACGACGAACTCCACGACAGGGAATCCATGCGCGTCAATTTCGTCCTCTCCGAGGTGGCCACCGGGCTGCGTCGCAACCTGACCATGACGGTTGCGATGATCCTGACGACCGCCATCTCGCTCGGTCTCATGGGCACCGGCCTGCTGATCGCCGGAATGATCTCCGACATGAAGGCGATCTACTACGACAAGGTGCAGGTCTCGATCTTCCTGTCCGACCACGTCACGGACCAGCAGCGTCAGGCCATCGCGACGGAGCTGAAGAACTCGCCCGAGGTCAAGCACTACATCTACGAGTCCAAGACCGAGGCGTACGCGCGCTTCAAGCAGCAGTTCAGTCAGCAGCCGGAGCTGGTGCAGAACACCCCGGCCGACGCGCTGCCCGAGAGCTTCCGCGTCGAGCTGGTCAACCCCGAGCGCTACTCGGTGATCGCGGCCATGTTCCCCGACGGGAAGAACGGCGTCGACAAGGTCCGCGACGAGGGCGACTTCCTCAACCGATTGTTCAGCCTGCTCAACGGGGCGCGGAACGCGACGATCGCCGTGGCGGTGGTCCAGGCGTTGGCGGCGCTGCTCCTCATCTCGAACACGATCCAGTTGGCCGCGTTCAACCGGCGCAACGAGACGAACATCATGCGGTTGGTGGGCGCCTCGCGCTGGTACACGCAACTGCCGTTCATCCTCGAGGCCGCCGTCGCCGGGCTGATCGGCGCGCTGCTCGCCGTCGTCGGGCTGGTCCTGACCAAGGTGCTGTTCGTCGACCGCACCCTGGCCGGCCCGATCAAGGCGGGCATCATCCCGCCGGTCGACTGGTCGGCGATCGCGTTCATCAGCCCGATCATCGCCGGGGCCGGAGTCGGCCTGGCGGCGATCGCCGCCTACGTCACGCTGCGCCTGTACGTGCGCCTCTGATCGGCGCGAGTGCGACGGCTCGTGGCCACCGACGCTCGATGGCCACGAGTTCGTCGCATCGGCGGGCGCACTCCGCCGGCCAAGTAATCTGGATCCCATGCCGCGGGAACAGGGGCGGAAGCTCATCGCCCAGAACAAGAAGGCGCGGCACGACTACTCGATCCTCGACACCTACGAGGTCGGTCTCGCGCTGACCGGCACCGAGGTCAAGAGCCTCCGTGCCGGCCGTGCCTCGCTCGTCGACGGCTTCGCCACGATCGACGACGGCGAGGTGTGGCTGCAGCACGTGCACATCCCCGAGTACACGCAGGGCACCTGGACCAACCACGCGCCCCGTCGCAAGCGCAAGGTGCTCATGCACCGGGCCGAGATCGACAAGCTGATCGGCAAGACCAAGGAGGGCGGGCTCACGCTCGTCCCGCTCGACCTGTACTTCAAGGACGGCAAGGTCAAGGCCACGCTCGCGCTGGCGAAGGGCAAGAAGTCCTACGACAAGCGGCACGACCTCGCCGAGCGGGACTCCCGCCGCGAGATCCAGAAGGCTTTCGGGCGGTACGTGAAGGGACGGCGCTGACCTCATGCGCGGCATGGCCTACGACGAGTTCGGGGACGACGACGTCCTGCGCCTGCGCACCGACCTGCCCGACCCGCCGGTCGGCCCCGACACGGTGCTGGTGCGGGTGCACGCGGCCGGGGTGAACCCGGTCGACATGGCGATCCGCGCCGGCCACCTCGCGTCGGCGTTCCCGCACCACTTCCCGATCGTCCCGGGGTGGGACGTCGCCGGTGTCGTCGAGGCGGCCGGCCCCGCCGTCGTCGCGTTCGCGCCCGGCGACGAGGTGTTCGGCTACGTGCGCCGGGACGACGTCCAGTGGGGCACGGCCGCGGAGTTCGTGCCCGCCCCGCAGCGCTGCCTGGCGCGCAAGCCCGAGTCGCTCTCCTTCGCCGAGGCCGGGGCGCTGCCGCTGGCCGGACTGACCGCCTACCAGGCGCTGACCGAGGTACTCGACGTCGGCGAGGGCGACCGCGTGCTCGTGCACCGCGCGGCCGGCGGCGTCGGCTTCAACGCCGTGCAGATCGCCGTCGCCCTCGGCGCGCACGTCATCGGCACGGCGAGCCCGAAGAACCACGGCTTCCTGAAGGACGCCGGGGTCGCCGAGGTGCTCGACTACTCGGCCGGCCCGATCAGCGGGCAGCTGTCCGAGCCCGTCGACGCCGTCCTCGACCTCGTCGGTGGCGACACCCTGGCCGACGCGCCGGAGCAGGTGCGCGACCGGTCGCGGATCGCGTCGGTCGTCGACCCGTCGGTGCGCGATCTCGGCGGCCGCTACGTGTTCGTGCGGCCCGACCAGCACGACCTCGAGGAGCTCGCCCGCATGGCCGACGCCGGCCAGTTGCGGGTGCCGATCGCGAAGGCGTTCCCGCTGGAGGAGCTCGCCGCGGCGCAGCGGCTGGTCGCCGGCGGGCACGTGCGCGGCAAGGTCGTCGTCACCGTCCGCTGAGGGCCATCTCCCACGGTGCCTGGGGGAGTACCTCGCCGGTCTCCAGCAGCGACTTGAGGTTGGCCATGACCGCCGGCCAGCCGCCGGAGATGGCGTCGTAGTCGCTCTGGGTGGGCAGCCCGTCGTGGCGCACGGTCAGCCGGACGATGTCCTCGTGCGGCTCGATCGTGAAGGTCACCCGGGACGGGTCCTCGCGCTGCTCCTCCGAGCCGGGAAAGGTGATCACCAGCCGCTCCGGCGGCAGCGCCTCGAGGACCGTGCCGGTGATGTCGGAGATGCCGGACCCGTCGGTGCGCACGTGCTGCCAGATGGAGCCCGCCCGCCAGTCCGACTCGTTGCTGTGGCCCCAGTACCGGGCGGTGAGATCGGCATCGGTGAGGGCCCGCCACACCTGCTGCGGGGTCGCCTTGATGTAGGTGACGTAGACATAGGTCGGCTGTGCGGTCATTGCCTGCTCCTCTGCTGAGTGCCGGATCGCGCTGAGGGCGCGCAGTCTCGGCCGTTCGAACTTGTCGATCCACCGCTCCTGGATGTCGTGCAGCGGCACGGGGTTGAGGTGGTGCACCTTCTCCCGGCCGTGCCACGTGATGCTGATCAGATTCGCTGCCTGCAGGAGCGCGAGGTGCTGGGACGCCGACTGGCGCGCCATGTCCAGCGAGCCGCACAGCTCGCCCAGGGTCTGACCGTTCTTCTCGTGCAGCCGGTCGAGGAGCGTTCGCCGGGTGGGATCGGCCAGCGCCCTGAACACCAGGTTCAGGTCGTCGGGCATGCCGCAGATTAATGCAGGTATTCACCTGCATGTCAATGCTGCCCGCTACGGTCGCGGGCATGACGACGAACCCGCCGGTCGGCGACGACGACGTCCCGCGGTACTGGCGCGAGCTGGGGCTGCCGGGCCTGGTCGACGTCCACGTGCACTTCCTGCCTGAGCGCGTGCAGGCCAAGGTGTGGCGGTTCTTCGAGGACGCCCCCGAGCACTACGGCACGCACTGGCCGGTGCAGTACCCGGTGCCCGACGAGGAGCGGCTGGCCATCCTCAACCGGCTGGGCGTGCGGGCGTTCCCGACGCTGCCGTACCCGCACCGGGCCGGGATGGCGGCCTGGCTCAACGACTGGTCGGCGGAGTTCGCCGCCGCCCACCCGCGGGTGATCCAGTCGGCCACCTTCTACCCCGAGCCCGAGGCGCCGGTCTATGTCGCCGAGGCGCTGCACCGCGGCGCGCGGGTGTTCAAGGTGCACGTGCAGGTCGGCGACTTCGACCCGCGCAACGCCGCTCTCGACGCCGTGTGGGGCCGGCTGGAGGAGACCGGGAGTCCGATCGTCATCCACTGCGGCTCGGGGCCGCGCTCGGGCGAGTACACCGGGCCGGAGCCGGTGCGCGAGCTGCTGCGGCGCCATCCCCGGCTGCAGCTGGTCATCGCGCACCTGGGCATGCCGGAGTACCGCGACTTCATGGACCTGGCCGAGGGCCACGAGCGCGTGCACCTGGACACCACGATGTTCGCCACCGACTTCACCCAGAAGCTGATGCCCTTCGACCGGGCCGACCTGCCGCGGCTGGGCGCGCTGAAGGACAGGGTGCTGCTCGGCACCGACTTCCCGTCGATCCCGTACCCCTACGCCCACCAGCTCGCGGCGCTGCACCGGCTGGACCTGGGGGAGGAGTGGCTGCGCGCCGTCCTCTGGGAGAACGGTGCCCGGCTGTTCGGGGTGGCCGCCCCGTGACGTTCACGCTCACGGCCGCGGTGCTCGACAGTGCCGACCCGCCGGCGCTGGCCCGCTTCTACCAGCGGCTGCTCGGGTGGCCGATCGCCTCCGAGGACCCCACGTGGGTGACCCTGCGCCCGCCGGAGGGCGGGGCCGGACTCTCCTTCCAGCTGGAGCCCGATCACGTGCCTCCGGTCTGGCCGGCGACGCCCGGCACGCCGCAGATGCAGTCGCACCTCGACATCGAGGTCGACGACCTCGCCGCGGCCACCGAGGTCGCCCTCGCGGCGGGTGCGACGCTCGCCGGGTTCCAGCCGCAGGACGACGTCCGCGTGCTGCTCGACCCGGCCGGGCACCCCTTCTGCCTCTGGGTGCGCACCTGAACCCGGTGGCCGTGCCGCCGCCCGTTGCCTAGCGTCGGCGTCCGTGCCAGAACTCCCGCTGCTGCCCGAGGGCCTGACCGCCCGCCCGATGCGCCCGGACGACGCCGCACCCGTCGCCGCCCTGCTGGCCGCCGCCGAGCAGGTCGACGACACCGGCGAGTACCCCGATGCCGCCGATGTCGCCGAATGGTGGACGGGGTGGGGCGTCGATCTCGCCCGCGACGGGGTCGCGGTCTGCGACGCGTCGGGTCTGCTCGTCGGCTACGCGGCCGCCGCGGCCCCCGCGACGTTCCGCGGTGCCTACCGCGTCTACCTCGAGGGGCGGGTACGGCCGGACCGGCGGGGGCAGGGGGTCGGGCGCGAACTGCTGACCTGGCAGCTGGCCCGGGGCCGCGAGCTGCACGCCGAGCGACACCCGGAGGTGGCCGCGCAGCTGTGTGTCGGGCTGTGGCCGGCCGTGCCGGAGCTGGAGCGCCTCGTGCGGCGCCACGGGCTGGCGCCCGAGCGCTGGTACCGCGAGATGGAACGCCCGCTCACCGATCTGCCCGACCCGACACCGGTGGACGGCGTGGCTCTCGTGCCGTTCGACCGGCAGCGGGACGACGAGGTGCGCCGGGCCCACAACGCCGCCTTCACCGAGCACCACGGCTCCAGCGAGCGCGATCCGGCGTCGTGGCAGCGCATGTTCACCGGCCGGCGGAGCTTTCGCCCCGACCTGTCGGTGCTGGCGATCGAGGACGACGCCGTCGTCGCCTACGCGCTGGCCTACGTGGAGGAGGCCGACACCCGGGCGACGGGCACGCGGTTGATCCACTTCGGTCAGATCGGCACCCTGCCGACCGCCCGCGGGCGGGGGCTGGCGAGTGCGGCCATCGTCGAGGCGCTGCACAGGGCGGCCGCGCGCGACTGCCAGGTGGCCGGGCTGCAGGTGGACAGCGACAACGTCACCGGGGCCGTGCAGCTCTACGAGAAGCTCGGCTTCACCACCCGGCGGACGTCGGTCTCCTGGGCCCGGGAGCTGCCGCCGGTCGACGGCTAGGGTCGGGCACATGGTCAGCGCCGATCAGCCCACCCCCGCACTCGACCCCAGGCTCGTCGCCCGCGCGTACCGCGCCGTCGAGCCACTGCACTCGCACATGTACTTCGCGCCCGAGCACGACGAGCGCTTCAGCGCGCTGGGGCTCAAGCCGGGCCGGATGAGCTACTTCGCCGGGCGGGCGGCGCCGATGGGCGCGGTGGGGGCCGGCGTCGTGACGGCGACCTTCTACAACTTCTCGCCGTCCCTCGTCGCGCACATGATCCCGCGCGCCTGGACGCTGGCCTCGCCCGAGCAGGTGGTCGCCGCCCGCTTCGACGCGGCCCGTGCCTCGCTGACGCGGCTGCTCGGCCATGAGGTCATCGACTCCGCGGAGTTCGCCGAGCTGGCCGGGCTGCTGCGTGAGGCGTGCGAGGCGCTGACCCCGGAGGGGCGGCCGCTCTACGCCGGCCACGCCGACCTGCCGTGGCCCGGCGAGCCGCTGCTCGACCTGTGGCACGCGGCGACCCTGCTGCGCGAGTACCGCGGCGACGGGCACATCGCGGCGCTGCTGCACGCCGACCTCAGCGGCATCGAGGCGCTGATCACGCACACCGTCACCGGCCGCGGCTTCACCGTGCCGGCCGCCAAGGCGACCCGCGGCTGGAGCGACGACGAGTGGGCGGCCGGGGTGGCGGCGCTGACCGGGCGGGGCCTGCTCGGCGACGGCGGGCTCACCGCCGAGGGCACGGACCTGCGCGCGCGCATCGAGGCCGAGACCGATGTGCTGTCGGCGGACCCGTGGCTGGCGCTCGGCGCCGACACGACCGAGCGCGTGACCCACCTGGCCAAGGGGCTGGCCGGCCGGATGGTCGCCCACGGCGCCTACCCGCCCGGGGTGCTGGCCCGCAGCTGACGGCGTCGGCACCGCGCACCCCTCCGCTCTGTGCGGGGGGCTGGACACGGCGTGTCACGATGTACGGCGGCCCCGCGACGGACGGAGGCCGCCGACCGGAGGGAGCTGAGCATGCGCACCGAGCCGCCCAGTTCCAGTCCCGAGGTCCTCCCCGCCTGAGTTGCACCCGGTCACCGCACGAGGTCGACCGGGGCGCGCGGAGGACCTCCCCGGTGTCCCCGTCGTCCCCGCGTTCCCGGGAGTCCGTCATGACCGATCGTCGCCGCGCGCCACTCACCGCCCTGACCACGCTCACCCGCCGTCCCCGCGCCGAGGTCCGGCCCGTCGTCGGCACCGCCGTCTCCCTGCCGGTCGAGCCGGCCACCGGCCCCTCGCGGATGGTCGACAACGCCGTGTACTCGTCGGGACGGCGGGTCGCGGCCCCGGGCTCGGCCGCCGAGAGCCGCCAGGAGCTGGCCGACGACCCGGAGCGCATGGCGTGGCTGGGCCTCTACCGCCCCGAGGCGCACGAGCTCGGTGAGCTGGCCGAGCTCTACGACCTGCCCGAACTGGCGGTCGAGGACGCGATCAAGGCCCACCAGCGGCCGAAGTTCGAGCGCTACGGCGACACGCTGTTCGTCGTCCTCAAGGCCGCCCGGTACCTCGACGACCTCGAGGAGGTCGAGTTCGGGGAGCTGCACCTGTTCCTGGGCCGCAACTTCGCGATCACCGTGCGGCACAGCGAGTCGCCGGACTTGTCGCGGGTGCGACGCCGCCTGGAGAGCGAGCCGGCGCTGCTGGCCAAGGGCACCGAGGCGGTGCTCTACGCGACGCTGGACGCCGTCGTCGACGGCTACTCGCCGGTCGTGGCCGGGCTGGCCAACGACATCGACGAGATCGAGACCGAGGTCTTCCGCGGCGACCCCGGGGTCTCGCGGCGCATCTACGAGCTCTCCCAGGAGGTGCTCGACTTCCAGCGCGCCGCGCAGCCGCTCTCGGGCATCCTGGCCGCGATCATGGCCGGCTTCGACAAGTACGGCGTCGACGAGGAGCTGCGCAGCTACCTGCGTGACGTCACCGACCACGTCGTCCAGGTCAACGAGCGCGTCGAGGGCTTCCGGGTGCAGCTGCGCGACATCCTCACCGTCAACGCGACCCTGGTGGCGCAGCGGCAGAACGACGAGATCCGCGAGCTGACCGAGACCAGCCTGGCCCAGGGCGAGGAGGTCAAGAAGATCTCCGCCTGGGCGGCCATCCTGTTCGCCCCGACCCTGGTCGGCACCGTCTACGGCATGAACTTCGACAACATGCCGGAGCTGCACTGGCACCTCGGGTATCCGCTGGCCCTGGTGCTGATGGTGCTGGTCAGCGTCGTGCTCTACGGCGTCTTCAAGCGCCGCGACTGGATCTGACGTCGCGCGCGGCCGGGTCAGGCGGCGGGGCCCCGCTCGAGGACCAGGTCGATGACGGCGTGCCGGAACGGGTTGGCCAGGCCGTGCCGCTCGGCGAGCGCGGGGTCGTCGACCGGCGCGAAGTCGCGCACCAGGCTCCGCTTGACCGCGAACACGGCGTCGGCGTCCAGGTAGGGGCTGCCGGCCACGAAGATGTGCGTCGTCACCGGCACGTGGCCGGGCGCCTCGGCGATGAAGTGGATGTGCGCCGGGCGGAACGGGTGCCGCCTCGTCGCCCCGAGCAGTTCGCCCACCGGCCCGTCGGTCGGGATCGGGTAGTGCGACGGGACGACCGTGGTGAAGGAGAACGAGCCGTCCTCGCCGGTGGTGAACAGCCCGCGCCCGTTGCCCGGCGGCTGGACGCCGGGCTGCTGCACGTCGTAGAAGCCCTCGTCGCTGGCCTGCCACACGTCGACGGTCGCGCCGGCGATCGGCTCGCCGCCGACGGTGAGCACCCGGCCGCTGACCAGGCACCGCTCCCGGCCGCCGACGTCGTCGATCGAGTCGCCGTTCCGGCGCGCCGGCGAGGCGGTCATGTGGAAGGGCCCGAGCACCGTGGCCTCCGTCGCACCGCCGGTCTTGCGGTGGTTGATGTTCTCGACCAGCGAGGAGACCCCGAGGACGTCGGAGAGCAGCACGAACTCCTGGCGCACGTCGTCGCACTTCTGCCCGGTGCGGGTGAGGAAGTCGATCGCGGCCTCCCACTCGGCGACCGTCGGCTCGACCTCGCGCACGGCCGAGTGCAGCCCGCGCACCACGGCGCCGAGCAGGTTTCGCAACCGCTGGTCGGGGGCCGCGTCGAAGCTCGCGACCGCGGCGTCGGTGACGGTCTCCTCGGTGATGTCCGCGGGAAGGTCCTGGGCGGTGGTCAACGGGTTCCTCCTGCGGGACGGTGGGGTGGAGGCCGATCTTGCGCGTCCGACCCGCTGGGGGGAACACAGGCGACCGTCGTGCCGTTACGCTGTCTGCACAACTACACAGGGGGTGAATGGTCTCGACTTCGGTCGTGAGACCAGGGGAAGCGAGCCGAGGAAGGCAACGATGAGCTCGTTAACCATCCGTTGCAAAAAACACAAGCGCCGACTCTGATCAGCGCGACTTCGCTCTCGCTGCCTGATAGCAGCTAGACGAGTCTGTCAGCCCGGGTTCGTCATCGGCCCGGATCCTGGCATCAGCTAGATGACTCACTGTGCGTGCCGGTCGCGGGCGCGCACGGGACATCTCACAGCGACTGGGCCCGTCACACCGACTCGTTCGCATGATCGGTGGGGTCGAGCAGAGGCAGCGCGGACTGCGCTCGGAGAAGCCCTGGTGTTGCGCCGGAGGACGCGGGTTCGATTCCCGCCACCTCCACCACCACCACCCCTGTTGTCGCGAGAGCCCCGGTCGGGTCACCGTCCGGGGCTCTCGTGCGGCCGGGCGTGCTCGCGCGGCACGTCATGGGCCTGGAGGCGATGCAGTTCTAGCGTGGCCGCATGACCGGGTCCGCCATGCCGAGCGGCGCACAACCCGCCGCCACCACGGGGCCCGCCCCTGCCCGCACCGGCGACCCGAAGTGGTGGACGTTGACCGCCGTCTGCTTCGGCACGTTCATGCTGCTGCTCGACATCACGATCGTGAACGTCGCGCTGCCCCAGATCCAGGCGGAACTGCACGCGACCTTCGCCGACCTGCAGTGGGTCATCGACGCGTACGCGCTCACCCTCGCGGCCCTGTTGCTCACCACCGGATCCCTGGCCGACCTGTACGGACGTCGCCGGCTCTACCTGATCGGCCTGTTCGTCTTCACGGCGGCCTCGGCGCTGTGCGGCGCGGCCCAGGGGCCCCTCATGCTCGAGCTGTCCCGGGGTCTGCAGGGAGTCGGCGGGGCGGCCATGTTCTCCGTGTCGCTGGCCCTGCTGGCCAACGCCTTCCGCGGCAAGGACCGCGGCATCGCCTTCGGCGTCTGGGGTGCGATCACCGGGCTGGCCGTGGCGGTGGGCCCGCTGGTCGGCGGCGCGCTGGTCACCGGCATCTCCTGGCGGTGGATCTTCTTCGTCAACCTGCCCATCGGCCTGCTCGCCCTCGCCC
The DNA here is from genome assembly GCA_035999465.1 of Blastococcus sp. Classification (GTDB taxonomy): domain Bacteria; phylum Actinomycetota; class Actinomycetes; order Mycobacteriales; family Geodermatophilaceae; genus Blastococcus_B. The sequence goes on along the minus strand of DASYGS010000060.1, from coordinate 839 downwards.
TGACCGCGCTGCGGGTGCGCGAGTCCCGTGACCCACAGGCGCATCGCCCGGACTGGGCCGGTTTCGTGCTCTTCTCGGGCGGGCTGGCCTGCCTCGTCTACGCGCTCATCGAGTCGGGGCGGAGCAGCTTCGGCGCGACACCGGTGGTCGTGTGCCTCGTGGCGGCGGCGGTGCTGCTGGTCGCCTTCGTCGTCGTCGAGTGGCGGGTCGCCCAGCCGATGTTCGACCTGTCGCTCTTCCGGCTGCCCACGTTCGCCGGCGGCGACATCGCGGCCTTCGGGGTCTCCGCCGGGATCTTCTCGGTGCTCCTGTACCTCGTCCTCTACCTGCAGGACGTGCTCGGCCTCAGTGCGCTGCAGACCGGTGTGCGCACGCTGATCCTCTCCGGCGCGATCCTCGTGTGCAGCGGCGTGGCGGGGCGGCTGAGCTCCCAGGTGCCGGTCCGCGCGCTGGTCGGTCCCGGGCTGGTCCTCGTCGGCGTCGGGCTGCTGCTCATGCGCGGGTTGACCGCGAGCTCCGGCTGGACCCACCTCATCGCGGGGTTCGTCGTCTCCGGCGTCGGCGTCGGCCTGGTCAACCCGCCGCTGGCCTCGACGGCGGTCGGCGTCGTCCGTCCGGAGCGGGCCGGTATGGCCTCGGGCATCAACTCGACGTTCCGCCAGGTCGGGATCGCCACGGGAATCGCCCTGCTGGGGACGCTGTTCAGCAACCGGCTGGTGTCCGCGGTCGCCGATCTCACGCGGGGCACCCCGCTGGCCGAGCACGGCGCCCAGATCTCCACCGCCCTGCGCAACGGCGGGGCGAGCCGGCTGTTCGCCGCCACCCCGCCGCAGGCGCGC
>DASYGS010000124.1:0-20126 GCA_035999465.1 Blastococcus sp. | reverse complement strand
CAGGTAGATGTCGCCGGTGACGCCCTCCTCGGCCAGGCGCTGCTCGGCGTCGACCAGCAGCCCCTCGAGGATCCGCTCCCCCGCCTTGTCGTGGACGACGAGCTCGGTGAGGTCGTCGCACTCGGCGGTGGCGTACTCGGGATGGCTGCCCACGTCGAGGTAGAGGCGCGAGCCGTTGCGCAGGAAGACGTTGGAGCTGCGCCCCCAGGAGACCACCCGCCGGAACAGGTAGCGCGCGACCTCGTCCGGGGAGAGCCGGCGCTGTCCGTGGAAGGTGCACGTGACGCCGTACTCGGTCTCGATGCCGAAGATCCGTCGGTCCACGTTCGAAGCCTAGGCGCCGCGGACGACAGGAGGCCGGGTCCGGCGCGTCCGGCGGGTTCCCGGCACGGACGCCGGCCCGCTGACGGGGGTCAGGACGACCGCTTCTGGTCGAGGTGGTCGAGGAGCTCGTCGGCGGCCTTTTCGATCGCGCCGTGGTCGTTCTGGGCGGCGCGCTGCTTGCCGTGGATGAGCGCGGCCCGGTTGACCGTCGTGAAGTCTCCGTAGGGGAAGGCGTAACGGCCCTTGGTCTCCTCCGAGGCGTCGGGATCGATCGCGAGGTGCCAGGCCGCAAAGTTCTCGAACCCGTGCTTGTCGATCTCGGCGTTCTCGTCGTCGGTGGACGGCGCGGCGTCGGACCACTCGGTGGTGTCGTCGTACTTCCCGGCGTCGATCAGCTCGCGGGCCTTCGACACGGCGTCCTTGTTGACGCGGTACGTGGGCATGCGCAACTCCCCTCGCTCAGTCGTCCGTTCCTGCTCCGTCGGTCTGCTCGGTGCCCCCGGCGGTGTCGGGGTTGGCCGGGTCGCCCAGCCCGGGCGGCGTGCCCGGCTCGGGTGCACTGGGTGCGTGGACGGCCGTCTCGGCGGCCTCACGCTCGTCGGGGGCCGGCTGCTCGTCACCGAGCAGGGTGCGCAGGGCGGAGCCGACGATCCGGCGGAAGGCCCGCTTCGGACGGCGGCGGTCGAGGACGGCGACCTCGAGCTGGCCGGCCGTCAGGCGGGCGGGACCGCCGTTGCCCGCGCCGGCGGTGGCCGGGCTGACCGCCGACAGCGCCCGGACCCCGACCTGGAGGGCGTCGGACAGGCCCATGCCGGCGTGGAAGTGCTCGCGGAGATGACCGGTGACGGCCTCGGCCTGGCCGCCCATGACGACGAAGTCGGGCTCGTCGACGATCGACCCGTCGAAGGTGAGGCGGAAGAGCTGGTCGTCGTCGGGGGTGTTGCCAACCTCCGCGACGCACAGCTCGACCTCGAAGGGCTTCGTCTGCTGCGTGAAGATCTCGCCGAGGGTCTGCGCGTAGGCGTTGGCGATGACCCGCCCGGTGACGTCGCGGCGGTTGTAGGAGTAGCCGCGCACGTCGGCCAGGCGCACCCCGGCCACCCGCAGGCTCTCGAACTCGCTGTAGCGGCCGACGGCGGCGAAGCCGATCCGGTCGTAGAGCTCGCCCACCTTGTGCAGGGTGGAGCTGGGGTTCTCGGCGATGAACAGGACGCCGTCGGAGTAGGTGACGACGGCGACGCTGCGGCCGCGGGAGATGCCCTTGCGGGCGTACTCCGAGCGGTCGCGCATGAGCTGCTCGGGCGAGGCGTAGTACGGCATCGTCATGGCTCAGGCCTCCCGCTGCATGTTCTCGCGGTCGGCGGCGGCGCGGTCCCGGACGATCGAGTCGGCGACCGCGGCGATCTCGGCGTCGGTGAGCCGGACGGCCCCCTCTGCGTCGACGCGGTAGACGATCGGGTACAGCCGGCGCACCGGGTCGGGACCGCCGGTGGCGGAGTCGTCGTCCGCCGCGTCGTAGAGGGCCTCGACGACCGTGCGGATCGCGGCGTCGGCGGGCAGGCCGTTCCGCCAGGTCTTCTTCAGCGAGTTCTTGGCGAACAGCGACCCGGAGCCGACGGCGGCGTAGCCGCGCTCCTCGTAGTTCCCGCCGGTGACGTCGTAGCTGAAGATGCGCCCCGGCGCGGCGCCCGGTGCCGCGTCGAGGTCGAAGCCGGCGAACAGCGGGACGACGGCGAGGCCCTGCAGCGCCGCGCCGAGGTTGCCCCGGATCATGGCGGCGAGGCGGTTGGCCTTGCCGTCGAGGGACATCGTCAGCCCCTCGATCTTCTCGTAGTGCTCGAGCTCGACCTGGTAGAGCCGGACCATCTCGATCGCGATGCCCGCGGCGCCGGCGATGCCGATGACGCTGTAGGAGTCGGCCGGGTAGACCTTCTCGATGTCGCGGGAGGAGATCAGGTTGCCCATGGTGGCGCGGCGGTCGCCGCCCATGAGGACGCCGCCGTCGTAGGTGACGGCGACGATCGTGGTGCCGTGCGGCGCGAGGTCGCCGATCGGGAACTGCGGCACTGGGCGGCGCCCCGGCAGTAGGTCAGGCGCCGCAGTGGCCAGGAAGTCGGTGAACGAGGAGCCCACCCGGTCCAGATACGCGGGCGGGAACCCGCTCCGGCCAGCTGACGACTCGTTCACTCGCTCACCTCTCCTGCCTGCTCGCGCGGGGCCGACCTGCTGGTACGCCCGCCCCTGCGGGAGGTTGTCCCGCGACCGCCTGGACGCCTGTCCGACCCTACCGGCGGGGTGCCCGGCGGGCTGGCCCCCTCGGGACGGTTGCGCGCAGCCTCAGACTCGGCCTGGATCTGCTGCCGGATCGTGTGGGCCTGCACGTAGTAGGCGGCGGCATGGAGGACAACGGGATCGTCATTGAACTGACCGAGGCCGCCGTTGCAGTTGAAGCACAACAGGGCTCGGACCGCGCCCGTGACGTGATCGTGGTCGACGTGGACAGCGGGCGCGACCTTGCAGATCGCGCACAAGCCACCCTGCGCCGCGAGAAGTGCATCTGCTTCTTCCCCGGTTATGCCATATCGGCGCCGAAGGTGATAGGTGCGCTCGCCGCCAACCTGCTCCTTCGACTTTCGTCCGCGGGCGTTGTGACATGGCTTGCAGTACGTCGTAATGCCCGTCTTGGAAGCCGCGTTCCGGCCGAACGCACTCAATGGCTGGATCTCACCGCAGTCCGGACACCACTTGTACCCGTCGGGAACTACCAGGCCTCGCGGATGTCGCTTCGTCGGCGTGCCCGTCCGTCGATCCCTGCTCGTCTCGTGTCGGCGACGCGCGTGCTCGCGGCAGTAGAAGGCGAAGCCATCACGAGAATTGCGGTTCCGAGTGAACTCAGCAATCGGACGCTCACTGCCACAGTCGCGGCAGAACTTTGTTTCCACCGTTTAGTTACGGAACTAAACCGTCTCACTGACCCCCTTTTTGTACGTACTGACGAACAAATTCCTCGCTGTTCTCCTCCAGCACCTCGTCGATCTCGTCGAGGATCGAGTCGATGTCCTCGGTCATTTCCTTGTGGCGTTCGGCGACGTCAGTGTCGACCGAGGCCTCGACCTCGTCGGTCTCCTCGCGCGTCCGCGTCGCCTTCTGCTGCCCGCCGGTGTCCCTGGTGGCCATCGTTGCCCTCCGGTCCTTCTCGTGGGTGCTGCTGAGGGAAAGTTACCCGCCGCCGGTGACAAACCGGGTCACCCGGACGGGGCTGTGGATCACGATCGCGCTCGGCGGATCAGCGTCCGGTGATCGTGTCGACCAGCTCCTGGGCGGTGGCCGTCGCGTCGAACAGTGCGCCCACGTGTTCACGGGTTCCCCGCAGCGGCTCCATGGTGGGGATGCGCACGAGGTTCTCCCGGCCCAGGTCGAACACCACCGAGTCCCACGACGCCGCCGCGACCTGCGCGGGGTAGCGCCGCAGGCACTCCCCCCGGAAGAAGGCCCGGGTGTCGGCCGGAGGTGCGGTCATCGCGCGGGTCACCTCGGCGTCGGTGAGCAGCCGCTGCATCGCCCCGCGCGCCACCAGCCGCTGGTAGAGCCCCTTGTCCGGCCGCACGTCCGAGTACTGCAGGTCGACCAGGTGCAGCCGCGAATCGCCCCAGCTCAACGCGTCGCGCGACCGGTAGCCCTCGAGCAGCCGCAGCTTCGCCGGCCAGTCCAGCTGGTCGGCGCACCGCATCGGGTCGATCGCGAGGTCCTCGAGCACCTCGGCCCAGCGGCGCAGCACGTCGGCCGTCTGCTCGTCGGCCTCCCCTTGCGACTCGACGAACTTCTGCGCCTGCTCCAGGTACAGCAGTTGCACCTCGATCGCGGTGAGCGCCCGCCCGTCGCGCAGCCGCACCTTGTAGGTCAGCGAGGGGTCGTGGCTGATGGCCTGGAGCGACTGCACCGGCTCCTCCAGCGCCAGCCCCGGCGCCAGTGCGCGCGCCTCGATCATCGCCAGCACGAGCGACGTCGTCCCGACCTTGAGGTAGGTCGACAGCTCCGCGAGGTTCGCGTCGCCGATGATCACGTGCAGCCGGCGGTACTTGTCGGCGTCGGCGTGCGGCTCGTCGCGGGTGTTGATGATCGGCCGCTTCAGGGTCGTCTCCAGGCCGACCTCGACCTCGAAGAAGTCGGCCCGCTGCGAGAGCTGGAACCCCTCCCGGCGCCCCTCGGGGCCGATGCCCACCCGGCCCGCGCCGGCGAACACCTGCCGCGTCACGAAGAAGGGCACCAGGCCCCGGATGATGTCGATGAACGGCGTCTTCCGGTCCATCAGGTAGTTCTCGTGGGAGCCGTACGAGGCGCCCTTGCCGTCGGTGTTGTTCTTGTACAGCTGGATCGTCGGCTGTCCGGGGATCCGGGCCGCCCGCCGCGCCGCCTCGGCCATCACCTGCTCGCCCGCCTTGTCCCACAGGACGATGTCGCGGGGGTTGGTCACCTCGGGCGTCGAGTACTCGGGGTGCGCGTGGTCGACGTAGAGCCGCGCCCCGTTGGTCAGGATGACGTTGGCCATCCCGTTGTCCTCGTCGAGGTCGTTGTGGTCCAGCGCCTGCGCGGGCGAGAGGTCGAAGCCCCGGGCGTCGCGCAGCGGCGACTCCTCCTCGAAGTCCCAGCGCGGCCGGCGCGGCGTCGGCGCCTCGGCCACGGCCCACGCGTTCACGACCTGGCTCGACAGCGTGGTCGGGTTGGCGGTGGGCTGTCCCGGCACCGAGATGCCGTACTCCACCTCGGTCCCCATGACCCGGCGCACACTCATGCGCCAACCCTAGGCCGCGCCGGCCGGTGCTTCCGCACGGTCCCGGCCGCGCACCCGCCCCGGGGACGACGACGGCCCGGCACCCCTGACAGGGAGCCGGGCCGCCGCGGCGGAACGGAGGACGTCGTCCTTACAGGTACTGGCCCGTGTTCGTGGCCGTGTCGATGGCCCGCCCGGACTCGTTGCCCTTCCCGCTGATGAGCGTGCGGATGTAGACGATCCGCTCGCCCTTCTTGCCCGAGATCCGCGCCCAGTCGTCGGGGTTGGTCGTGTTCGGCAGGTCCTCGTTCTCCTTGAACTCGTCGAGGCACGCCGCCATCAGGTGCCCGACCCGGAGGCCGCCGGTGCCGGTCTCGAGCTTCTCCTTGATGGCCATCTTCTTGGCGCGGTCGACGATGTTCTGCAGCATCGCCCCGGAGTTGAAGTCCTTGAAGTACAGGACCTCCTTGTCACCGTTGGCGTAGGTGACCTCAAGGAACCGGTTCTCCTCGCTCTCGGTGTACATGCGCTCGACCGTGCGCTGGATCATCCCGCCGATCGTCGCCTCGCGGCTGCCGCCGTGCTCGGCCAGGTCGTCGGGGTGGATGGGCAGCTCGGTGGTCAGGTACTTGGTGAAGATGTCCCGGGCCGCCTCGGCGTCGGGCCGCTCGATCTTGATCTTCACGTCGAGGCGGCCGGGCCGCAGGATCGCCGGATCGATCATGTCCTCGCGGTTGGAGGCGCCGATGACGATGACGTTCTCCAGGCCCTCCACGCCGTCGATCTCGCTGAGCAGCTGCGGCACGATCGTCGACTCGACGTCGGAGGACACACCCGACCCGCGGGTGCGGAAGATCGAGTCCATCTCGTCGAAGAAGACGATGACCGGCGTGCCCTCGCCGGCCTTCTCGCGCGCCCGCTGGAACACCAGCCGGATGTGACGCTCCGTCTCGCCGACGTACTTGTTGAGCAGCTCGGGGCCCTTGATGTTCAGGAAGTAGGACCGCGCCTGCCCCTCGCCCTTGACCGCCGCGACCTTCTTGGCGAGTGAGTTCGCGACCGCCTTGGCGATCAGCGTCTTCCCGCACCCGGGCGGCCCGTACAGCAGGATCCCCTTCGGCGGCCGCAGCTGGTACTCGCGGAACAGGTCGGCGTGCAGGAACGGCAGCTCGACGGCGTCTCGGATCTGCTCGATCTGCCGCGACAGACCACCGATGTCGGAGTAGTCGATGTCGGGGACCTCTTCGAGGACGAGCTCCTCGACCTCGCTCTTCGGGATCCGCTCGTAGACGTAGCCCGACCGGGTCTCGAGCAGCAGCGAGTCGCCGCTGCGCAGCGGCTGCCCGGTCAGCGAGTCGGCGAGGAAGACGACGCGCTCCTCGTCGGTGTGCCCGATGACCAGGGCCCGCGGGGTCACGCCGTCGATCGGCTCGAGCAGCTCCTTGAGCATGACGACGTCGCCGGAACGCTCGAAGCCGCGCGCCTCGACGACGTTCATCGCCTCGTTGAGCATGACCTCCTGGCCGGTGCGCAGCTCGTCGGCCGGCACGTTGGGCGACAGCGAGACGCGCAGCTTGCGCCCACCGGTGAAGACGTCGACCGTGCCGTCGTCGTGCCGGGTCAGGAAGACGCCGTAGCCCGACGGGGGCTGCCCGAGCCGGTCGACCTCCTCCTTGAGCGTGATCAGCTGCTCACGGGCATCCCGCAGGGTGCCGGCCAGCTTGTCGTTGCGCTCGGAGAGGAACGCCGCGCGCCCTTCCGCCTCGGCGATCCGCTCCTCCAGCGCGCGCACCTGACGCGGGCTGTCGGCGACCTTGCGCCGGAGGAGACCGATCTCCTCCTCGAGGTAGGAGATCTGGCTGAGCAGCGCCGAGACGTCACGCTCGCGACGCGCTCGCACCTCGTCGGGACCGTTTCCAGAACCAGGGCCCATCACGCACCTCCGCACACATCGGGAGAGCCAAGAGGCAAATCTATACACGCTCCCCGACAGTTGGCCGGGGGCTCGCGGGTGCCTGGGGCGTGTGCGCCCAAGCGTTACCCCGGCGTCGCGCAGTCCTCACCCCTTCTGGGCGCGGCGTTGCCGGATGGGGGCCACGGTGCCCTCGGCGAGCCGGCGCGCCGTCACCAGGAAGGCGGTGTGGGCCACCATGCGGTGCTCGGGCCGGACCGCCAGCCCCACCGCGTGCCACGGCCGCAGCAGCGATTCCCAGGCGTGCGGCTCGGTCCAGACCCCCTGCGCCCGCAGCGCCTCCACGTACGTGGACAGCTGCGTGACCGTGGCGACGTAGCCGATCAGGACGCCGCCCGGGCGCAGCGCCGCGGCCACCGTGGGCAGCACGGCCCAGGGCTCCAGCATGTCGAGCACGACACGGTCGACGACCTCGCCGGACGGGTGCTCCGCGAGATCGCCCAGCCGCAGGCTCCAGTTCGCCGGCGCCGCGCCGAAGAAGGCGCCCACGTTGGACCGGGCGACGTCGGCGAAGTCCTCCCGCCGCTCGTAGCTGGTCACCGTGCCCCCGCTGCCGACCGCACGCAGCAGCGAGCAGGTGAGCGCCCCCGACCCGGCGCCCGCCTCGAGCACCCGCATGCCCGGCCCGATGTCGCCGAAGCCGACGATCTGGGCGGCGTCCTTCGGGTAGATCACCTGCGCCCCGCGCGGCATGGAGAGCACGAAGTCGGCCAGCAGCGGCCGGAACGCCAGGTAGCCGGTGTTGGCGGTCGAGTGGACGACGGACCCCTCGGGGGCGCCGATGAGGTCGTCGTGCGCGATCGCGCCCCGGTGGGTGTGGAACTGCTTGCCCGGCTCGAGGACGACGGTGTGCAGGCGCCCCTTGGGGTCGGTCAGCTGCACCCGGTCGCCGACGACGAACGCGCCGGGCACCGGCTCGCGGGGGCCGGCGTCGGGGCCCCCGTCGACCTCCGCGGGCGTGGCCTCCGGTTCGGGAAGGACGGCGTCGGCGGGCTCGTGCTCGGTATCCACGGGCGCCGAGCGTACGGAGCCCCCGCATGTGACCGTTGTCCCCGACTCGGCGCGGGCACTCGGAACTGTCGGTGGGGCGACCTAGCCTCGGACCCATGACGGCGATGGTGAACACCGAACCGGCCCTCGACGGCGCCCCCGACGAGGCGGCGGCCACGCCGCGCCGTCCCTCGCTGTCGCCGAGCCGCGCGGCCGACTTCAAGAGCTGCCCGCTGCTCTACCGCTTCCGCACGATCGACCGCCTTCCCGAGAAGAAGAGCCTCGCGGCGGTGCGCGGCACCCTCGTGCACTCCGTGCTCGAGCGCCTCTACGACCTCCCGGCGGCGCAGCGGACCGTCGAGGCCGCCCAGGAGCTGCTGGAGCCGGCGTGGGCCGAGCTGCGGGAGGAGCCGGGGGTGGCCGAGCTGTTCGCGGTGGCGCAGGCCGACGGAGCCGAGACCGCCCCGTCGGCGCCGGAGTCGGTCGAGGCGTGGCTGCTCTCGGCGGGCAAGCTGGTCGAGAAGTACTTCACGCTGGAGGACCCGACGCGCATCCAGCCCCACGGCCGCGAGGAACTGGTCGAGGTCACCCTGCCCGACGGGCTGCTGCTGCGCGGCTTCGTCGACCGGCTGGACGTCGCGCCCAACGGCGCGCTGCGGGTCGTCGACTACAAGACCGGCGCGGTGCCGCGGGAGGCCTTCGAGGGCAAGGCCCTGTTCCAGATGAAGTTCTACGCGCTGGTGCTCTGGCGCACCCGGGGTGTCGTCGCCGCGCAGCTGAAGCTGCTCTACCTCAAGGACGGCGATGCGCTGACCTACGCGCCCGACGAGGCGGAGCTGGTCCGCTTCGAGCGTACCCTCGTGGCGATCTGGGCGGCGATCGAGCGCGCGGTCGCGACCGGCGACTTCCGCCCCAACAAGTCGCGGCTCTGCGACTGGTGCGACCACCAGGCGTTCTGCCCGTCCTGGGGTGGCACTCCCCCGCCGTTCCCCGCGGAGGCCGCGGCCGCGGCGGGGTGGCAGACGCAACTGCCGGTGGTGGAGCTGGACTGAGCGCCGCGTGCGGGCGCTCAGCCGAGCTGAGGCAGCGGCTCGAGCGCCGCGAGCACCTCGGCCAGCTCCGGCAGTCCCACGCCCTCGAGCGTGTCGCGGAGGGTGAGCCCGGGCGCCGGCGCCACCTGCTGCATGGCGGGCACGCCCAGCACCGCCGCGCCCGCGGCGAGACCGGCGGTGACGCCGGCCACCGAGTCCTCGATCACCACGCAGCGGGAGGGCTCGACGTCGAGCCAGGCCATCGCCTGCAGGTACGGCGCCGGGTCGGGCTTGCGCGCGGGCACCTCGTCGCCGCACAGCGTCATGTCGAAGGCCGGCCCGTCGGGGAACGCCGCCTCGATGTGGTCGAGCACGAGAGTCGCGACGGAACGCGGCGTGGTGGTCACCAGGGCCGTCGGCAACCCGGCCTCGCGGACGGCCGCGATCAGCCCGTACGCACCGGGACGCCAGGTGATCCCCTGGGCCAGCAGGCCGGCCGTGGTGTCCTCCACCCAGCGGGCATCGGCGAGCAACTGCTCCTCGCTGCGGGTGACGCCGAGATCGTCGTAGAGGATGCCCATCGACGTCCGCATGCTCGAACCGACCGTCGCCCGGCGCGCGGCCGGCGACAGCCGTCCGCCGAGGCGGCGCGCGAGTGCGAACAACGCCTCTCCCCAGTACTCCTCGGTCTCCACGAGGGTGCCGTCCATGTCGAACAGGACGGCGTGCAGGGAGTCAGGCATGTCCTCCCCAGGGTAGGCGCGGCCGACGGTCGGCATCGGTCGCCGGCGGCTCAGCGGGGCGCGAGTTGCGTCACGGTCCGGCGACCGCGGGAGACCAGCGCCGACACGCCGGCGGCGACGGCGACCAGCTCGGCCGCCACCGACACGACGCCGAGCGGCTCGAGCCAGTTGCCGACGTCGTCGCCGAGCATCGGGAACGCGACCACGCGGGTGGCCGCGTAGCCCAGCACGGCCAGGCCGCACGTCAGCGTGGCCAGCCCGTAGACGGCGACGCTGTCGCGCACCAGCGCGGCCGCGGCGATCGCGAGGCAGGCCACCGTCAGGACGATGAAGAGGACTCCCATGTAGGGCGCCTCGTCGAGGTGCGGGCCGATGACCGGGACGTGCGCGACTGCAGCCACGAGGGCCGCCGTCGCCAGCACCCAGCGCTCGGGTCGCCGCAGCGGCGCGGCCAGGATGCGTGCCTGCGCCGACATCACTTCACCACCAGGACGCCGTGCATGTTCGAGTGGTAGGTGCAGTGGAACGCGTAGCGGCCCGGCGTGCTCGGCGCGGTGAACGTGACGGTCTTTCCTGGGGTGGCCATGACGTCGAACGCGTTGCCACTGTCGGCGGTGACCGTGTGCGCCTCGCCGTCCACGTTCATGACGCTGACCGTCGCGCCGGGGCTGACCGAGGGCGGGGTCCGGTAGGCGAACTTCTCGATGTGGATCGTGTCCGTGGCTGCCGTGCCGGAGCTCGCCGAGGCGGCCCCCGACGACATCGAGGACATCGCCGACGACGCGCCGCCTGATCCGCCGCAGGCGGCTGTGGCGAGCACGAGTGCGCAGGCCGGCGCGATGAGCAGCAGCCGCCGGCTCCGTCGTCCTCGCTGGGTGGTGGGGCTGTTGGTCATGTCGGGTCCCTTCGGAAGGTGGTCACTCGTCGCCGGTCCAGCAACCGAGGACGTCGGAGGCGATCTCGTTGGCCAGGTCGGTCCGGCGCTGGCCGTTGGCGCCGAACTGCGCCGGCAGAGCGGTGGTGTCGACGGTGAGAACCTCGTCGTCCTTGAGGACGACGGCGACGCCGGTGGCGGAGCCGAAGGCCCGGTCACCCAGCCCGTCGAGGGTCTCGGTAGGAGCTCCCGGTGTCCGCCGAGGCGATGCCCGGCACGGCCAGCAGGCCGATGCCGAGGGCCACGGATGATGCGGCGAGGAACGGTGCCTTGCGCATGCTCTGTCTCCTGAGAGTCGAACCGGGGGTCGTTCCCCGGCGGAAGGTGTCTCCGCAGGGTCTTCGGCCCGGTTCGTCTCCCCGGATTGGGTTGTGCCCAAGAAAATTGCAGGCCAGCCCATCGTTCGCGCTGGATCAGCTCTCGATAAGCTCGGCGCTCACTCGTCCTCGGTCCGGTAGCCCAGGTTCGGCGAGAGCCATTTCTCCGCCTCGCCGACCGTCCAGCCCTTCCTGCGGGCGTAGTCCTCGACCTGGTCCCGCCCGAGGCGCCCCAGCACGAAGTAGCGCGACTCGGGGTGGGAGAAGTACAGGCCGCTCACCGACGCGCCGGGCCACATGGCCATGCTCTCGGTGAGCTCGATGCCCGCGGTGGCCTCGACGTCGAGCAGCCGCCAGATCGTCTGCTTCTCCGTGTGCTCGGGACAGGCGGGATAGCCCGGGGCCGGCCGGATGCCGTGGTACTTCTCCGCGATCAGCGCCTCGCCGTCGAGGTGCTCGTCGGGGGCGTAGGCCCAGAACTCCTTGCGCACCCGCTCGTGCAGCCGCTCGGCGAACGCCTCGGCGAGCCGGTCGGCCAGCGACTCGAGCAGGATCGCGTCGTAGTCGTCGTTGGCCTTCTTGAACGCGGCGACGCGCTCGGCCGCCCCCAGCCCGGCCGTCACCGCGAAAGCGCCCACGTAGTCGTGCAGCCGGGTGGCCTTCGGTGCCACGAAGTCGGCCAGTGACGTGCGGGGCGATCCGTCGCGCCCCTCGGTCTGCTGGCGGAGCTGGTGCAGGGTGGTGAGCACCGTGCCCCGCGACTCGTCGGTGTAGACCTCGATGTCGTCGCCGTCCACCTGGCTGGCCGGGAACAACCCGAACACCCCGGAGGCCCGCAGCCACTTCCCCGCGATGATCCGGTCGAGCATCGCCTGGGCGTCCTCGTAGAGGCGCCGGGCCGCCTCGCCGGACGCCGGGTTGTGCAGGATGTCGGGGAACCGGCCGCGCATCTCCCAGGCGTTGAAGAACGGCTGCCAGTCGATGTAGCGCCGCAGCTCCTCGAGGGGGTAGTCGGGGAAGCTCCGCACGAACTGGGTCGCCACGTGGTGCACGTGGTCGCAACCCGGGCCGGCGCACACGTCCATCGCCTGCTGCAGCAGCATCCGCGGGCGCGGCGGGTGGTAGTCGCTCCAGTCGATCGGCGGAGCGGCCGCGCGCGCGGCCGCGATCGGCAGCAGCGTCCGGGTGTCCTGCCGGGCGGCGTGCCGCTCGCGGAGCGCCGCGTAGTCGGCCTCGGTCTCGGCCAGCAGCGCCGGCCGCTGCTCGTCCGACAGCAGGGCGGCGACGACCGGCACCGACCGGGAGGCGTCCTTCACCCAGATCACCGGCCCGTGGTACTTCTGCGCCACCTTGACCGCCGTGTGGGCGCGGGAGGTGGTGGCCCCGCCGATCAGCAGCGGGATCTCGAACCCCTGGCGCTCCATCTCCGAGGCGAGGTTCACCATCTCGTCCAGCGACGGCGTGATCAGCCCGGAGAGGCCGATGATGTCGGCGCCCTCCTCCTTGGCGGCGTCCAGGATCCGCTGCCCGGGCACCATCACGCCGAGGTCGACGACGTCGTAGTTGTTGCACTGCAGGACGACGCCGACGATGTTCTTGCCGATGTCGTGCACGTCGCCCTTCACCGTGGCGATGACGACCTTGCCGATGGTGCGCTCGGCGTCACCGGGCCGCTTCTCGGCCTCGATGAAGGGGATCAGGTAGGCGACCGCCTTCTTCATCACCCGCGCCGACTTCACCACCTGCGGCAGGAACATCTTCCCGGCGCCGAACAGGTCGCCGACGACGTTCATGCCGGCCATCAGCGGCCCCTCGATGACCTCGATCGGCCGCCCGCCGCGGGCGCTGATCAGCGCGCGGAGCTCCTCGGTGTCGGCCTCGACGAACGCGTCGATCCCCTTCACCAGGGCGTGCGTGATCCGCTCGTCGACCGGCAGTGCCCGCCACTCCTCGGACACCACTTCCTTGGCGGAGCCGTCGCCGGCGAAGTCGGCGGCGATCTCCAGCAGGCGCTCGGTACTGTCGGGACGGCGGTTGAGGATCACGTCCTCGATCCGCTCGCGCAGCAGCGCCGGCACCTCGTCGTAGACCTCCAGGGCCCCGGCGTTGACGATGCCCATGTCCATGCCGGCGCCGATGGCGTGGAACAGGAAGACCGCGTGGATGGCCTCCCGGACGGGGTTGTTCCCGCGGAAGGAGAACGAGACGTTCGAGACGCCGCCGGAGACCAGAGCGCCGGGCAGGTTCTGCTTGATCCAGCGGGTGGCCTCGATGAAGTCCAGCCCGTAGGCGGCGTGCTCCTCGATGCCCGTCGCGACGGCGAAGACGTTGGGGTCGAAGATGATGTCCTCGGCCGGGAAGCCGACCTGCTCGGTGAGGATGTCGTAGGCGCGGCGGCAGATCCGGGTGCGGCGCTCGAGGTTGTCCGCCTGCCCGTCCTCGTCGAAGGCCATGACGACGACGGCGGCCCCGTACTTGCGGCACAGCCGGGCCTCGCGGACGAACTTCTCCTCGCCCTCCTTGAGCGAGATCGAGTTGACGATCGCCTTGCCCTGCACGCACTTCAGGCCGGCCTCGATGACGTCCCACTTCGAGGAGTCGATCATCGTCGGCACGCGGCAGATGTCGGGCTCGGAGGCGACCAGCCTGGTGAAGCGGTCCATCGCCGCGACGCCGTCGATCATCCCCTCGTCCATGTTGATGTCGATGACCTGCGCCCCGGCCTCGACCTGCTGGCGGGCGACCGCGAGCGCCGCGGGATAGTCGCCGGCCTTGATCAGGTTCCGGAAGCGCGCGGAACCGGTGATGTTGGTGCGCTCCCCCACGTTCACGAAGAGGCTGTCGGGTGTGACGACGACCGGCTCGAGACCGGACAGCCGCAGGGCCGGCGCGACCCGGGCCGGCGTCCGCGGGGCCGTGCCCTCGACGGCTCGGGCGATCGCCGTGATGTGGTCCGGCGTCGTCCCGCAGCAGCCACCGACGAGGTTGACGAACCCGCTCCCGGCGAACTCCGCGAGGACGGCGGCCGTCTCCTCGGGTGACTCGTCGTACTCGCCGAAGGCGTCGGGCAGACCGGCGTTCGGATAGCAGGAGACGAAGGTGTCGGCGATGCGGGCGAGCTCGGCGATGTAGGGGCGCATCTCCTTCGCGCCGAGCGCGCAGTTGAGCCCCACCAGCAACGGGCGCACGTGCCGCACCGAGTACCAGAACGCCTCGGTGACCTGGCCGGACAGCGTCCGACCGGAGGCGTCGGTGATGGTGCCGGAGATCATCACCGGCCAGCGGCGTCCGCGCTCCTCGAACAGCGTCTCCAGCGCGAAGATCGCCGCCTTCGCGTTCAGGGTGTCGAAGATGGTCTCGACGAGCAGCACGTCGGCGCCGCCGTCGACCAGCCCGTCGGCCTGCTCCCGGTAGGCGGCGACCAGTTCGTCGAAGGTGACGTTGCGGGCGCCCGGGTCGTTGACGTCGGGCGAGATGGACGCCGTCCGGCTGGTCGGGCCGATCGCGCCGACGACGTAGCGCGGCTTGTCCGGGGTGCGCGCCGTCATCGCGTCGCACTCCGCCCGGGCGAGCCGGGCCGAGGCGACGTTGAGCTCGTAGGCCAGCTCCTGCATGCCGTAGTCGCTCAGCGAGATCGCCGTGGCGTTGAAGGTGTTGGTCTCGATCAGGTCGGCGCCGGCCTCGAGGTACTCGCGGTGGATGCCGGAGACGAGCTGCGGGGCCGTGATGCTCAGCAGGTCGTTGTTGCCCTGCACGTCGCTCGGCCAGTCGGCGAAGCGCTCGCCGCGGTAGCCGGCCTCGTCGGGCCGGTCCCGCTGGATGGCGGTGCCCATCGCGCCGTCGAGCACGAGGATGCGCCGGTGCAGCGCGGCGGTGAGCGCTTCCGTGGCGTCCGGGCGGAGGGAGGGGAACTCGGGCACAGGGGTTCCTCGGGGGCATCGAAAGGAGTGCTGGGCCTCGAGCGCCAGCATCCCGGCGGGCCTGCCCAGGCCTGGGCGTTCCCGATGTCGTCGCCCATGGTTGCACTCCCCCGCGACCGGGGGCCGAGGTCCCGGCGGCGGAACACGATCGACGTAGGCTGGGAGGGGTGACAGACCCGACGTCCGCACCCGAGGACCTGCCCGAGCTGACCGACCCGGTGGTCGTCGTCGCCTTCGAGGGCTGGAACGACGCCGGGGACGCCGCGACGGGCGCCGTCGAGCACCTGGAGCTCATCTGGGACGCGAAGCCGCTGGCCGCGCTCGACCCCGAGGACTACTACGACTTCCAGGTCAACCGCCCGACCGTCTCCCTGGTGGGCGGCGTGAGCCGCCGGGTCGAGTGGCCCACGACGCGCATCTCGGTGGCCCGGCCGGAGGGCAGCGCCCGCGACGTCGTCCTCATCCGGGGCATCGAGCCCAACATGCGCTGGCGCGGGTTCTGCGCGGAGCTCATCGACCTGCTGCGCGAGCTCGACGTCCAGATCGTGGTCGCGCTCGGCGCCCTGCTGGCCGACACGCCGCACACCCGCCCCACCCCGGTGACCGGCTCGGCCTACGACGCCGAGTCCGCGCGCACCTACGGGCTGGAGACCTCCCGCTACGAGGGGCCGACCGGCATCCTCGGCGTCTTCCAGGACGCATGCGTGCAGGCCGGCCTGCCCGCGATCAGCTTCTGGGCCGCCGTCCCCCACTACGTCTCGCAGCCGCCGTCGCCCCGGGCCACCCTCGCACTGCTGACGCGGGTCGAGGAGGTCCTCGAGCTGACCGTGCCGCTCGGTGCCCTGCCGCAGCAGGCCGACGAGTGGGTCAAGACCGTCGACGAGATGGCCAGCGAGGACGAGGAGGTCGTCGAGTACGTGCGGTCGCTGGAGGAGCGCGCCACCGAGGTCGACCTCTCGCAGGCCAGCGGCGACACGATCGCCCGCGAGTTCGAGCGCTATCTCCGCCGGCGCGGCAATACCTGACGCGATCCTCCGGATCGCACCGCGGCCAGGTGCCGTCCCCAGTCGCGCGGAGCCGGCGCGTCGATCGATCGCGGAGACCCCTCCGGGCCCCCACTCCTCACGACCGGTCAACGCAACAAAGGAACCATCCTGGCGGCTGCGTCGGAGTCGAACAGCCGGTCGTGCATGTTGAGCGCGAACCGGTCGGTCATGCCCGACACATAGTCGACCACCTGGGTGACGGGGTCGGCCTCGGTGTCGCGGTAGCTGGCCGGGATCAGCTCGGGGTGCGCCAGGTGATGGTCGACCAGTCGCCGGATCACCTCGATGGCGACGTGCTTCTGCCCGGCCGCGGTTTCGGAGTTGTAGACCCGCTCGAACATGAAGGCGCGCAGCTCGTGCATCGCCTCCAGCGGGTCCGGCGCCATGACGACGGCGCCGGCCGTGTTGTCCGGCGACAGGGACCCGTCGACGACGGCGTCGATCATCGTGCCGACCATGTCGCTGCCGGGCTCGCCGAACACCTTCCGGGCGCGGGCCGGCAGGTCGTGGACCCGCAGCACCCCGGCCCGGATCGCGTCCAGGGCGTCGTGGGAGAGGTAGCCGATCCGGTCGGCGTACCGGACGCACTCGCCCTCGTGGGTCGCCGGCGGCGGGTCGATCTTCCAGCTGTGCGCGCGGACGCCGTCGCGCACCTCCCACGTCAGGTTCAGCTCCTCGAGCACCTCGACGATGCGCACGCCCTGGGCGGCGTGGTGCCAGCCGCCGGGCACGTAGGGCTCGAGCGCGTCCTCGCCCAGGTGTCCGAACGGTGAGTGCCCGACGTCGTGGGCCAGGGCGATCGCCTCGGCCAGGGTCTCGTTGAGGGCGAGCGCCCGGGCGAGCGCGCGGGCGACCTGGGTGACCTGGAGGGTGTGGGTCAACCGGGTGACGTAGTGATCGCCGTCGGGGTTGAGGAACACCTGGGTCTTGTGCTTGAGCCGCCGGAAGGCCTTGGCGTGCAGGATCCGGTCGCGGTCCCGCTCGAAGGCCGTGCGCAGGGCATCGTCCGGTTCGGGGCGCAGCCGGCCCCGCGACTCCGTCGACCGGAGGGCCCCGGGGGCGAGCTCCGCCTCGGCGCGCTCCCGGGCGGCCCGGTCGGTGAACCGGAACGGGCCGGCCGGCGCCGTCGTCATCCGCAGTCCCCGAGCGCCACACCGAGCAGGGCGTCGACGGCGTCGCAGACGATGCGCGGCGACTCGTCCTCGAAGTCGGCGTCGTCGCCGGCGGCGTCCGCGCCGGCGAGGCTCCGGGCCGCCCAGGCGTCGACGAGCGCGATCGCGCCGGGACTGTCGAGGTCGTCGGCCAGCCGCTCCCGCATGCCGGTCAGCAGCGCCGCGGCCGGGGCCCCCGCCTCGAGCGTGACCGCGCGCCGCCAGGTGGCCAGCCGCTCCTCGGCGGCCCGCAGCAGCTCCGCCGTCCAGGCGCGGTCGGTGCGGTAGTGCCCGGAGAGCAGCGCCAGCCGGATGGCCATCGGGTCGACGCCGTCGCCGCGCAGGCGGGAGACGAACACCAGGTTGCCGCGGCTCTTGCTCATCTTCTCGCCGTCGAGCCCGATCATCGCCGCGTGCACGTAGGCACGGGCGAACGGCTTGGTGGCGGTCAGCGCCTCGGCGTGGACGGCGGAGAACTCGTGGTGCGGGAAGACCAGGTCGCTGCCGCCACCCTGCACGTCGAAGCCCATGCCGATCGTGTCCAGGGCGATCGTGGCGCACTCGATGTGCCAGCCCGGTCGCCCGGCGGTGCCCCGGGGCCCCGGCCAGGACGGTTCGGCCGGCCGCGCGCCACGCCACAGCAGCGGGTCGAGCGGCTGCCGCTTGCCGGCCCGGTCGGGGTCTCCCCCGCGCTCGGCGAAGAAGCGCAGCATCGTGGCCTCGTCGTAACCGGACTCGCCACCGAACCCCGGCGCCTGGGCGACGTCGTGGTAGACGTCACCCGAGCCGTCGTCGAGGGAGTAGGCCAGCCCGGCGTCGAGCAGTTCCTCGATGTGGGCGACCACACGCGGGATGGCCTCGACCGCCCCGATGTAGTCGTCGGGCGGCAGCACGCGCAGCGCCGTCATGTCCTCGCGGAACAGCGCCGTCTCGCGCATCGCCAGGACGATCCAGTCCTCGCCGTCGCGCTCGGCCCGCTCCAGCAGCGGGTCGTCGATGTCGGTGACGTTCTGCACGTAGTGGACGGCGTGCCCGGCGTCGCGCCACATGCGGTTGACCAGGTCGAAGGCCAGGTAGGTGGCGGCATGGCCGAGGTGCGTGGCGTCGTAGGGCGTGATGCCGCAGACGTACATCCGCGCCGTCCGGCCGGGGCGGGTGTCGACCACCTCGCCCCGGGCGGTGTCGTGCAGGCGGAGCACGGGGCCGGTCCCGGGCAGGGTGGGCAGCAGCGGGGCGGGCCAGGAGAGCACGGCACGAGCCTAGATCGAGCCACCGACGAGGCTTCGCAGCGTCACTTCCGTGCGCGTTCTGTCAGGCTCTTCGTCTGGCTTCCGGCGTGTCCCGTCCGCGCCGGGTTCGAGGAGGAGCGATGGAGCGCGAGGAGTACCTGGCCGCACTGCAGCGGGCCGACCGGCGGTTCGCCGAGGCGGCGGCGGAGGCTGTGGTCGCCCGCGGCTGGACGGCACCGGTGCCCGGATGCCCCGACTGGACGCTGTCGGACCTGGTCTGGCACCTGGCCGCCGTCCAGGGGTTCTGGGCGTGGATCGTGCGCACCCGCGCGCCGGACCCGTCCGGCTACCTCGTCCCCGACCGGCCGGCCGACGGCGAGCTGCTCGCGTTCCAGGCCGCGCGGAGCGCCGAGCTCGAGGAGGTGCTGGCCGGGGCCGATCCCACCGAGCACGTGTGGACCTGGGCCCCCCGGCAGGACGTCGCCTTCGTCCTCCGCAGGCAGGCCCAGGAGGCGACCGTGCACACGGTCGATGTGGAGCAGGTGCTCGGTGACGTCCGGCCGATCCCCGCCGACGTCGGCCTTGACGGGCTCGACGAGTGGCTGGACGTGCTGGTGCCGGCGGCGCTGCCGGACGGGCCGCCCCCGGACGCCGAGCCGGTGGTCTTCCACGCGGTGGACGCCGACGCCGAGCGCACGCTCTTCCCCGGCACGCGGCCGTTCCCGGTCACCACCGTTACCGGCACCGCCGGCGACCTGCTGCTGCGGGTCTGGCGGCGGGTGCCCTTCGAGATGCTGACGGTGCACGGCGACGCCGCCCGGGCCGCCGAGGTGATCGATCTCGTGCCGGGCGAGTGACGATCGCTGTCGACCGCGCCTTCGTTGTCCCCCCACCGGCCACTTCCGCGCCGGAAGTGGCCGACAGCGGGTCAACGCCACGGCGCTAGCCTCTGCCGGAGGTCCGGCCAGACCGAGGGAGCAGCGATGTACGTGCCAGGGCACTTCGCCATGGACGACGGCGCGGTGCAGGACCTTCTCCTCCACCACGGCGCCGGCGAGCTCGTCACGGCCACCGAGCGGGGGCTGGTCTCGACGCTGCTGCCGTTCGTGTACGCCCCGGCCGAGGGCGACCACGGATCCCTCCTCGGGCACTTCGCGCGCACCAACGAGCACTGGCGACTGACCCCGGTCGGGGAGGCCATGGTGATCCTGCGCGGCCCTGACGCCTACATCTCGCCGGGCTGGTACGCCTCGAAGGCCGAGCACGGTCGCGTCGTCCCGACCTGGAACTACTCCGCCGTGCAGTTCACCGGCCGCATCGAGGTGCTCGACGACCCCGTGTGGGTGCGGGGGGCGGTCGAACGGCTCACCGACCTGCACGAGGATCCCCGCCGCGCCGCGGGGTACGACGCGTGGGCGGTCACCGACGCCCCGGAGAACTACGTCGACAAGCAGCTGCGTGCCATCGTCGGCCTCGAGCTGACCATCGAGGGCGTCTCGGCCAAGGCCAAGCTCAGCCAGAACCGGTCCGAGGCCGATGCCGACGGGGTCGTGGCCGGACTGCGCCGCGAGGGCGGTGCGAGGGAGGGTGATGTGGCGAACGCCATGGAACGGTTGGCCCGCCCACCCGGTTAGGCTCGAACTCATGCGACGTTCTGTTCGCGAGGTGAGTCTCGGACTGCGCTCGACCCTGGGGTCG
>DASYGS010000100.1:0-36032 GCA_035999465.1 Blastococcus sp. | reverse complement strand
GAGGACGCGGACTTCACGAACTCGCCCTGCTCCTTGAGCTTGGCGAGCACGGTCTTGCTGTCGACACCGAACTCCTTGGCGAGTTCGTGTACGCGGGCTTTGCCTGGCACGGGTCTCCTCATGGGTGAGGCCGGCGGCTTGCCCGCTCGACCTCGTCGTTAGTGGTGCATGGTCATCGTGGGAACTTCACGGCTGACTCATCCGACGACGTCCTGCTCTCGACATGTGGACCGGCCTGGTGCCGGTCCGACTCTGAAACTGCGGTCTGTCAGTGCTGCAGTTCTCGCTGTTCTTCCGCCCGTTCCGGCCCCGCGCCCCGGTTGCTCTCCGAGGAGAGACCGAGGACGTGGGCCCGGAGCGGACCGGCGTCCACCGGGGCACCGCCGCCCCCGGGGAGGCGCAGCGCCCTGGCGAAAGCCCGGCGTCGCTCCGCTGCGTGCAGGCACTCCGGGGTGGGGTGCACGGATGCCCCCCTGCCGGGGAGCCGCCGCCGCGGATCGGGAAGCAGTACCCCGGACCGGGCGACGACACGCAGCAAGTCACTGACCGGAGCGCGCGTCCGGCACCCCACACAGGTGCGGACCGGTTTCGGCGATTCGGCCACCCTGCACTCTAGCGCGTGGCCGAGCCCGGATGTTCCGCGCGCCGCGGCGGAGGCCGGTGCGCGGCGCCGGACGGGGCCGGACGCCCCCCGGACGAGGGGTCGGGAGCGGCCGCCCGCAGCGGGGCGCGGCCCACCCCCGGCGAGGGGGTTGCGGCCTCGTCGTCGGGCTGCGCATCACTGCGGATGTCGATCCGGCACCCGGTCAGCCGGGCGGCCAGCCGGGCGTTCTGCCCCTCCTTGCCGATGGCCAGCGAGAGCTGGTAGTCGGGGACGACGACCCGGACGGCCTTGGCCTGCGGGTCGACGACCCGGGCGCTGGTCACCCGCGACGGGCTGAGCGCCGAGGCCACGAAGGTCGCGGGATCGTCGGCCCAGTCGACGATGTCGATCTTCTCGCCGTGCAGCTCGCTCATCACGTTGCGCACCCGCTGGCCCATCGGCCCGATGCACGCACCCTTGGCGTTGAGCCCGGGCACCTTGGTGCGGACGGCGATCTTCGAGCGGTGCCCCGCCTCGCGGGCGACGGCGACGATCTCGACGCTGCCGTCGGCGATCTCGGGCACCTCGAGCGCGAAGAGCTTGCGGACCAGGTTCGGGTGCGTGCGCGAGACGGTCACCTGCGGGCCGCGGAAGGTGCGGGCGACCGACACGACGTAGGCCTTGATCCGGCTGCCGTGGGTGTAGGACTCGCCCGGCACCTGCTCGGCCTGCGGGAGGACCGCCTCGACCTTGCCGATGTCGATGAGCACGGTGCCCTGCACGTTGCGGCGGTCGTGCGCCTGCACGATGCCGCTGACGATGTCGCCCTCCTTGCCCGCGTACTCGCCGAAGGTCTGCTCGTGCTCGGCGTCGCGCAGCCGCTGGACGATCACCTGCTTGGCGGTGCTGGCCGCGATCCGGCCGAAGTCGGAGGGGGTGTCGTCCCACTCGCGGACGACGTCGCCGTCGGGACCGAGCTCCTGCGCCAGGACGGCGACCTCGCCGCTCTTGCGGTCGACGTGCACCCGGACGTGCTTGGCCGCGCCGTCGGCGTGCCGGTAGGCGGTGACGAGGGCGGACTCGATCGCCTCGATGACCGTGTCCGCCGGGATGCCCTTCTCCCGCTCGACCGCCTTGAGCGCGGTGACGTCGATGTTCACAGTCCTCCTCCTCGCGCCTGCAGGGTCGTGCTGTCGCTGTCGTCGTCGATCTCGATGTCTCCGTCGTCCCCGTCGATCTCGTCGATCTCGTCGATCTCGTCGTCGTCGTGGATGTCGTCCTCTTGGTGGCCGGCTTCCGGCCGGCCGAACTCGACCTGCACCCGGCCGGGACCGACCTCCGGCCACGGGACCAGCCGCGGTGTGGGTGGCCGCTTCTTCGCGCCCGGCTTGCCCTTGGCCTCGACGGCGAGCTCGACGCCCGCGTCGGTCACCGCGGTGATCCGGCCGGTGACCTCCTCGGCCGCGCCCGACGGCCCGACGGCCACCGTCACCAGGCGGCCGGTGTTGCGACGCCAGTGCCGGGCCTCGGTGAGGGGGCGGTCGACCCCCGGGCTGGTCACCTCGAGCACGTAGGGCGTCCGGCCCATGCCGTCGTCGTGGGTGTCGAGCACCTCGGACACCGCCCGGCTGACCTCGGCGATGTCGTCGAGGGTGACACCGGCGTCGCGGTCGACCACCACCCGGACGACGCTGCGTCGCCCGGCCGGGGTGACCACGAGCTCCTCGAGGTCGTAGCCGGCCGCGTCGACGACGGGGCCGATCCACCCGGCCAGCTTCGAGGTGGCCGGGTCGGTCCGCTGGGTACCGCGCGAGGCGGACACGGCTTCCTCCTCCAGGCTCGGTGGGCCGCACGGTGCGGTGCACGCCCCTCCGAACCGGCACGTTCCGGCCTGCGGCGCTGGTCGGACCCGGGATCGAGGGGAAGGGTTCAGGCTACCGCCCGTGCGGAACCCCCGGGACCGCGCACCGGAGGACCGGGATGGGACGCCTGGGGCGGGCGGGGCCCGGGCGGCGCTGCGCCCCCGACCCGGGACGCGCCCGGCCTCCACGCGTCCGGCCCACTCCGGTCCCGGCTGAGAAGATGGCGGCGATGCCTCCTCCGCCCTCCCCCGCCCCGCCGGGCTTCTCCCGGCGCACCCTGCTCGCGGTCTCCGCGACCGGGCTGGCTCTGCTCGTCAGCGGGTGCACGTCCGCACCGGCCGACCGGCAGAACGTGGTGACCGACAAGCAGGCCGACCTGTTCGCCGCGCAGGTCGGCGTGCAGAAGGCCCTGGTCGCGGCCTTCGCCGCCGCGGGTGCCGCCGACCCAGCGGTCAGGACGGCGGTGGCCGAGCTCGCCGCGCAGGCCGGCGAGCAGCTGACCGCGCTCACCGCCGCGGCCCCCAGCAGCCGGACGGCCGCGGCGTCGTCGTCGAGCGCGCCGGCGGTCGGGCCGGACGCCCGCGCCTGGCTCCGCGGTCAGGTGTCGGCGGCCGCGACCTCGCACGCCACCGCGTGCGTGGAGCAGTCCGGCGCCCGGGCGGCGCTGCTGGGCTCGATCGCCGCGGGCCTGCGTGGCCAGGACGGGAGGCTCGCGTGACGGCGCCCACCGATGAGCTGACCGAGCGCACCGAGAACGCAGCGCTGCGCGAGGCGCTGGCCGCCGAGCACGCCGCGATCTGGGGGTACGGCGTCGTCGGGGCGGCTCTTGGCCCCTCCGGCCGGGGGCCTGCGGCAGCGGCGGAGGCCGCCCACCGCGACGTCCGGGACCGGGTGACGGCCCTGCTGGCCGACCGCAAGGCCGAGCCCGTGGAGGCGAAGGCGGCCTACGCGCTGCCCTTCCCGGTGCTCTCGCATGTCGACGCGGCGGCCCTCGGGGTCGTCCTGGAGGACGGCGTCGCGGCCGCGTGGGTGCGGGTGCTGGACCAGGCCGCCGAGCGGAGCACGCGGGAGCTCGCCGTCGGCCTGCTCAGCGCTGCCGAGGTGCGGGCGGTGTCCTGGCGGATCGCCGCGGGCAAGAAGCCGGTGACGAGCGCGCTCCCCGGGCTCCCCCCGAAGAAGTAGGGCGCCGGCTCAGCCGAGGGCACCGAGGAAGGCGTCGGTGACGCGCACGGCCACCCCGCTGGACTGGCCGCCCTCCACCAGGGTGGCGAACGCGAGGTCGCCCCCGGGGCCGCCCATCCGGTACCCCATGAACCAGCCGTGGGCGTCGGGCGGGGTCTTGCTGCCGAACTCGGCGGTGCCCGTCTTGCCGAAGACCGCGCCGCGGCCGGAGACGCCCCGGGCCGTGCCGGTGAGGACCACCTGCCGCATCATCGGGCGGAGCGCGTCCAGGATCGGCTGCGGCGGCCCCTGCGGTGCCGGGCCGGCGGCCGGCGCGCCGACCACCTCGACCGGGGGTGCCGGCTTGCCGCTGGCGATCCCGGCGGCCACCAGCGCCAGCGCCGCCGGGCTCATCAGCACCTGCCCCTGGCCGATCGCGTCGGCCGCCTTCGTCGTCCCGGTGGCGTCGCTGGGCACGCTGCCGCTGAAGATGCCCACCGGCAGCTTCCAGTCGCTGCCGACCCCGTAGGAGTGGGCCGCGTCGGCGAGCGCGGCGTCGGGCAGCGTCAGCGCCTGCTGGATGAACGTGGTGTTGCACGACTGCGCGAACGCCTCGGTGAGCGACACGGTGCCGAGGTCGAACTTGTTCTCGTTCTGGAACTCGCGACCGTCGACCGTCGTGGTGCCGGGGCACGCCACCGGGGTGGTGGGGGTGACCTTGCCCGCGGCGAGCAGCGCCGTCGCCGTCATCGTCTTCATGCTCGAGCCGGGCGGGAACCGGCCGGTCAGCGCGTTGCCGGGGGTGGCGGCCGCGTTGGAGGCGACGGCCAGGACCTCCCCCGTGCCGGGCCGGACGACGACCAGGTGGGTGGGCAGCTGCTGGGTGGCGACGGCCACGTCCGCCGCGTTCTGCAGGGCGGGGACGAGCGTCGTCTGCACGGGTTTGCCGGGAACCGGGGCCACCGCGGCGATCTGCCGCCCCGGGTCGCCGGTGCTCGGGTCGGTGCTGACCACCGAGACCGTGAAGCCCGGGGTGCCGGTGAGCTGCTGCTGGAACGCCCGCTGCAGCCCCGAGAGGCCGAGCTGGTCGGTGGCCGCGTAGCGCGGCTTCCCGTGGACCTCCGACTCCTTGAGCACCTCGGCGGTCGCGGCGCCGACGCGGCCGAGCAGGGCCACGGCGAAGCGGGAACTCGGCGCGAGCAGGCGGGTGCTGGTGGGGAACACCGCGCCGGGCAGGTCGAAGATCTTCGCGCGGACGGCCTCGAAGTCGGGACGGCGAAGGGTGATGACCGGGACGAACTGGCCCTTGGGGGCCGCCGTCACCGCCTTGGTGATGTCGGCCGCGGCGACGCCGGTGGCCGCCGAGAGCCCGGCGGCCAGGGCCGGCAGGTCGGTGACCTTCCCGGTGTCGACGCCGACGTTCACCACCTCGGTCGGCGTGAACAGCGGGGCACCGCTCGCGTCGGTGATCGCGGCCCGGTCCGGCAGGCTGCGGACCAGCTTCAGGTGCTGCCCCGCGCCCAGCTGCGGGTGCACCATTGTGGGCGCGCTCACCACCTTCCAGCTGCCACCGGAGTCGCGCAGCTTCAGCGTGGCGGCGTAGCTCCAGTCGGGGGCGGCCGCGAGGTGCCAGGTCGCGCGCCAGCCGACGGTGGCGTCGCTGCCCTTGACGGTGACCGCGCCCAGGGCGGGAGTGAGCTCGGCGCCCGGGAGGTCGGCCGCGGTCTGCTTGAGCAGCGCGCCGGCAGCGGTCGGGTCGGTGGTGGCCTTGGCGGCGGCGGGCAGGTGGCCGCCGGACCAGCTCGTCAGGAATGCCTGGGCGGCATTCCGGACGTCACCCTCGGAGTTCGAGCACCCGCCGAGGGCCAGGACAGCCAGGACCAGCGCCGTGAAGAGGGCTCCCGCCCGTCGCGTCAGCACGCCGGAAGCCTGTCAGACGGGTACGACGAGCTCAGAACAGGACGCTGGCGAAGCGGCCCACCTCGCGGAAGCCGACCCGGCGGTAGGCGGCCCGGGCGGGCGCGTTGAAGTCGTTCACGTAGAGGCTGACCACGGGGGCGATGGCGGCCCGGGCGTACTCGACGACCGCGGCGGTGCCGGCCGTGCCGACCCCGCGGCCGCGGTGGGACGGCGACACCCAGACGCCCTGCACCTGGCACACGGAGCGGGAGACGGCACCGATCTCGGCCTTGAAGATCACCGCGCCGTCCTCGAACCAGGCGAGCGACTGACCGGCGCGGACCATCTCGGAGACCCGGGCACGGTAGCCGGCGCCGCCGTCGCTGCGCAGCGGGCTGACGCCCACCTCCTCGGTGAACATCGCGATCGCCGCCGGGAACAGCACGTCGATCTCGGTGCTCCGGACCGGACGCACCCGCGGCTCGGGCGCGACGGCCGGCGGTCCGTCGATCGCCATCAGGGGCTGGTGCGGCCGGTGGTCGCGAGCGGGGCCCCAGTAGGGCGCGAGCAGCTCCCACAGCGGCTCCACCGACGCCGCGGGCCCGACGATCGTGGAGCACCGGCGGCCGGCGCGACGGGCCCGCTCGGCGAAGGCGAGGGCCGCGGCGCGCTCGGCGCCCGGCACGGCGAAGGGGATCAGGTTCGCCCCCGCGAGGCACACGGCCTCCAGCGCCCCCCCGCTCTCGAGCCCCCACAGCGGGGCGCCCAGGGAGATCGGCGCCGTGCCGGCGGTCTCGACGCGCCCCGCGAGCACGCACGCGGCGACCGGATCGGTCGCCAGCAGCCGGTGGACGGCGGCCTCGTCGGTCTCGTCGAGGACGCGCGCGGTCGGCGCTCGGAGCACGGGGACCTCGCCGGACGGATCGCCGGTCAGCCGGCGGTGACGACGGGCGCGCCGGACGCGGCGCCGGCGTCGACCTGCTCGGCGGCGAGGCGTTGGGCCTCCTCGATGAGGGTCTCGACGATCTGCGACTCCGGCACGGTCTTGATGACCTCGCCCCGGACGAAGATCTGGCCCTTCCCGTTGCCCGAGGCGACCCCGAGGTCGGCCTCGCGGGCCTCGCCGGGCCCGTTGACGACGCACCCCATGACGGCGACCCGCAGCGGCACCTCCATGCCTTCGAGCCCGGCGGTGACCTCGTCGGCGAGCTTGTAGACGTCGACCTGCGCGCGCCCGCACGAGGGGCAGCTGACGATCTCCAGACCGCGCTGGCGCAGGTTGAGCGACTCGAGGATCTGGGCGCCCACCTTCACCTCCTCGACCGGCGGCGCCGACAGGGAGACGCGGATCGTGTCACCGATGCCCTGGGACAGCAGGGCGCCGAAGGCGACGGCGGACTTGATCGTGCCCTGGAACGCGGGGCCCGCCTCGGTGACGCCGAGGTGCAGCGGGTAGTCGCACTGCGCGGCGAGCAGCTCGTAGGCGCGCACCATGACCACCGGGTCGTTGTGCTTGACCGAGATCTTGATGTCGCGGAAGTCGTGCTCCTCGAACAGCGAGCACTCCCAGAGCGCCGACTCGACCAGGGCCTCGGGCGTCGCCTTGCCGTACTTGGCGAGCAGGCGCTTGTCGAGCGAGCCGGCGTTGACACCGATGCGGATCGGGATGCCGGCGTCCGTGGCCGCCTTGGCGATCTCGCCGACCTTGTCGTCGAACTTCTTGATGTTGCCGGGGTTGACCCGGACCGCGGCGCAGCCGGCGTCGATGGCCGCGAAGACGTAGCGCGGCTGGAAGTGGATGTCGGCGATGACCGGGATCTGCGACTTCCGGGCGATCGCGGGCAGCGCCTCGGCGTCGTCGGTGTCGGGGACGGCGACGCGCACGATCTGGCAGCCGGCGGCGGTGAGCTCGGCGATCTGCTGGAGGGTGGCGTTGATGTCGGCCGTCTTGGTCGTCGTCATCGACTGCACGCTGACCGGGAAGTCGCTGCCGACGCCGACACCGCCCACGTCGAGCTGACGGGTCCGACGACGGGGAGCGAGGACGGGAGGGGGCGCAGCCGGCATGCCGAGACTGACGGGGATCGCCATGACCGCCAGTATCCCCCGGGAACGGATCCGTGCAGGGCGCCGTCCCCGAACGGGGTGGGGTCGGCCCCGCGCGGGGGCCGCCCAGGTCAGTTCAGCGTGATCGGGTTCACGATGTCGGCGACGACCAGCAGCGCCGACATCACCAGGAAGACGCCCGCGACGACGTAGGCCACCGGCATGAGCCGGGCGATGTCGAACGGGCCGGGGTCGGGGCGCCCCCGCACCCGCGCGACGGTGGCGCGCAGCTTCTCGTACAGCGCGCCGGCCACGTGCCCGCCGTCCAGGGGGTAGATCGGCAGCAGGTTGAACAGGAAGAGGACCAGGTTCACCCCGGCCAGCATCTGGAAGAACAGGCTGACCTTCTCGGCCACACCGACGGTGCCGAGGGCGAAGACCTCCCCGGAGATGCGGCCGACGCCGACCACGCCGATCGGGCCGTTCACGTCGCGCTTCGCGCCGAGGAAGGCGGCGCGGAACACCTGCGGGATGCGCTCGGGGATCTGGACGAGCTTCTGCACCGACTGGGAGACGACCATGCCGAAGTAGTCCGGCACGTCGCTGATGGACTGCCGGGCGAACCCGACGACCGGGCTGACCCCGAGGTAGCCGGCGGTGGTGGTCTTCTCGCCGGTGGCGTCGGTGTAGACGGTGTTCTCGATCGGGGTGACGGTGACGTCGCGCTGCTGCCCCTGCCGCTCGATGGTGATCGTGAGCGGCCGGCCGGCGTGGCCGCGGATGGCGTCCTGCACCGCCGTCCAGCTGTCGAAGGCCTTCGGCTCCAGCGGGGCACCGCCGACGGCGACGATCCGGTCGCCGGGCCGCAGGCCCGCCTTGGCGGCCGGGCTCGCGTCCGGCATCGCGCAGCCGGCCGTGCCCAGGGTGCAGACCTTGCCCTGCGGCGTCACCGGGGTGGTGCAGTCGGCCTTGGCGTCGGCGCCGGCGGGCAGGACGCACGCGGGGACCGAACGCAGCGTCGTCGTCACCACGCCGGTGCCGAACACGGTGAGCATGACGGTGAAGAAGACGACCGCGAGCACGAGGTTGTGGAACGGCCCGGCGAACATCACGATGATCCGCTGCCACCACGGCTTGCCGTAGAAGACGCGGTCGCCGTCGCTGGGCAGGACGTCGTTGAGCGCCTGCCCGCGCACCTCGGCGATGAAGCTGCGCATGCGGGTGGCGCGCTTGCTCTCGCCCTCCTCGGCCGGCGGGATCATGCCGACGATGCGGATGTAGCCGCCCAGCGGGATGGCCTTGATGCCGTACTCGGTCTCGCCACGGCGCCGCGACCAGATCGTCGGCCCGAAGCCGACCATGAACTGCGGCACCCGCATGCCGAACCGGCGGGCCCAGTAGAAGTGCCCGGCCTCGTGGAAGCCGATCGAGAACAGCAGGCCGAACGCGAACGCGACGATGCCCAGGATGGTCAGCAGGGTCCCGGTCAGTTCAGCCTCCGGCGATGACGCCCCGGGCGTGCTCCCGGGCCCACTTCTCCGCCGCCAGGACGTCCTCGACGCAGGTGGGGGCGCCGATGTCCGGCGCGTCGTCGAGGGTACGCGCGACGACCTGCACGATCCCTGGGAACGACAGGCGACCCGCCACGAAAGCCGCGACCGCCTCCTCGTTCGCCGCGTTGAACAGCGCCGGGACGACGCCTCCCGCCTCCCCCGCCGACCGCGCGAGCCGCACGGCGGGAAAGGCCACGTCGTCGAGCGGGGCGAACTCCCAGGTGCTCGCCGTCGACCAGTCCAGCGCCGGCTGGACGTCGGGCAGCCGGTCGGGCCAGGCGAGGGCGAGCGCGATCGGCAGCCGCATGTCCGGCGGGCTGGCCTGGGCGATGGTCGCGCCGTCGGCGAAGGTCACCATCGAGTGGACGATCGACTGCGGGTGCACGACGACGTCGATGTCGGCGTAGGGGACGCCGAAGAGCAGGTGCGCCTCGATCAGCTCCAGCCCCTTGTTGACCAGGGTGGCCGAGTTGATGGTGACCACCGGGCCCATGTCCCAGGTCGGATGGGCCAGCGCCTGCTCGACGGTGACGCCCTCCAGCTCGGCGGCCGTCCGGCCGCGGAACGGGCCGCCGCTGGCGGTGAGCACCAGCCGCGCCACCTCGCTCCGGGCACCCCCGCGCAGGCACTGCGCCAGGGCCGAGTGCTCGGAGTCGACCGGCACCAGCTGACCGGGGGCGGCGGCCGCGGTGACCAGGTCACCCCCGGCGACGAGCGACTCCTTATTGGCCAGCGCGACGGTGCGCCCGGCCTTCAGGGCCGAGAGCGTCGGCCCGAGGCCGATGGAGCCGGTGATCCCGTTCAGGACGACGTCGGCCGGGCGGGCGGCGAGCTCCTCGGCGGCGCGCGGACCGGCCAGGATCTCCGGCAGCGCGTACTCGCCCTTCGCCCAGCCCCGCTGCGAGGCGGCCGCGTAGAAGGCCAGCTGGAGGTCCTGGGCGGCGGTGGCGCGGGCGACGGCGACGGTGCGGACGCCGAGGGTCAGGGCCTGCTCCGCGAGGCGGGCGACGTCCCCTCCCCCGGCGGCCAGGCCGGTGATCCGCAGCCGGCCGGGATTCTGCTGCGCGACGGCGATCGCCTGCCGCCCGATCGATCCGGTCGAGCCGAGCACCGTCACCTCGCGCGGGGAATCCACCATGCCTTCGGTTCGCTCCCGCGGGTGCGCTCCGCTCCTCGCTCCGGAGTTCAGGCCGCCTCCGCGGTCGGTCCGCTCCTCGCTCGTTCCTCGCTGCGATGCTCCCTCCCTGTCGGCGGCCGCCTCGCTGCGATGCTCACGCCCCTGTCCGCTCACACCCGCATCTTCCCCGACACGGAGGACGACCCGCCGCGCCGTCCTCCCTCGTGCGGTCCCCGGAGCCCGGTGCTGCCAGAATGTCCGGCGTGAGTGACACGCAGCGGGTCAACCAGCCTGGTCGCGAAGAGGCCCTCGTCCGCCCCGATGAGCACCCGGTCGAGCACGAGCGGCCCGAGGACTGGGGCTGGCACGGTGAGACCGGCAAGAAGGGCCGCATCGGCGCCGTCATCGCGACGCTGTTCCTGCTCGCCCTCGTCATCGGCAATCACCAGGGCAAGGTCGAGGACCTCTGGATCGTCGGCATCGCCCTGGTGATGATCATCATCATGGTGCTCGACTGGCGCCGCCGGAAGAACGCCTGGCGCAGCCGCTGACCGTCGGGGGCGCGGGTCAGCTGACGCCGACACCGATCGCCGCGCCGATCCCGAAGGTGACCCCGGCGGCGACGGCACCGAAGAGCAGCTGACGCAGCCCGGCGAACCACCACGAGCGCGGCGTGAAACGGGACGACAGCGCGCCGGCCGCCAGCAGGCCCGCGCCGCCGAACACCAGCGCGACCCACAGCAGCGAGATGCCGAAGAAGTAGGGCAGCAGCGGCAGGACCGCGCCGGTGCCGAAGGTCAGGAACGAGGAGACCGCGGCGACCCAGGGGGACGGCCGGTCCTCGGGGCTGAGCCCCAGCTCCGCGACCACGTGCAGCCGTAGCGCGACCTCCGGGTCCGCCGACAGCTGCGCGGCGACCTCGTGGGCCAGGTCGTCCTCGACGCCGCGCACCCGGAGCATCTCGACCAGCTCCGCGAGCTCACCGGCGGGGTTGCGCTCGAGCTCGGCGCGCTCCTTGGCGATCTCCAGATCCAGCTGCTCGTTCTGGGTCTGCACCGACGTGTACTCGCCCAGCGACATCGAGATGGCGCCGGCCACGAGGCTGGCCACCCCGGCCAGGACGATGGCACGCGAACTGGCACCACCGCCGCCGACGCCGGCGACGAGCGCGGTGTTGGTGACCAGCCCGTCCATGGCGCCGAAGACGGCGGCACGCAGCCAGCCGCCCGAGATGTCGGCGTGGGAGTGGTCGTGGGCCTCGGCGTCGGCCAGTTCCTCGGTCTCGCTCATGCCGGGGTCTCCTCGTCGTCGCTCTCGGCACCCAGGGGGACGGGCGGCTCGATCGTGGGGGTCGGCAGCGCCACCGTCGGGACGCCGTCCACCCGGTCGGCGGCGGCCAGCTGGCCGCAGGCGCCGTCGATGTCCTGGCCGCGGGTGTCGCGCACCGTCGTCGCCACACCGGCGGCGCGCAGGCGCGCGACGAACTCCCGCTGGGCCGGCAACGGGCTCGCGTCCCACGGGCTGCCCGGGGTCGGGTTGAGCGGGATCAGGTTCACGTGCGCCAGCCTGCCCGCCAGCAGCTCGCCCAGCAGCGTGGCGCGCTCGGGCTGGTCGTTGACGTTCCGGATCAGCGCGTACTCCACGGAGTAGCGCCGGCCGGTGCGCTCGGCGTAGGCGTCGGCCGCCGCCACGACCTCGCCGACCTTCCAGCGGGTGTTGATCGGCACCAGGGTGTCGCGCAGCTCGTCGTCCGGGGCGTGCAGGCTCACCGCGAGCGTGACGTTGCGGCCCTCCTCCGTGAGCCGGCGGATGGCCGGTACCAGGCCGACCGTGGAGACCGTGACCGCCCGCTGCGAGAGGCCCAGGCCGTGCGGGGCCGGGGTCAGCAGGGCGTCGAGCGTCTTGCGCACGCGGGCGTAGTTGGCCAGCGGCTCCCCCATGCCCATGAAGACGACGTTGGACAGCCGGCCCGGGCCGCCGTCGATCTCCCCGTTGGCCATCGCGGCCGCGGCCGCGACCGCCTGGCCGATGATCTCCGCCGCCGACAGGTTGCGGGTCAGGCCGGCCTGACCGGTCGCGCAGAACGGGCAGGCCATGCCGCACCCGGCCTGGCTGGAGATGCAGACCGTCGCGCGGTCGGGATAGCGCATGAGCACGCTCTCGACAAGGGCGCCGTCGTGCAGCCGCCACAGGGTCTTGCGGGTGCGCCCGTTGTCGGCGGTCTGGTGCCGGACGACGGTGAGCAGCCCCGGCAGCAGCGCCTCGGCGAGGCTCTCCCGGACGGCGGCCGGCACGTCGGTCATCTGCGCGGGGTCGGTGACGCCGCGGTAGAAGTGCCGCGCGAGCTGGTCGGCACGGAACGCCGGCTGCCCGAGCTCCGTGACCGCCGCGCGGGCCTCCTCGCGGGTCAGGTCGGCAAGGTGGCGCGGTGGCGTTCCACGGCGCGGGGCGTCGAAGACGAGCGGGAGAGCAGTCATGGCGTCGTCCATGGTCCCACTGCCGTGCCGCGGACGAGTGACCCGGAGACCCATCTCACCCGCATCGCCGCAGCGACTGCCAAGCTCGGGCGCATGAGCCGCCTGGACGACGTGGACCTGAGCCAGCGCCTGTCCAAGAAGGAGGGGAAGCGGCAGCTCAAGGCGGCGCAGCGGCGGCTGGCGCATCTGCGGCTGCTCCTGGGCGGCCAGATCGGGCCCAAACAGCTCGGGCCGCCCCTGTGCGTGCTGTTCGAGGGGTGGGACGCCTCGGGCAAGGGCGGGGCGATCCAGCGGCTGGTCGAGGAGCTCGACCCCCGGCACGCCCGGGTCGCCCAGTTCGCGGCTCCCTCGCACCACGAGCTGCGCCACCACTTCCTGTGGCGCTTCTGGCCCGCGCTCCCGGGCTGGGGCGGGATGGCCGTGCTCGACCGCACCTGGTACGGCCGCGTGCTGGTGGAGCGGGTGGAGGACCTCACCCCGGAGGACGTGTGGCGGCGGGCGTACTCGGAGATCGTGAACCTGGAGACGACGCTGGCCGCCGAGGGCATGATCCTCGTGAAGTTCTGGATGCACCTCTCCCCCGAGGAACAGCTCCGGCGGTTCGAGCGCCGCCGGAACAACCCGCTCAAGGTCTGGAAGCTCACCCGGGAGGACTGGCGGAACCGCGAGAACCGCGGCGCCTACGAGGAGGCGGTCGAGGAGATGCTCGAGCGCACCGACACCGAGGACGCGCCGTGGCACGTCGTCGCGGCCGAGAACAAGCGGTTCGCCCGGGTCGAGGTGATCCGCACCGTCTGCTCGGCGATCGAGGCGTCCTTCGCCGCGCGCGGCATCGACCCCGACGCGCCGGACGACTGACCTACTCCACCGCCGCCGCCAGGTCGGCGTGCTGCCGCACCCAGGCGTGCATGGCGATGCCCGCGGCCACGCCGGCGTTGATCGACCGGGTGGAACCGAACTGGGCGATGGACACCGTCAGGACGGCGGCCTCGCGCGCCTCGGCGGTCAGGCCCGGTCCCTCCTGGCCGAACAGCAGCAGGCACTCGCGGGGCAGGTCGGCCGTCTCGATCGGCACCGCCCCCGGCCCGTTGTCGACCGCGACGACGGCCAGCCCCTGTGCCGCCGCGAACGCCAGCAGCGCCGCGACGTCGGCGTGGTGGCGAAGGTGCTGGTACCGGTCGGTGACCATCGCTCCCCGCCGGTTCCAGCGGCGGCGGCCGACGATGTGCACCTCAGCGGCGAGGAACGCGTTGGCGGTGCGCACGACCGTGCCGATGTTGAGGTCGTGGCCGAAGTTCTCGATCGCCACGTGGAAGGGGTGCCGCCGGCGGTCGAGGTCGGCGACGATCGCCTCGACCGCCCAGTACCGGTAGCGGTCGACCACGTTGCGCCGGTCGCCCTCGGCCAGCAGGTGCGGATCGAGGCGCGGATCCTCGGGCCACGCGCCCTCCCACGGACCGACACCGACCGTCGTCCCCCAGTCGGTGGGGCCGTGCTGCTCGTCGTCGCTCACGCAGGCAGGATCTCAGGGTGCCCGCGCCCGTCCTCGTCCACCTGATCGAGCCCACCGCATGGCGGGCAGCCCTCGACGACGGCGCGGTGCGGCCACCGTCCCTGGCCGACGTCGGCTTCGTGCACCTGTCGACCCCCGATCAGGTGCACCTGCCCGCGCAGGCGTTGTACGCGGGGCGCCGCGACCTGGTCCTGCTCGTGGTCGACCCTGCCCGGCTGACCGACCCGGTGCGCTTCGAGCCGGGGATGCCGTCGGACCCGGCGAGCATGCGCTTCCCGCACCTCTACGGGCCGCTCCCGGTGACCGCGGTGATCGCCGTCGTCCCCTACCGGCCGCCGGCACCGGTCCGGCTGCCGGCCCCGGACGACCCGCTCGGCCGCGCGCTGGCGTACGCCACCTCCCTGCCGGTCCGGCGGGCGGTGGGCGTCGGCGACGTGCCGGGAGGCGTGGCGATCCTCGACCCCGACGTGCCGAACTCCCGGGACAACAACCGGCTGCTGCTCACCGAGCCGGTGGACGCGGCCACGGTGGAGGCGGCGGTGGCCGAGGTCGCGGGGAACGCCGGGTGGCCGCACCAGACCGCGGCGCTCCTGTGGGCCGGCGCCGCCGACGTCGCCGCCGACCTGGGCGGGCGGGGCTGGAAGGCGGAGGAGTTCGTGCTCATGGCGCGCCCGGCGGCGCGGATGCAGGGGGACGATCGGGTCGAGGTGGTCGACCAGCCGGCCGTGCACGAGTTCTGGGAACGCTCGTGGCGGCAGGTCCTGCCGCTCTCGGGACCGAAGCTGGACCGGGTCGTCGCCGAGCTGATCGGCCGGGAGGGGCGCAACGACCAGGTCGTGGCCGTGACCGATCTCGTGGTGCGGGAGGACGGCCGGGTCGTGGCGTCCGGTCAGCTGCGGATCGACGGCGCGACGGCGGCCGTCGATTCCGTGCTGACCGATCCGGGCGCCCGGCGGCGCGGCCACGGCGACGCCGTCCTCACCCGCGCCCTCGACCTGGCCGCGCGGGCGGGCTGCGACCTCGTCGTCCTCGAGGCGGCAGCGGCCGACTGGCCGCGGCACTGGTACGCCCGGCGCGGCTTCGCCGAGGTGGGCTCCGTGTGGGAGGTCGTCCGGCCGGCGTGACTCAGACCGGTGCGAGCACCGAGAGCAGCAGGAATGCCACCGCGGCCGACGGCAGCAGCGAGTCCAGCCGGTCCATCAGGCCGCCATGGCCGGGCAGCAGGTGCCCCATGTCCTTGATGCCGAGGTCACGCTTGATCAGGGACTCGGCCAGGTCGCCGATCGTGGCCGACGCCGCGATCGCCGCGCCGTAGAGCACGCCGCCCCACCAGGGGCCGTGCAGCGCCAGCGCGATGATCGGCGTGGCCACGAGGATGCAGAAGAGCACCGACCCGGCCATGCCCTCCCACGACTTCTTCGGGCTGATGGACGGCGCCATGGGGTGCTTGCCGAACAGCACGCCCGCCGCGTAGCCGCCGACGTCGCTGCACACGACGACCCCGATGAAGGCCAGCACGCGCGCGACCCCGTCGTCGGGCCGCAGCAGCAGCACGGCGAAGCCGGCCAGCAACGGCACGTACAGGGCGACGAGCACGCCGGCGGCCGCGTCCCGGAGGTAGCCGCCCGGGCCGCCCCCGAGCCGCCACAGGACGACGGCCAGCGCGGTGACCAGGAAGCCGACGACCAGGCCGGTCGGCCCGCGGGTCCACGCCAGGGCCTCCATCGCCACCGAGCCGACCAGCACGGGGACGAGTGGCGCACGGAAACCGCCCGCCTGCAGCGCCCGGGTCAGTTCGACGACACCGACGACGGCCGCCGCCACCAGTACGGCCATGAAGGCGGGACGCCAGATCAGCAGCGACGCAAGGATGACCGCACCGAGGCTGAGCCCGACGCCGATCGCCGCGCCGAGGTTGCGCCCGGCACGCCCCGGCGCCGGCTCGGCCGGCTCCGGGGGCGTCGAGGCCGGGTCCACCGGCACAGCATCGGCCGCAGCGGGCTCGGGCGCCGCGAGGCCGGGGCCCCCGCCGCTGATCGGGACGGGGCCGGTGTCGGGGTCGGCGCGCCGCTCGGCGACCGGGGCCCCGACCCACGGCATGCGTGAGGTCGCGGGCTCGGCGCCGGGGCGGTCGGCTGGGGAGGGACTGGTCATGGGAGGGGACGGGCGCATCGGGGTCAGACCTCGAGCAGCTCGCTCTCCTTGTTCTTCACGGCCTCGTCGATGCTGTGCACGTGCTTGGCGGTGAGGTCGTCGAGCTCCTTCTCCGCGCGGCGCACCTCGTCCTCACCGGCCTCGCCGTCCTTGACGATCCGGTCGAGCTCCTCCTTCGACCGGCGCCGGATGTTGCGGATGGCGACCTTGGCGTCCTCGCCCTTGGCCTTGGCCATCTTGACGAGGTCGCGACGGCGCTCCTCGGTCAGCTGCGGGAACACCACGCGCAGGAGCTGGCCGTCGTTGGTGGGGTTCACGCCGAGATCGCTGTCGCGGATCGCCTTCTCGATAGCACCGAGCTGGCCGGCGTCGTAGGGCTTGACGACCGCCATCCGGGCCTCGGGCACGGTGATGGAGGCCATTTGCGGCACCGGCGTCGGAGCGCCGTAGTAGTCCACGACGATCTTGTTGAACATGGACGGGGCCGCGCGGCCGGTACGCACCGCGCCGAGGTCCTCGCGGGCGACCGACAGGGCCTTGTCCATCCGCTCCTCGGCATCGAGCAGGGTGTCGTCGATCACTGGGTGTCCCTCCTTGGGCCGGTCAGACCGGCTGGCTGATCAGCGTGCCGATCTTCTCACCTGCGGATGCCCTGGCGATGTTGCCGTCACGCAGCAGGTTGAAGACCACGATCGGCATCTGGTTGTCCATGCAGAGGCTGATCGCCGTCGCGTCGGCGACCTTGAGCTGCTTGGCGAGCACCGTCGCGTAGTCCAGGTCGTCGTACATGACGGCGTCGGGGTTGATCCGCGGGTCGTCGTCGTAGACGCCGTCCACGCCGTTCTTGCCCATCAGCAGCACCTGGCACTCGATCTCCAGGGCCCGCTGGGCGGCCACGGTGTCGGTGGAGAAGTAGGGCATGCCGGCGCCGGCGCCGAAGATGACCAGGCGGCCCTTCTCCAGGTGCCGGATCGCCTTCCGCGGGATGTAGGGCTCGGCCACCTGGCCCATCGTGATGGCCGACTGGACACGGGTCTGCACA
Organism: Blastococcus sp.; assembly: GCA_035999465.1. Taxonomy (GTDB): domain Bacteria; phylum Actinomycetota; class Actinomycetes; order Mycobacteriales; family Geodermatophilaceae; genus Blastococcus_B. The sequence continues at coordinate 18,625 of DASYGS010000100.1, read as the reverse complement.
CCGGCCTTCTCGCAGAAGTCCTGCAGGGCCAGGCAGTTCATGACGGTGCCCAGCATGCCCATGTAGTCGGCCTTGGTGCGGTCCATGCCGGCCTGGCTGAGCTCGGCGCCGCGGAAGAAGTTGCCGCCACCCATGACCACGGCCACCTGGGTGCCCTTGGCGACCACCTCGGCCAGCTGCTCGGCGATCCCGCGCACGATGTCGGCGTCGACGCCGACCTTGCCGCCCCCGAACGTCTCGCCGGAGAGCTTCAGCAGGACGCGGTGATAGCCCGTGTGGTCGGCGGGCTGGAAGGCCGTCGGGGCGGACAACGGTGGGCTGGTGTCGGTCAACGCGTCATCCCTCGGTCGAAGTCATTGGTCGAATCCTGCCGTATGGGGCCACGGAGCCCCAGACGGACGTGCGAACGGCCCCGCTCCCGGGAGTGGGGGCGGGGCCGTTCACGACGTGCCGGGCGCTCAGGCCTGGCCGACCTCGAAGCGGGCGAAGCGCTCCACGGTCATGCCGGCGTCGTCGACGATCTGCTTGACCGTGCGCTTGGGCTCGGTGATCGACGGCTGCTCGAGCAGGACGAAGTCCTTGTAGAAGGCGTTGACCCGACCCTCGACGATCTTGACGATCGCCTGCTCGGGCTTGCCCTCCTCCTTCGCGGTCTGCTCGGCCACGCGGCGCTCGGTCTCGACCGTCTCGGCCGGAACCTCCTCGCGGGTGAGGAAGCGCGGGCGGGCGGCGGCGATGTGCATCGCCAGGCTGCGCGCGGCCTCCTCGGAGCCACCGGTGTACTGCACCGCGACACCGATCGCCGGGGGCAAGTCGGTGGCCCGCTTGTGCAGGTAGGTGGCGGTGTCGCCCTCGAAGACGGCGAAGCGGCTGAGCACTAGCTTCTCGCCGATGCGGGCGGACTCGGACTCGACGAGCGCGGCGACCGTCTGGCCGTCGACCTCGGTGGCCAGCAGGGCGTCGACGTCGGCGGGCCTGTTGGCCAGCACGATGTCGAGCAGCCGGTCGGCGAGCTTCACGAAGTCGGCGTTCTTGGCGACGAAGTCGGTCTCGCAGTCGAGCTCGAGCAGGGCGCCGTCCTTGCTCACGACCACGCCGTTGGTGGTGGAGCGCTCGAGGCGCTTGCCGACGTCCTTGGCGCCCTTGATCCGCAGGAACTCGACGGCCTTCTCGTAGTCGCCATCGGCCTCGGTGAGCGCCTTCTTGCAGTCCATCATGCCGGCGCCGGTGGCGTCGCGGAGACGCTTGACGTCGGCAGCGGTGAAGTCAGCCATGTCACTTCCTCATAGATCTTCGAGATGTGGGTGCGGGCGTGCCGCGGCTCCGTCCCCACCGCGGTCGGACGGGGACGGAGCCGGCGGATCAGGCCTGGGGTGCGGCGTCGCCCTCGGCCGGGGCAGCGGCCTCGGCGGGTGCGGCCTCGGCGGGGGCAGCGGCCTCGGCGGGTGCGGCCTCGGCCGGCGCGGCGGCCTCGGCGGGAGCCGCGGCGGTGTCGCCACCGGTCAGGAGCTCGCGCTCCCAGTCGGCCAGCGGCTCGTCGCCACCGATGGCCGGCTCGGCGCCGTCCTCGCGGCCGGCGTTCGCCTTGGCCTCGGAGCGGGCCATGAGGCCCTCGGCGACGGCGTCGGCGATCACGCGGGTCAGGACGGCGATGCTGCGGATGGCGTCGTCGTTGCCCGGGATCTTGTAGTCGACCTCGTCGGGGTCGCAATTGGTGTCGAGGATCGCGACGACCGGGATGTTCAGCTTGCGAGCTTCGCCGACGGCGATGTGCTCCTTCTTGGTGTCCACGATCCAGACGGCGCTGGGCACCTTCTGCATGTCCCGGATACCGCCGAGGCTGCGCTCGAGCTTGGCCTTCTCGCGGCTGAGGACCAGCTGCTCCTTCTTGGACAGGCTGACCAGCACGCCGGTCTGCTCCATGTCCTCGAGCTCCTTGAGCCGCTGGAGCCTCTTGTGCACGGTCTGGAAGTTGGTGAGCATGCCGCCCAGCCAGCGCTGGTTGACGTAGGGCATGCCCACGCGCTGCGCCTGCTCGGCGACGACTTCCTGCGCCTGACGCTTGGTGCCGACGAACATGATCGAGCCACCGTGGGCCACGGTCTGCTTGACGAACTCGTAGGCCGAGTCGATGTACCCCAGCGTCTGCTGCAGGTCGATGATGTAGATGCCGTTGCGCTCGGTGAAGATGAATCGCTTCATCTTCGGGTTCCAGCGGCGGGTCTGGTGCCCGAAGTGGACGCCGCTGTCGAGCAGCTGCTTCATGCTGACGACTGCCATTGCAGCCTCTCTGATCTGCGCGCGGCCCGGGGCCGCGCTCCTCGGTTGTGACGCGGGCACCGGGTGGTGCGCCGCCCTGGCGTCCTGCGGCACCACTCACCCGGCGGTTGCCCGCCGGGACCGAGGTGGCGACTGCCCCGCCGGAAGCGGCGGGAGAAGGACGCGCGAAGTCGACCCGCCGAAACGGGTCGCACCGGAGAGCATACGCGCCGCGTGGCGCCGATTTCCCCAGCCTCCCGGGCTGTCCACAGATCCCCCGCCGGGCCGTCCGCGGACCGTCGGCGACGGAAGGCTCGCACCCGTGCTCCCCCGTCTCCTCGCCGTCGTCCTGTTGACCGTCGCCGCCGCGGTTCCGCCCGCCGCCGCGGCCGCCGGGCCGGTGAGCACGCCCGTCGGTCCCGCGCTGTGGACCGCACCTCTCGGTGGCGAACTCCACGTGACGCGCGGCTTCACGCCGCCTGCCTCCGCATACGGCGCCGGTCACCGCGGGGTGGACCTGGCCGGCGCCCCGGGCGCGCCGGTGCTCGCGGCCGGAGCGGGCACGGTGCTGTTCGCCGGCATGGTCGCCGGGCGGCCGGTGGTCAGCGTCGTGCACGCGAACGGCCTCCGGACGACGTACGAGCCGGTCGATCCGTCGGTCGCGGCGGGCCAGGCCGTGGCGCGCGGCTCCCCGATCGGCACGCTCGTGTCCGGTCATGCCGGCTGCCCCGGCGCGGGCTGCCTGCACTGGGGCCTGCTGCGCGGGAACGCCTATCTGGATCCCCTGCTGCTCCTGCGCCCGCCCCGGGTCCGGTTGCTGCCCCTGGACCCACTTGTTCCAGATGGTTGACACAAGTATGCGAAGGGCCTCATCGTGTCTTGTCACAGATACCTGACACAAAGGATGTGCCGTGAGCGTGGTCGTGCTGTTCGTGGTCGTCGTGCTGGCCGTCGTCGTCGCGCGACTGGTGCTCGTTGCGCGCTCCACCCCCGCCCCAGCGGCCCTGCCCTCACCCGAGCTGCGAGCGACCGCGCGCACGACCCGTCGCTGGCGGCTGGCGGGGTTGGCCGCCGGGCTCGGCGTCGGGGTGATCACCGCCTACCAGGGCGCCCTCGGCCGCGGGCTTCTCCTGGCGGCGCCGCTGCTCGCGCTCTGCGTGCTGGCCGGCGTGCTCGTCGGGGAGCTGCGGGTCAGCCGCCCGCAGGGGCCGGTGCGCAGCGCCGGGCTGGCGGTACGTCGGGTGCGCGACTACGTCCCGCGGGCGCTCGGCGCGGCGGTCGGTGCCGCCACGACACTGCTGGTCGTCGTCGGCGCGCTCACCACCGCGGCAGGCTCCCCCGACGACCTCGGACGCGCCGGCCGGCAGTTGTTCCGGCGGTGCAGCGCGACGATGGCCGAGGGCCGCGGCGCCTGGCCCGGCTCGTTCTACACGGTGCCGCTGACCGTCGTCGTCGCGTGTGGCCTGGTCGCCGCCGGGCTCGCGATGACCCGCGTGGTGCGCCGACCGCGGCAGAGCGGCGACGTCGGGGTCGACGACGCGCTGCGGCGCTCCGCCGCGGAGGCGGTGACGGCCGCGGTCGGGCTCCTGGTCGCCGTGCCGCTGGCCGGGATCGGCGCGGTCGCGGGCGTGGCGATGGCCGGGTTCGGCTGCCGGCCCGGGTGGTGGAACGTGCCCTTGGCGGCCCTGGCGGTGCTCGTCCCGGCTGCCGTCGCGCTGGCCGGCTGGTGCGTCGCGATCCTGACGGGGCCACCGCGAGTGCTCCGGCCGTCGGAACCGGTCCTCCGATGAGCGGGACGACGCTCCTGCGTGTGGTCACCACCGATCCCACCCCGCCCTACGAGCAGCTCCGCCGGCAACTGGCCGAGCTGATCTCCTCCGGCGTGCTCGCGCCGGGCGACCGACTGCCGCCGCTGCGGCAACTGGCGGCCGACCTGGGGCTGGCCGTCGGCACGGTCGCCCGGACCTACCGGGAGCTCGAGGCCGCCGGGCTGGTCCGGTCGCGGCGCGGCGGCGGCACGCGGGTGCAGGCTCCGGGCCCGCGGCAGGGCGCGGGGAATCCGGCAGAGGAGGTCCGTGGGCACGCGGAGGCGTTCGTCCGGCAGGCCCGGCTTCTCGGGGCCAGCGACGCCGACGTCCGCGCCGCGGTCGCGGCGGCGTTGGCCGGCACCGGGGCCGGCGCTCTCCCTGGTTAGCCTTCGGGCATGGTCGTCGTGGACCCGGTGACGCCTCGGTGGCCGGGCGCGGGCCGCGGGCGCGGCCACTACGAGAGCTACTTCCTGCGCGCGGTGCATCCGACAGAGCCGCGCGGCGTCTGGCTCCGCTACACGGTCACCATCTCTCCCGCAGGCAGGCCGGAGGGCCAGCTGTGGTTCACCCTGTTCGACCGGGACGCGCCGCGGCCCCGGGCGGCCCGGGTCGACGCCGGCGAGGCAACGACCGGTGAGGGTGCGTGGATCCGGCTCGGGAGCAGCAGCTTCGGCGCGGCCGAGATCACGGGCGAGGCGAGGACGACGGACCTCTCGGCCCGGTGGTCACTCCGCGTGACGACCGACGAGCGTCCGCTCCTGCATCTGCCCCGGCACTGGATGTACACGGCGCGGCTCCCCCGTACCAAGCTGACCTCACCGGCTCCGGCCGCGCTGTTCGACGGAATCCTCGAGGTCGACGGCGAGAGGATCACCGTGCACGGCTGGCCGGGGATGGTCGGGCACAACTGGGGCGAGCAGCACGCCGAGCGCTGGATCTGGCTGCACGGGCTCGCGTTCGACGGCGCGGGACACGAGGCCGCGTGGCTCGACGTCGCGGTCGGCCGCATCCGGCTCGGCCCGGTGGTCACGCCGTGGGTGGCCAACGGGGTGCTGAGCCTGGCGGGGACGCGGGTCCCGCTGGGCGGGGTCGGACGCCGGGTGGTCGTCCGTGCCGGCCCGGACGGGTGCGAGCTGCGGATACCGGGCCCGAGCGCAGCGGTGACCGTGTCCGCGACGGCACCGACGGATGCCTTCGTCGCCTGGGACTACGCCGACCCCGACGGGACGCCGCACCAGGTGCTCAACTGCTCGGTGGCCGATCTCGCGGTCCGCGTCGAGCGGCCCGGACAGGAGCCGGTGCACCTGCGGGCACCGGGTCGGGGCGCCTACGAACTGGGCGCCCCGGTCTGAGGACTCCCGAGGGCTCCACCGCTCGGGACCTTCGGTCCGTGACCGACCGGGCGGCGCCGGCCGAGCATGGAGCCGGGAGCGGGCATCGGTCGGCACGCGCCCACCGACCGCGAGGAGGGTGAGTTCCGGTGATGGACTGGTACGACCGAGGCCACGGAATGACGGGGTGGGGCTGGGCCGCCATGACGGTCGGGCTCGTGCTGGTCCTGGCCCTGCTCGTCCTCGGCGGCGTCATGCTCGCCCGCTCGAGCCGCCGCCCGCCCGACGGGTCCTACCCGGCCCCGCCCGGCTCGTCCGCCGAGCAGTTGCTGGCCGAGCGGTTCGCCCGGGGGGAGATCGACGAGGAGGAGTACCGGCGGCGCCTGGCCACGCTCAGGGGAGCGGGAAGCGGATCGGCCCCGCGCTGAACCACCGGACACGGCCTCCGGCGGGCCGCGGCTTCATTCCGACGAGCACGCGGTCGCCCCGCACGCGCAGCCCTCCCCCCGCCACGCCTGCACGCCCTCGCGCACCGCGACCGCGGCGACGAGCAGGCCGGCGACCGGATCGGCCCAGCCCCAGCCCAGCGTCGCGTTCAGCACCAGCCCCACCAGCAGGACCGCCGAGAGGTACGTGCACAGCATCGTCTGCGTGCTGTCGGCGACGACCGTGCTCGAGCCGAGCGCTCGGCCGGTGCACCGCTGCGCCCACGACAGGACCGGCATGACGATCAGGGAGGCGATCGCCAGCCCGATCCCGAGCGGCGAGGTCGAGGGCGCACCGCCACCGAAGAACAGGTCCCGGATCGACTCGACGGTCACGTATACGGCGAGCGCGAAGAAGGCCAGCGCCATGAGGCGCAGGGCACGGCGCTCACGGGCCTCCGGCAGCCGGTGCCGGAACTGCCACAGGACGATCAGGCCGCTGGAGACCTCCACCACCGAGTCGAGACCGAAGCCGACCAGGGCAACCGATCCGGCGACGACGCCGGCGGTGACCGCCAGAACCGCCTCGAGCACGTTGTAGGCGACCGACGCTCCGGCCAGCAGTTGCGCGCGGCGACCGAGAGCCGAACGCTCCGCGGCGGTCAGCGTCGGGGACAGGGACAAGGTGCTCACCGGTGCGCCGCCTCGCCGTACGTCGGGCAGAGGGCGACCGCGTCGCCGGTGACCGCGAGCAGCCGCTCGGCGGCGGCCAGCACGTCCAGGAGTTCCGGGGCGGTGGTCAGCGACCACATCGACGCCCGACCCTGCGGCCGCGAGGTCACCAGGCCGCAGTCGCGCAGGCAGGCCAGGTGCGCCGACACGGTGGACTGCGCCAGCGCGAGATGCGTCGTGAGATCCACGACCCGGTGCTCGCCCAGCGCCAGGTGCCGCAGGATCGCGAGGCGGCCCGGATCGCCGAGGCTGCGGAACATGCACGCCGCCGCCGACAACGCCACCGGCTCGCTGACCGGCGCCTCCTGAACATGTCCGAGCAGATCCGCTGTCATCGCCACGCGGCGATGATAGCGATGGGAGTCGCCGATCGGGTCGAGACGCTCCCCCGCCCCTACATGGCCTCCTTGATGCCCTTCTTGATCAGCCACGCGTTGACCGGGTACGCGGTGAGAAAGCCGAGGGCCATACCGATCTGCATCAGGAACCAGTAGACGGGCGAATCGGGGTGCAGCCGGTGCGGCCCGGGGAAGAAGACGAACGCCATGAGGGCCATCCAGCCGAACAGTCCGACCTCGAAGGCGGTCAGGGACAGGATGTCGGCCTTGGCGGCGGCGACGATGCCTTTCCGGAAGGACAGCCCGCGCATCGGGGCGATGGCGAAGTACTGGAAGACCAGGCCCAGGGCGATGGCGAGGACGTAATCACCGATGTACTCGGCCCACAGGGCGGTCCCGGCGACGCTGATGCCGAGGGCGAAGATCAGCGACTCGGCGATGATGTCGCCGAGGGTGCACCCGGCGCCGCAGTGCGCGACGCCGACCGAGGTGGTCGCCCAGTCCGGCTTGTCCGGGGCACTGTCGGTGCCGTGTTCCCTGAGCCAGCGCCGGCTGCTGGGACGGCCGTAGCGGCGGTATCCGACCAGCGCGAGCGGGCCGAGGTAGAGGGCGTTCACCGGCCAGACGGCCTCCATGACGCCCATGCGCTGCCGGTAACCGCGGCCGAAGATGTCGAACAGGATGATCGCGGCGCACGCGAAGCCCACCACGAGCGCTGCCCAGGACAGCGCGGTCAGCCAGGTGGGGGGCACCGGTTCCTGCTCCAATCCGTGAGAGGCCGGCCGACGGCGCCGGGCGGGTCAGCCGTTGCGGAATGCCCCCGGGGGCCCAGACGGCCGGTCACCGTCCGCGGTGGTCGCGTTCGGTGTGCCTCGTACAACTATTGCCTCACGCCCACATTCCCGCGACCGGACACGACGCCCCCCGAAGGGTCGGGCGGTCACTCGTCGCCGCCGGCTGCCGGCCCAACCTTCTGGGCCGCCCGCCACAGGGTCCAGCGATCCTGCTCGAGGAACGGCCCCTCGGGTAGCCGGTGCCGCAACTCGGCCACCAGATGATCCAGTTGCGGATCCGTGAGGTGATGCAGGATCGAGCGGCCGGTCCGCTGCGCGATCTCGGCGAGGTACTCCTCCCGGTCGGCGTCCTGCCGTCGCACTTCCCACAGCGAACTGGTGGAGATGTCCGCGAACCCCGCGGCGCCGAGCACCTCGGTCACTCGCTCGCATGTGGGCCTGCGCGCATTCTCGATGTGCAGCAGATGTGGGAAGACGTCGAAGAACCACCCTCGCGGATGGGTCGGCGAGCCCGGTCGAGCCACGTCGTCCGGGGTGCGGTCCTGGATGACCAGCACCCCTCCCGGACGAAGGAGCCGCCGCGCCTCCTCGGCGACCGCCGGCAGGTCGGGGGTGTGATGGATCAGGGCCCGCTCGAACACGATGTCCGCCGTCCCGGCCGGAAGCCCGGACCGTGCGGCATCGCCACGACGGAACCGGCCGCCGGACAGTTCTCGGTGGCTCGCGCGGGCAGCCGCGAGAATCGGTGCGCTGAAGTCGACGCCCACCACGGAGGCCGCCCCCAGGGCGGACCACGCGCGCGTGTACGTGCCGCCCCCGCAACCGATGTCGACGACGGCGGCCGAGGTCGGCTCGACCAGCTGCGTGACGGCCTGCGCCCACGAGGGGTCGGCCGTGCGACCTGAGTACGTGCGCTGGTTGGCGGCGTCGTGGAAGTCGATTCCCACGTCGCGGCCGGCCGACGCGGTCAGGCGATGTCGGCGAGCTTGGTGCGCAGGTGCAGGACGGCCTTCGTGTGCAGCTGGCAGATCCGGCTCTCGGTCACGCCGAGCACCCGGCCGATGTCGGCCAGGGTGAGCCCCTCGAAGTAGTAGAGGCTGACGACGACCTTCTCGCGCTCGGGCAGCTGCTCGACGGCCCGGGCGAGCAACTGGCGGGCCTCGCCGTGCTCGGCCATGGCCTGCGGGTCGAGCGCGGAGGAGTCCTGGAGCGTGTCGCCGAGCCGGGGCGAGCCGCCGCCGTCGTCGTCGGTGAGCAGCTCGTCGAGGGCGACGACGTTGACCAGCGACAGCTGGCCGAGGAACTTGCGGATCTCCTCGACGTCCATGTCCATCGCCTCGGCGACCTCTTCGTCGGTCGGCGTGCGCCGGAGCCTGCCCTCGAGCTCGGCCACGGTGCGCTCGAACTGGCGCGCCTTCATCCGGACCGAGCGGGGGATCCAGTCGGTGTTGCGCAGCTCGTCGATGATCGCGCCGCGGATGCGGGCCATCGCGTAGCTCTCGAACTTCACCTCGCGGCTGGGCTCGTACCGGGTGATCGCGTCGATCAGCCCGAACGTCCCGTACGACACCAGGTCGGCCTGCTCGACGTGGGCCGGCAGACCGCTGCCGACCCGGCCGGCGACGTACTTGACCAGCGGGGCGTAGTGCAGGATCAGCCGGTCACGGAGCCCGGAGTCGCGGCCCTCGACGTACTGGGCCCAGAGCTCGGCCAGCAGGGCGTCGGTGTCCTCGCTCGACTCGTCGAGCTGGTGGATGGTCGCTTCAGGCACGGTCGCGCTCCTGGGTCCTGTTCCTCGGTCCTGCCCCGCGGTCCTGCGTGGATCCCGCGGTCGTCGGACGGCGGCCTAACCATTCCAGCACTCGGCCGTCCTCTCAGGCGCGGGGGTGCGCTTGCGCGTGGACCGCACGGAGCCGTTCGACCGTCACGTGCGTGTAGATCTGCGTCGTCGCGAGGCTAGCGTGGCCGAGCAACTCCTGGACGGACCGGAGGTCCGCGCCGCCCTCGAGTACGTGCGTGGCGGCGGAGTGCCGCAGCCCGTGGGGGCCGATGTCGGGCGCTCCCGGCGCCTTGACGACGGCCGCGTGCACGATCCGGCGGGCCTCCCGGGCGTCGAGCCGCCCGCCCCGCGCGCCGAGCAGCAGCGCCGGGCCGGAGCGGTCGGTCGCGAGCGCCGGGCGCCCCCTCGTCAGCCACGCGTCGACCGCGTGCTCGGCCGGCAGCCCGTAGGGCACGCTGCGCTCCTTGCGGCCCTTTCCCAGAACCCGGAGCAGCCGCCGCCCGCGATCGACGTCGTTGACGTCCAGGCCGACGAGCTCGCTCACCCGGATGCCGCTGGCGTAGAGCAGTTCGAGCACCACCGCGTCGCGCAGCCCGGCCGGCTCGGTTGCCCCGGCCGACGACTCGACGACCGCGCGCGCCTGGTCCGGTGCCAGCACGTCGGGGAGCGTCCGGTGCGCCTTGGGGCTGACCAGCCGCAGCCCGACGTCCTCCGGCGTGAGCCCGCTGCGCCGCAGGTAGCCGGTGAACGAGCGCGCCGAGGCCGCGTGGCGCGCGGTCGTCGCCCGGCTGTGCCCGCGGGCGCGCCCCTGGGCGAGCCAGCTGCGCAAGGCCGCGAGATCGAGGTCGTGTGCCTGTCCCCCACCGCGCCGCGCCAGGTGGTCGAGCAGCCACACGGCGTCGGTGACGTATCCGCGCACGGTGTGCTCGGACAGGTCCCGCTGGGCGCGCAGGTGCTCCTCGTAGCCGGCGAGCGCCTCGGCCAGTGCGGAAGGCAGCGCGGCCCGCGCGTCTGCCGTCCCGGTCGCCATGGCGGAACCGTGCGTCGGCGGGCACCGGGCGTCAAGCCGCCGCGCCGCCGGACGCCGTCGATCACCCCCCTCGCGCCCGGTCCGGTGTGCCGGCAGCCGGTTTGGGGGGCGGCGCCACCCGCCAGCCCGTTCCCGTCCACTGCACCAGCCCCGCGAGCTCGAGCGCCGGCAGGACGCGGAGGACGTCGAGCACCTCGCAGCCGGCGATCCGGGCCAGCCGCTCGGGGCTCACCCCGATCCGGACCGGGCAGGCGTCGAGCACCCGGACGGCGACGTCGGAGAGCCCGTCGCGCGGGCCGGTGGGCCGCTCCGGCGGGTCGGCCAGATCCGCGCCCAGCCGGCCGACCGCGTCGAGCACGTGGGCCGCCGACGCGACCAGCAGCGCCCGCTGCTGCCCGTCCTCCCCCTCCTGCCCGCGCAGCAGCTCGTGGCACCCGACCGACATCGCCGAGGTGACCGGCCCCGGGACGGCCATCACCTGCTTGCGCAGGGAACGCGCCCGGTTGGCCGTGGCCACCGCCCCCGAGCGCGCGGCGGCCTCGACGACGACCGTGCCGCGCGTGAGGGCGGCGATGAGCCGGTTGCGCACCAGGAACCGGTGCTGGTGCGGCGCGGCCCCCGGCGGCCACTCGCTGAGGAGCAGACCGCTCTCGGCGATCCGGTGCAGCAACGCGCCGTTGCCGGCCGGGTAGACCCGGTCCACGCCGCAGGCGAGGACGGCGATCGTCGGCCCGTCGGCGGCGAGGGCCCCGCGGTGCGCCGCGGCGTCGATGCCGTACGCGCCGCCGGACACGACGGTCCACCCGCGCTCGGCCAGCTGGTAGCCGAACTCACCGGCCGCGTGCTCGCCGTAGGCGGTGGACGCCCGCGAGCCGACGAGCGCCACCGATCGGTCGGCCAGCTCGTCGAGGCGCCCGGGCCCGCGGACCCACAGTGCGAGCGGGGGAACCGGGGCCACCGTCCGCTTGGACTGGTACTTCGGCTCGTCAGGCTCCTCGGCGGTCGCGAGCGTCAGCGCGTGCAGGGGGTACGCCGGCCACTCGTCGTCCTCGGGCGTGACCAGCCGCGCGCCGCAGCGTTCGGCCCGCCGGAGGTCCGCGAGAGTCTCGTCCTGCCCCGCGCGGGGGCCGACGAGACGGAGGATCCGGGCGGAGGCGCGGCCCGACCGGATCAGCCGCACCGCCTCCACCGGGCCGTACCTCTCGACGAACCGCCAGAAGTCGACGACGCCGGGCTCGACGGCCCGGCTCAGCCACACCCTGGCCCGCCGCGCACCCGGATGGACCGGCTCGCCGGGGCCGGCCGCAGCGGCCTCCTCCAGGTCCTCGTCGAGGCTCATGCCGCCGCCCGCTGCAGCCGCATGCCGAGCGCCTCGGCCACCTCGTCGGCACCGGGGAGCGCGCGACCGGCGAGATCGGCCAGGGTCCACGACACCCGCAGCACGCGGTCGAAGCCCCGGACCGACAGCGCGCCCCGCTCGAGTGCCCGCTCGGCCAGGAGCAGCGAGCCACGAGGCACGGCCCACCGTTCACGCAGCAACCGGCCGGGCACCTGGCTGTTCACCGAGAACCCGGTACCGGCCAGCCGCTCGGCGGCCGCGGCCCGGGCGTCCGCCACCCGCCGGGCGACGGTCACGGTCGACTCCGGCGTCCCCAGCCCGTCCAGCCAGGCGGCCCGGGTGACCGGTGGCAGTTCCACCCGGAGGTCGATCCGGTCCAGCAGGGGACCGGACAGCCGCGCCCCGTAGCGCCGGCGCTCCAGCGGACTGCAGGTGCACGCGGTGTCGCCGGCCGCGCTGGCGCACGGGCAGGGGTTGGCGGCGAGCACCAGTTGCGCCCGGCAGGGAAACGTCGCCGACCCCGAGACCCGCTGGATGGTGACCTGACCGCGCTCCAGGGGCTGGCGCAGGGTGTCGAGGACGGCGCGGGGGAACTCGGGCGCCTCGTCGAGGAAGAGCACGCCGCGGTGCGCGCGGCAGAGCGCGCCGGGCCGGATCTGCCCCGAGCCGCCGCCGATCAGGGCGGCCATCGTGGCCGAATGGTGGGGCGCCTCGAACGTGGGACGGGTGACCAGGGGGGCGTCGGGCGGCAGCGTGCCGGCGATCGAGTGGATCGCCGTGACCTCCAGCGCCGCCTGCTCGCCGAGCGGCGGCAGGAGGCCGGGGAGCCGCTCGGCGAGCATCGTCTTGCCCGCGCCGGGCGGTCCGCTCAGGAACAGGTGGTGCCCGCCCGCTGCGGCCACCTCGACCGCCCGCCGACCGGACGCCTGACCCACGACGTCGCTCAGATCGGGCACCGGCGGCTGCTCGGGAAGGGCACCCCGCACGTGCCGGGACAGCCGTTCGCGACCGGACAGGTGCGCCACGAGCTCGGCAAGAGTGGCGACCGGCAGCACCTCGATGCTCTCGACCAGGGCCGCCTCCTCGGCGTTGGCCGAGGGCACGACCACCTGCGGATGGCCCGCCCGGGCGGCGGCCAGCACCGCCGGCAGCACGCCCCGGATGCCTCGGACGGAGCCGTCGAGGCCCAGTTCGCCGAGCAGGACCAGACGGTCGATCGACGGGCCCGGCACCTGCCCGGCGGCGGCGAGCACGGCCGCGGCGAGCGCCAGGTCGAAACCACTCCCCTGCTTGGGCATGGCGGCCGGGGAGAGCCCGATGGTGATCCGGCGCTGCGGGAAGGACGCACCGGCGTTGGTCACCGCCGCGCGCACCCGGTCGACCGACTGGCGCACGACGGCGTCGGGCAGCCCGACCAGGACGACCTGCGGCAGGCCGGCCGCCATGTCGACCTCGACCTCGACCATCGCGCCGTGGACGCCGGCCAGGCCCACCGACCAGGTGCGGGCGAGGGTCACGAGAACGCCGCCCGCAGGTGGGTGACCAGCGCGGGCCGGGCCGGTCGCACGAGCACACCCACGACGTCGAACCGCAGGTCGGGCGCGTGCTCGTCGTGGGCCGCCAGCCAGCGCTGGGCCAGGACGCGCAGCCGGCGCTGCTTGACCGGGGTGACCGCCTCGACCGGATGGCCGTAGCCGGTGCCCCGGCGCGTCTTCACCTCGCAGAAGACGATCGCGGCCCCCTCGCGGGCGACGATGTCGAGCTCCCCCTCGCGGCAACGCCAGTTCCGGTCGAGCACGCGGAGGCCGCAGTCGGTCAGATAGGCGACGGCGATGCGCTCGCCGTGGCCGCCGAGCTCAGTGGTGGTGGACACGGGACGACCCTCGCCGCCGGGAGCAGCCCGCACCACGCCCCGGCCGAAGCTGTGGACAGCACCCGTCCCTGTGGAGAGGCACCCGCCGGCGACAGCGCCACCCGGCTACCGTCGCGGGCATGTACGTCGAGACGGTGGTGCAGGTCAACGACCGGGACACCTACCAGGCCAGCGTCCGCCTCCGGTCCGCCGTCGTGGCGAACCGTCCACCCGTCGACGCCCTGGTCCGGTTCTGGCCCGCTGGCTGGCTGACGATGAAGCCGCTGGCCGGGGGGCGGGTGACCGTCGTCTCGGCCGCCGAGGTCTTCGACGTCACCGACATCGAGCGGGTCCAGGCCGGCGGCGACGACTAGCGCCCTCCCGGTCGCCCCGGGCGGCTAGGGCAGGCGGGGGTTCTCGGGCAGCTCGAGGTCGGGCTTGTCCAGCTCCTCGACGTTGACGTCCTTGAACGTCAGCACGCGCACGTTGCGCACGAACCGCGCCGGCCGGTACATGTCCCACACCCAGGCGTCGGAGAGCTTCAGCTCGAAGTACACCTCGCCCCCGGCCTCCCGGACCTGCAGGTCCACCGAGTTGGCGAGGTAGAAGCGACGCTCGGTCTCCACCACGTACGTGAACTGCCGGACGATGTCCCGATACTCGCGATAGAGCTGCAACTCCATCTCGGTCTCGTACTTCTCCAGGTCCTCGGTGCTCATCGCGACTCTCCGGACACAGGGCGCATACCGCCATCATCGACCATGGCCTCCGCGCCGGTCAGCCGGGATACCCGCGCGGCGTGCGCGGCGTGCGCCCGGGCCACGTTGACGAACCGCATCCGGTGCTCCGGGCAGGGGCCGTGGCGGTCCAGGGCCGCGCTGTGGACGTCGGTGATGTAGCCCTTGTGGACGGCGAAGTCGTACTCCGGCCAGCGCTCGTGCAGGTCGAGCATGATCCGGTCCCGGGTGACCTTGGCGAGCACCGACGCGGCGGCGACACAGGCGGCCACCCGGTCGCCCTTCCAGACGGCCAGCGTCGGCCGGGCGAGCCCGGGCACCGGGAAGCCGTCGGTGAGCACGTAGTCGGGACCGGGATCGAGCATGCTGACCGCCCGCCGCAGGGCCTCGATGTTCGTGACGTGCATGCCGCGCGCGTCGAGGTCCTCGACCGGGATCACCACGACCGACCAGGCCAGGGCCCGCTCGACGACCTCGTTGTAGACCCGCTCCCGGGTCGCGGGCGTCAGCAGCTTGGAGTCGGCCAGCCCCGGCACGCGACCGCGCCGTCCCGACGGGAGGACGCACGCGGCGGCGACCAGCGGCCCCGCACAGGCGCCCCGGCCGGCCTCGTCGGCCCCGGCCACCGAGGGGAAGCCGCGGCGGCGCAGGGAACGTTCCATGTCCCACAGCGCGTCGGTGCGCTCGTCGTCCAGGACGCCGCGCCCGGCGCGCGGGACGGGGGCGGGACGGGCCGGGGCGAGACGGTGTGCCATCGCCGTCCGACAGTACGACCCCGGAACGCACCGCGGGCCGGCCCCCATCCGTGGGGGCCGGCCCGTGGTTCACCGGAGGAACAGACCGGAGTTCGGTGGGTCCTGGACTCAGATCTCGGCGTCGAGGGGCTGGGCGTCCAGGCCGGGAGCGGCCGCCGGCATGCCGTGGCCACCGCAGGTGCAGCTCGGGTTGCGCGAGGAGAGCACCAGGGAGACCGCGTGGGCCCGGTCGCGGGCACCCAGCTTGCGCAGGATGGCCTTCACGTGGGACTTGACCGTGTCCTCGCTGATGAACAGGTTGCGGCCGATCTGGCGGTTCGACTGGCCCTGCAGCAGCTCGTCCAGCACGTCGGACTCACGGCGGGTGAGGGGGACCTCCGGCGTGAAGGGCTTCGCGGCCGGGGTGGCCGAGGGCTCGACCCGGCGGATCTGCGGGTCGACGACGGTCCGGCCGGCACGCGCCGCCAGGATCGCCCAGCCCAGCAGCGTCGGGGACGTGTTGATCATCAGGTATCCGCGGACGCCGGCGGCCAGGGCCTCGTTCACGACGGCCGGGTCCTCGGAGGTGGCCAGCGCGACGATCGCGACGCGGGGGAAACGGCGCCGCAGGTCGCGGCAGGCGTTGAGCGTCGCGGCGCGGCCGGGGCCGAGCTCCACCACGACCGCATCCGGGCGGGCCGACTCGACCAGCGTCAGCGCGCGGCGCAGCTCGCCCGGCGTACCGACCGACTGCATGCCGGCGGTCTCGTTGATCATGGAGACCAGACCGCGGCGCAGGACGGGCGCGTCAGCGAGGAGGAGCACACGGGTGACCCCGCGGGCGGTGCTCGCCATAGGTGCAGACACAACTGACTCCGTTTCGACTCCGATGAACTTGCAATTACTCCATCGGAAGGGTGAAACGGTTGCTTGAATACTTTTCCAGCTTTTTCTGCACTGCTATCGGCGGCTGGAATGGTCGAGTCGCGATCACACCGGTAACTGCGGAATGGTGGCGATATGTCGACAGGGGAAAGGTCAGTCGCGGCGAGCGCTCCGGCGACGCCGCCGCCGGACGGTGATCGGCACCGCAGCCGCGAGACCCAGCGCATAGGGCGCACCCTCGGCCGTCACACCCGCGGCGGTGTGGTCCTTGCCCTGGATGTCGGGTGAATCGAGCAGCCCGAACCGGCTCACCGGCCACACGATCATGGCCGCCTTGCCGATGACGTCGCTGACGCCGATCGTGCCGCCGTACTTGTCGCCCATGTGCTCACGGGAGTCCGCCGAGGCCGAGCGGTGGTCACCCATCACCCACAACCGGCCCTGCGGCACGGTGACCGGGCCGAAGGGGCGTTGCTGCAGCGGCGTGTTCTCGAAGATGTAGGGCTCGGTGAGCGGCTTTCCGTCGACGGTGACCCGGCCCTGCGCGTCGCAGCACTGCACGGTCTGGCCGCCGGTGGCGATCACCCGCTTGACGAAGTCGTCCTCACTGGGCGGGGCCACCCCGACCGCGCGGCCGAGCCACAGGAGCGCACCGGCCGCCCAGTTGCTCGGCGGCGCGACGCTGACCTCGGGGGCCCACGTGTCGGGACCCTTGAAGACGACGATGTCGCCGGGTTCGGGATCGCCGAACCAGTACGGCACCTTGTTGACCAGCACGCGGTCGCCGGTGCAGCCGGGACAGCCGTGCAGGGTCCGCTCCATCGAGCCCGACGGGATGAAGAACGCCTGGACGAAGAACGTCTTGACGACCAGCGCGAGCACGAAGGCGATCAGGAGCAGCACGGGCAGCTCGCGCAGCAGCGAGCCCTTCTTCTGCCCGGCGTGGGCGCGCCGGCGGCGCCGGGAGAACCGTCCGCCACTCGCGGTCACGGCCGTTCCTCCGCCCGGATCACCGGAGTCGCCACCCCCGGCATCCGCAGGAACGACATCGGCGGGCCCTCCGGGCCGATCGCTGCTCATCACAGAGCAGCGTACGGCCCGGCGGACCCGCCGAGGTCACAGCCGGTCGGAACCGGCGTTCAGGCGTGTCAGCGCGCGATGTTCTCGCGCTTCTCCTTGATCTTGGCGGCCTTGCCGCGGAGCTCACGGAGGTAGTACAGCTTCGCCCGGCGGACGTCACCGCGGGTGAGCACCTCGATCTTCTCGACGACCGGGGTGTGCACCGGGAAGGTGCGCTCGACGCCCACACCGAAGCTCACCTTGCGGACGGTGAAGGTCTCGCGGATGCCGCCGCCCTGACGCCGGATGACGACGCCCTGGAAGACCTGGATGCGGGAGCGGTTGCCCTCGACCACGCGCACGTGCACCTTCACGGTGTCCCCGGGGCGGAAGTCGGGGATGTCGGCGCGCAACGAGTCGGCGTCGAGTGCGTCCAGGGTGTTCATCTCGGCAGTCCTCATGTTCTGGCTCAGTAGCAGGCGTCAAAAGTTCACGGCGCGGACAGCGGAACGCCCCGGCTGTCCGTTCCGGGGAGCTGCGGCTCCCCTGCGGGAACCCCCCGTCGAGCGTTCCGACGGTCTGCAGCAGCTCTCTACTGTGCCACACCTTCAGCCGACGATGCGCGGGACCCCCGACCACGGGCCCTCGACCAGCTCGGCGAGCAGCTCGGCGAGCCGGTCGGGCGCGAACGTCTCCTCGCTGCCGGCGATCTCCTCGGCCGTCCACCACCGGTGCGGCTCGTCGCCGAGGATCTCCAGCTCGGTGCGGCCGGAGGGGTCCACCTCGTGGACGACGTCCCGGAGGACGAAGTACGTCTCCCGCGCGTCGAACTGCTCGCCGCCGAAGGTGTCCAGGTGCCGCCGGAACCAGACCGGCCCCTCCAGGGCGGCCGGATCGGTGACCAGGCCGATCTCCTCGGCGAGCTCCCGGACGGCGGCCGCGCGCAGGCTCTCCCCCGTCTCGACCCCGCCCCCGGGCGTGTACCAGAACAGCACGTCGCCGGGCGGGATCGCCGGATCGGTCAGCCGCGCGCCCAGCAGCAGCACCCGCCCCTCGGGATCGAGCACGACCACCCGCGCCGCCGGCCGGACGACCGCCCGCTCAGTCACGGCCCAGGGCCGCCCGGTCCGCGGCCGACAGGGCCTCCTCCGGCAGCGCGGCCAGGAGGTCGGGACGGCGGTCCGCGGTCCGCTGCAGCGACTGCGCCCTCCGCCAGCGGGCGATCGCCGCGTGGTCGCCGGACAGCAGCACCGGCGGCACCTCGTGCCCGCGCCAGCTCGCCGGCCGCGTGTAGGACGGGCCCTCGAGCAGCCCGTCGGCGTGCGAGTCGAACTCCACCGACTCACGGTTGCCGACGACGCCGGGCAGCAGCCGGGTGACAGCCTCGACCATCACCAGGACGGCGGACTCCCCGCCGGCCAGGACGTAGTCACCGATCGAGACCTCCGACACGGGACCGGTGTCCCCGGCCCAGTCGGCGACCCGCTGGTCGATGCCCTCGTAGCGCCCGCAGGCGAACACG
>DASYGS010000012.1:0-88485 GCA_035999465.1 Blastococcus sp. | reverse complement strand
GGCGCGGTCGCGGGCCGACAACCGGCCGGGTCCGCCGCTCGGCTGCACCAGGGTCCACACGTACCAGCCGCCGAGCACCAACAGCCCCAGGAAGAGCACGAAGACGACGAGCTCGCCCAGCGGAACCAGCATGTCCGCACGCTAGTTCGCCGGACCCGCACATGGGGCCACGGCGACCTGCGGGGCGCCCGCTAACCTCTGGGCGTACACCCCGGTCGGCACCAGGCCGACGAGCCCCCGTAGCTCAGGGGATAGAGCATCGGTTTCCTAAACCGTGTGTCGCAGGTTCGAATCCTGCCGGGGGCACCGACATACCTGCAGGTCAGCGGCCTACTGGCGCCCTCAGTGAAGACGGCGAACGGGTGCCACAGCGCCCTCAGTCCGCATCCAGTCCGCACGAGCCGCGTCCATGCGGTCAGCAACCGCGTCCAGCTCGTCACCGAACAGGTGGCCATACCGGTCGAGAGTCATGGCCGCAGAGGCGTGCCCGAGCATCGACTGGACGCCCTTGATGGAGGCTCCGGAGGCGATGGCCAGCGACGCGGCCGTGTGGCGGAGTTCGTGAGGTACGAGGCCCTCCAGACCGGCTGCAGCGGCGGCTCGGTCGAAGCGCCAGCGTCGGAAGCTCTGCACGCGCAGCGGCGTGCCGGCGGTCGACGGGAAGACGAGGTCGTCAGGGCCGCGGCCCACGAGCTGGACGGACAGGTCTTCGCGCAGGAACCGAGGTATCGGCACCCACCTGCGGGCGTGGGACTTGGGCGAGCCGAAGACCATCTGCCCGTTCACGTCGGTCACTGATTCGGCCACCTCGATCCTGCCGCGGAGTAGGTCGATGCGCCGCGTCCGGAGCGCGGCTACTTCGCCCCACCGCAGCCCGGTGTAGCCGAGCACCAGGACGAGCAGCCGGTACGGGCCGCATCTCTCGGCCAGGTCTTCGAGCTGGCCGTGGGTCAGGTAGCGCCGTTCCGTCGTCGGCAGACGGGGCAGATCGACTCCGGCCGCCGCGTTGCGGGCCAGCCGTCCGTCGCGCACGGCCGCGTCCAGCATCGACGTCAGGACGTGATACGCCTGCCGGCTCCTACTGGCCGACAGCCCCTTCGCCCGCATGCCGGCCACCCAGGCGACCACGTCGGAGTACGTCACCTTGAACAACGGCACGCGCTCTCAGGCCGGCAGCACCTGCGTGGACATCAGAGACTGGTAGCTGGCCAGGGTCTTTGGCTTGAGATGTGCTCGACCCGCCAGCCACGTCTCGGCCCACTCCCCGACCGTGACTCGTCCCGCCTGGGGATGGACGTAGTTGCCGCGCACGAGTGCCACGGTTTGCTCGTCGAGCCACCGCTGCGCGTCGATCTTGCGGTCGAAGGCCTTGGTGACCTCCCGGCCTGACGGGTCACGGAAGTGCGGCCGGTACCGCTTCCCCGTAAGGTAGAGCGTGGTGCGCTCCAGCTTGCCGGTCTCGCGATTCTTCCGGTGCCAGCGATCTTGGATCGTCGCCATCCGATTCCTCTCTCCCCTCGATCAGGCTCTGATCAGCCAGGCTCGCAACACAGGCCACGCCTTCATGTCGACCGCGGTGCTCATCGACGGCTGCCCGTAACTGCGCGCTGATCGTCGACCCAGGCAGCGACGTCGTCACGCCGGTAGAGGACGCGGCGGCCGAGCCGCGGGCGTTGATCTGCAGGTGCAGGTGTCGGTGCGGATCGCCGGCGCGGGACGTGTGGTGCGCGACGGTCACCGCCTCGAGCTCCTCGACGGGCACCTGCACCTGACCGCCCCGGGGGCCGACCCGGGTGGTGGCGTGCTGTGCCAGCCAGCCGACGATCTGGATGGCCGCCCGGTCCTGGGCCGCGTCGTAGGCGGCGGCGATGTCCGGATGCAGCGCCGCGGCCAGCGACCAGGACTTCGGGCCGTTAGCCACGACCTCCACGAATCGCACCGCGTCTTCGCCCGAGACCGTGCTGACCTCGGCCCCGCCCAGGCGGCCGATCTCGCGGCCGCCGAGGCTGCCCGCTACGCCCAGTTGTCCGTCCACCTGCCGCGGCCCAGCTACAGCCGCCGTAGCGCCGCTCCCGGTATCGGACGGTAGGAGGTTCATCGCCGGATGCGGGCCGTATGCCCACCGGCGGCAGGAACGCGAGAGAGGAACTGAAGGAACTGGCCGTGAGGTGTCACTAACGGCCGTGAAATGGCGCCTTCTCCAGGGGCACGGCCAAACCCGCCCCGGACCAGCCTTGGAGACCTCCATGACCCACCCAGCAAGCAGCCCCGACCCCACCGCCCGCACCGAGCCCGCAGCGAGAAGGCCCCGGAACAGGCCCTGTTCGGGCGTAGCCTGTCGCGGTGGTCTCGGCTGACGCGCCGGAGGTCGCCCTCCCGAGCGGGACGGTGACCTTTCTCATGTCGGACATCGAGGGGTCGACCCGGCTCTTCCACCACCTCGGCACCGCGTACGTGCAGCTCCTCCAGGAGCACCGGCTCCTGCTCCGACACGCCATCGCCGCCCATGACGGCCGGGAGGTGGACACCGAGGGCGACGGCCTCCTCGTGGCGTTCGCCGACGCGGCGGCCGCTGTCGCGGCCGCCCTGGACGCGCAACGGGGGCTGATGGCACACGCGTGGCCCGCGGGCGGTGACGTGCGGGTGCGCATCGGCCTGCACACCGGCGAGGCGACCCCGACCGGCGCCGGCTACGTCTCCCTCGCCGTGCACCAGGTCGCGCGCGTCTCGGCGGCCGCGCACGGCGGCCAGGTGCTGATGTCCGAGACCACGGCGAGCGCCGCCGCGGGTCGGCTTTGCGCCCAGGCGCGGGTGTTCGCCCTGGGGTCGTTCCACCTGCGCGGCTTCCCCGCGCCCCAGCGGCTGTTCCAGCTCCTCCACCCGGACCTCCCGAGCGACTTCCCCCCTCTGCGGGCGGTCGGCGTCGTCCCCCACAACCTTCCCTTCCTGCGGACCGGCTTCGTCGGCCGGGACCGGGAACGGCCGGCGGTGGCCGACCTCCTCGCGGCGACCGGCCTGGTGACCATCGCCGGTCCCGGTGGTGTGGGGAAGACGCGGCTGGCGATGCAGGTCGCCTACGACGTCATGGACCGCTACGCCGACGGGGTGCGGCTGGTGGAACTCGCCCCGGTGGCCGAGCCCGAGCGGGTGACGCCCGCCGTGGCCGCCGCCGTCGGGGTCGCCGACGAGCCGGGACGCTCCATCGGCGACGTCCTGCTGGACGTGCTCGCCGGGAAGGCCATGCTGCTGCTGCTCGACAACTGCGAGCACCTCCTCGACGCCGTAGTCGGGCTCGTCGACGAGCTCGCGCAGACCTGCCCGCACCTCGCCGTGCTAGCCACCAGCCGGGAGCCGCTGGACATCGACGCCGAGGCGGTCTGGCGCCTCGAGCCGCTGGGGACCGTCGGTCCCCCGGCCGGCGTCTCCGACGCCGCACGGTTGTTCGCAGAGCGCGCGGCGCTCGTCCGCCCCGACTTCACACTCTCCGAGGAGACGGCGGCAGACGTCACCCGGCTCGTGGTCCATCTCGACGGCATGCCGCTCGCGATCGAGCTGGCCGCCGCCGCCCTGGCCGACCGCCCGTTGTCGGCCGTCCTGCAGGGCCTGACAGACCGGTTCGCGCTGCTCTCCCACGGACGGCGCAACGCACCGAGCCGACACCGGACCTTGCGCGCAGCCCTCGACTGGAGCCTGGACCTCCTGACGGCCGAGGAGCGGCGGACGTTCATCCGCATGGCGGCGTTCGCTGGGAGCGGCTCCATCGGCGCGGCCACCGAGGTGTGCGCCGGCAAGCCGGTGACCGCGGCAGCCGTGCCGGAGACCGTGCGCCGGCTGATCCGCGCCTCGCTCCTCGTGGCTCACCGGGAGGTGCCGGACCGCTGGTCGATGCTTGAATCGGTTCGGGAACTGGCGTCCGTCGAACTGGCCGAGGCTGGCGAGAGCGACAGCGCGGCCGCCCGCCACCGCGCCTGGTATGCAGCGCACACCGAGGCGGTCGGGCGCGACCTGGGTCGCAGTGACCGCCCCGGTGCGATGAGGGACCTGGCCGCCGAGCACGAGAACGTCCTCCTCGCCCTCGACACGTCGGTGCGCGCGGGCGACGCGACCACGGCCCTGCGGCTGGCCGTGGGCATGGCCCCGTTCTGGACCTCCGGCGGGCACTGGGCGGAGGGCATCGGCCGGCTGGACGCCGTGCTGGACCTCCCGTGCACCGACGAGGCGCTGCGCGCACGCGCTCTCGTGGCCGCCGGTCAACTGCTGCTCCTGCGCGGCGACCTCGACGAGGCGGAGGCCCGTTTCACCGAGGCCTGCCGCCACGGCTCTGCCGCCGGTGACGACGGCGCCGTCGCCGGGGCCCTGTCGGGCGCCGGCTACGTCGCCTTCCGCCGCTCCAGGCTCGGGGACGCGCAGGCGAACTGGGAGCGCGCGCTCGAGCACGCCGAAGCCGCCGGGGACGAGCGGAGGGCGGCCGGTGTGCTGCGCAGCCTGGCCGTGGCCGCGGGCAGCCGCGGCGACCAGACCGCGACGGGCGAGCTGCTGGAGCGCGCCATGGCACTGGCCCGCCGCGTCGGCGACGACCACCAGCTGCGGCAGGTGCTCGGGTCGGCTGCCGAGCGTCACCTCTGGGTCGGCGCCTACGACAAGGCCACCGAGGAGTACGGCGAAGCGCTGGAGCTGGCCACCGCCATCGGGGAGCTGCCCGCGCGGCCGCTGCTGCTGGCCGAGCTCGGCTGGACGGCGCTGCTGCGCGGCGACGTCGGCGTCGCCCACCGGCTGGCCACCGAGGCCGTGGAGCTCGGCGAGGACGTCGTCAACCGCCGCGTGCAGGTGCACGCCCTCCGGTTGCTCGGCGAGACCCTGGTCCGCCGTGGCCGGCCCGACGACGCCGCCGCCGCGCTGGATCGGGCGCTTGCCGTCGCCGAGGAGTTCGCCGCTCCGGCGGAGCTCGCGGGAGTGCTCTGCTCGCAGGCCGTGGCCGCCCTGGAGGTCCTCCGGCTGGACGAGGCACGTGCCACGGCCGAACGGTCCCTGGGGCTCTCCGCGCTGCCGCACCCCATGCGCCTCGTCAATCCGGCCTGGGTCCGTGGAGTCGTCGGTGTCCGGCAGGGTCGGCTCGGCGACGCGGAGCGCGACTTCCGGTCGATCCGTTCCCTGGCCACCTACGCCGTGCGGGTCACGGCGAACGGCACCTGGGGACTGGCGTGCGTCGAGGCTGCCCGCGGTGAGCGGGAGCTCGCGCTGGCCGACCATGCGGCGGCGCTCCGGCTACGGCACGGGTTCGGCGACCGGCTGGGCGTCGCCGAATCCCTGGTCGGGATCGCCGGTGTGATCGCGACGACGTCCCCCGAAGGAGCCGCCCGGCTGGCCGGCGGGGCCACCGCCCTCGTCCGCGCCTCGGCGGCCGTCCCGACGCCTCGCCAGCAGGCCGACCTGGACTCCGTGTCGCAGCGCGCGACCGGCGCCGCGGATCCCGGCACGGTCACCGACGGCATGACCGCAGGCGCCACCCTGGACGAGTGCGCGGCCGTGGCCGAGGCACTGGAGCTGATCGACCCCACGCTGACATCCAGCGGCGCGGCGCGGTCGAGGTCGGAAGGGGCGAGCAGTCGTGGGATGGCTTGACGGGGACGTCGCCGTGGTCACCGGTGCCGGGTCGGGGCTTGGCCGCGCCCTGGTCGACCGCTTCATCGCCGAAGGCGCACGCGTGGTCGCGGTCGACCGGGCCGAGGACCGCGTCGGGCAGGTCCAGAGCGCCCACGGGACCCGGGTCGCCGGGGTGGTCGCCGACGTCACCACGATCGAGGGCAACCAGCGGGCGGTGGCCACGGCCGTCGACCGGCTCGGCCGGCTGGACACCTTCGTCGCCAACGCCGGGATGTTCGACTACGGCGCGAGCCTGCTCGCCACCCCCGCGGACGCCCTGGAGCGCGCCTTCGACGAGGTGTTCGCGGTGAACGTGAAGGCCTATCTGCTCGGAGCCAAGGCCGCCGCGCCGGCCCTGGCCGAGTCGGGGGGTTCCCTGCTCATGACCGCATCGATGTCCTCCCGCCATGCGGGGGTCGGTGGCGTCGTCTACACGGCCTCCAAGCACGCCGTCGTCGGCCTGGTCCGCCAGCTCGCCTACGAACTGGCACCGCGGGTCCGGGTCAACGCGGTCGCCCCGGGGTTCATGCGTACCGACATCCGCGGACCGGAGGCGCTCGGTCAGGGCGGACGGACGCCCTCCTCGCTGCCGGGGCTAGAGCAGCTCGCTGCGGGCGCGGTACCGCTCGGCTTCCTGCCCCGGCCGGAGGACTACACCGGCCACTACGTGCAGCTGGCCTCCCGGGACAACGCCGCAGCCACCACAGGCGTCGTCGTGGCCTGTGACGGGGGGCTCGACGTCCGCGGGATGGGCGCCCCTCCCCCGTCCTGACCGTGCTCCGCCGGGTCACTGGTGCCGGGGCAGCTCCACCCGCGCGCGGGTCACTCCCGTCCGCCGAGGTCAGCGTGAGCCGGCCCTTGTGCCGCTGGGACACCGCGGCGAGCGAGGTGGCCAGGCCCAGACCGCTGCCCTGCCCGACCGGCTTGGTGGTGAAGAACGCCTCGAACGCCCGGCCGAGCACCTCGGGCGGCACGGTGGGACCGGTGTTCTCGATCTCGACCACGACCGTGTCGGGCTCGCCGCGCGTCCGCACGGTCACGGTGCCCTCCTCGCCGACGGCGGCCAGGGCGGTGTCGAGGAGGTTGGTCCAGACCATGGCCAGGTCCGTGGCCCAGCCCTGCACCGTCTGGGGAAGCGGTCGAGGTCGCGCCCAACGGCCACGCCGGCCGGGATCTTGTGCCGCAGCAGGACCAGTGCCTGCTCCAGGCCGGTGTGTACGTCGACGTCGGTGAGGGCCTGGTCAGCGGCGTAGGCCAGGGGCCGTAACCCGGACACGATCCGCGGCAGGTGGTCCGCGCCGGCCGAGATCTCCTCGAGCAGGGCGCCGACCTCCTCGGAGCGGGCGAGGTCATCGACGGCGGCCTTTCGACGCTCGGCCGGCAGCTCCTCGAGGGCCTGAGGCACAGCTGCCGGGTCGACGCCCAGACGCACCAGCGGGGCCGCCGCCGGGCTGTGCACGCCCGCGGCCCGCAGGGCGGTGGTCATCGTCGTCTCCCGTCGGCGCGCTCCAGCGGGTCGATCCTGCTGGTCGTCCCCGCCTGGCCACCGGGGGCGTTGCACTCGAGGACGAGAGTCGTCAGCCCTTCCGACGCGCCGTACACCCCCGCCGCCAGGCCGGCCGGCCCGGCGCCGACGACGACGACGACGACGACGAGGTCGTAGGCCGTCCGCTCCGCCCGCACCTGCAGCCCGATGCGCTGGCGACCTCGTGCAGGTCCGGGGTTACCAGCACCTCGCCGTCGTCTATCACGACGAGCGGCAGGGCGCTGGCATCCCGTCCCGCGTCGAGCAGCACGCGGGCCTGCGCGTCGGTCTCGACGTCCAGCCAGTGGTAGGGGACGGGGTTCCTCGCCAGGAACTCGCGCAGCGCGTGGGCGTTCGACGATCAGCGGTCGCCGATGACCCGCAGGTTCGCCGCCGGCGACCGCCGGCCGCCAGGACTCGAGCAGGTCGTCCAGCACCAGGTAGAGCCGCTCCTCGGGTGGATCCCACGGCTTGAGCAGGTAGTACTGCACCTCGGCGTCGTTGATCGCCCGGATCCCGGCGTCGTGTCGGCGTAGGCGGTGAGCAGGACACGGCGCGCGGCGGGGTAGAGCCTCCTCGATGCGGCGAGGAACCCGGTCCCCGTCATGCCGGGCATCCGCTGGTCGACCAGCAGGAGCGCCACCGTGTCGTCCCACAGCTTCGGCCGACGCAGGACGTCGAGCGCCTGGTCACCGGACGCCGCGGTGATCACCTGGTACCGGTCGAGGTAGCGCGCCCGGAGGTCGCGTTCCACGGCTGCGAGCACGGGCGGGTCGTCGTCCACCGCCAGGATCACGGGTCGGCTCATCACTTCCCCCGGCAGCTGTCGACGCCACGGGAAGGCAGGACAGCTCGGGACCGTACGCCGCGGGCACCCCTTGCCACCAGGCATCTGCCGGCCGCCCGGCAGGAAGGTGCGGCACCGGTCATTGGATCCCTCAGCTCGGCGACGGCGTCGCGCCCGCCGCCTCCTGGCGTGGTTCCAGCGCCCACCGCAGCACCGAGCGCGCGAGAGAGACCGGCGCCTCGCCGTCGGCCGGGGCCTCGTCCAGGCCGGCCAGCACCCGCGCCAGCGAGAGGCCGTCACTGTCCCCGTGGTCGGCCGTCGAGATAGCGCTGCACATGGCGGCGAGGGTGGACGCCAAGGGTGCCGACGGCTCGGGCAGCCCGAGCCGCGCACGCCAGGGCGCGCCGGACATGGCGTCCGCCACCAGCTCGGGCGCCTGCGCCGGTGCGTGCTCCAGGACGTCCGCGAGGGCCTCCGCCCACCCGGTGACGATGGTGAGGTCGACCTCGTCAACGGGGAAGGAGCCCTGCGAGGGATGTCCGGCCGGGGACGGAGCGGTCGTCTCCACGGCGTGCACGGCGAAGACACCGGCGACGGTCAGCCCGGTGGCGTTGTCCAGCGGAGTCCGGCCGTCGGCCACCCGCCGCCGCGCGCGGAGGGCCGCGACGCTGGCCACCACGCCCTGCGCGCCCGGGTCGAGGGAGATCTCCCGCAGCCCCCGGGCGGGGTCCTTCCACAAGGCCACCACCCGGGACGGCGGCTGGCCCGTGGGCCTGCTGCGCTCCACCATCCCGTACGCGCTCAACGTCAGGACCGCCGATCCCGGGTCGTCCGCCAGGACGCTGGCGTAGCGGGCGGTCCACCGGGAGCCCAGCTGCGGACCGTCGAGCAGGATGGTCACGACGAGGGTCGGCCCGACCTGCCGGATCAACTCGGCCACCTCGTCGAGGCGGGCGAGGTCCTCGCAGACGACGGCGACCAGCGTCAGCCCCTCCCCCAGCTCGATGAACTGCAGCGACCGCCGGGGCACCTCCATGGCCTCCCACCAGCGCACCGCGGGGTGCAGGGCGCCTGCGAGGTGGTACTGGTTGATCTGGCTCTCGTCGAGGAACCACCGGTGGTGCTTGTCCTGCCGGTAGTGCGCCCAGGAGTCGCCCACGCGCACGCCGAGGTGGACCCAGTTCCCCGGCAGGTGACCGGGTGCGGACGTCGTCGGCCGGGCACCGGCGAGCACGAGGGTCACCCCGTACCGGCCGAGCAGCTGCTCCAGGGGCGGGAGCTTGTCGGCGGGAACGCTGCTCTCCGGCAGGAACACCGCCCCGACGCTGTCCACCTCGTCCAGGGCGGCGCACAGGCTGCGTTCGACCAGGTCGAGGTCGAAGTGCTCGGCGGGAGCGAACTCGAAGAGGCCGAACGGCTCGTTCTCCGCGCGGCGGACCGAACCGGGCACCGGCCGGAAGTCGCGCTGCCGCACGCGCAGGGGCCACGGCAGCAGGAGAATGTTGGTGCGCTGCTGCACCACGGCCGACCTCCGGGCCGGGACCCTGCTCCAGGTGACGTCGACGTCCGGGCCGCGCAGGCACAGGTAGCGCGACAGGGAGCGAAAGGAGATGCCTCCGGGCGGGGTCCGCGCCTTGGGCAGGACGCCTACCCGGTCCCGCGGGATGCGCGCCAGGGATCCGGTGCGCGCGAGCAGCTCGCCGGCCCTCGCGCGGAAGCGGTATCCGGCGGCCTTCACCGGGTCGACCGCGGCGGCGATGCCGGCACAGGCCTCGTCGGCGGCGGCGAGCAGGACGAGCAGCGCGGCGCAGACGGCCCACTCGTGCCCCTCGGCGATGTCGTGCAGCGGAGTCGAGGCACCGCCGCGCAGGGTCGCCCAGGCGTCCGCGACGAGCGCTGGCGGAGGTCCGTCGGGAGCCTCGGCCCAGGCGGCCCACTGCTCGGCGGCCGCGCAGACCGACCCGTTCCACGCGGTGCTGCCGCCCGGCGGCCAGCCCTGCCCGGCCGGCGGGGACACGGCGAACCGGTAGGCGTGGCTACGACCGAGGACCGTGCCCACGAGCGCGAAGACGTCGGCCGGCCACTCGAGCAGCCGGTCGGTCAGCTCCAGGCCGGTGACCTCGACGGAGAGCGAGGCGATCGTCGGTGCGCCGCAGAGGTCGGCGAGCGGTCCGGGGCTCTGGTCCATGCACGCGCCCTCTCTCGTCCGTGCCGCGCGGGCAGGGTACCGCCGGGAACCGCCGGAGTGCCCCGTCACATGATCGCGGCCTGAGCGTCGAGGGTCGCGGCCGCGCGGCGCAGCGCCGCTGCCACGTCCGCCACCACGTCGTACCCGAGGGACGGGTGCAGGCCGTCGGCAAAGACGGCGAGCTCCTGGAGGCGCTCGGCGAAGCGGAGCCAGGCCGACCGGCGGTGCGGGAGCAGGAAGCTCGCCCGGTAGGGCAGCTGGAAGTTCGCACCCGCGGTCGCACCGGGGTGGCCCGGGCCCACCGGCAGGCAGGCGAGCAGGAGACCGAGCGGCTCGATGGCCCGGAACATCAGCCCCACGGTGGTCTGCGCCAGCACCTGGCGCTGTTCGGACGTCTCGTGCCCGAAGGCGAAGTAGCGCGCGATCATCTGCAGCAGCAGCTCGTACACGGCGTTGAATAGGTCCGAGCACCCGCCGGTGGTGGGGTCGGAGATGCGGACATCCGGCTCGATCCCCTCCACGGCCCTCATCGCCGCCGCGACCACTGGGTGAGCGGGCTGGAACCCGGGATCCGCGTCGTGCATCACCCGGTACTCGTCGAACACCGCTAGGAAGCGGCCGTAGTGGGCGTTCGCCCAGTCCCCTCGCGCGCCCTCACCCTGCTCGACGATGCGCTCGATTGCCCGGTTGGCACCCGCCAGGTCCGTGATCGGCCGGAGATCCGGCCAGCCGAAGGCGGTCTCGTCGGCCTGCTGGAACGCCGGGCCGATGAACAACCGGTCCGGGCCGAGCGTGTCGGCCAGGTAGGCGAAGCCGCGCTCGATGGCGCGGTAGAGGTGACCCACCGTGGCGAACTCCTGGCCCCTCGGGATGATGTCATCGGGCTCCATCGGCGGCAGCGGCGGGCCGGCCGGCGGGAAGCCCTCGGCGTCGGCGCCCTCCACCCCTTCCGGCCGCTCCAGGTAGACGAAGTGCTGCAACGCCACCTCGCCGAACGGCAGCAGCCGCACCTGAACCCCCGGCGGATAGCCCTTGGCCTGGTGCGGCATGTGCGGCCGGCTGACGTAGGGAGCGGACCCGACCGCCGTCAGCAGGTTCTGGACCATCGCCCAGTGCAGCATCTCCTCGGCGGCGACGCCGAGGATCATCCTGCGCCACCGCCCGACAGCCGGGAGCTGATCGGCCCGGAGACCGGGACCCGCTGTGCTCTTCAGGCTGAAAGCGGCGTAGAGGTACTCGCACATCAAGCCGTGCTCGAGCTCCGCGGCCTGGGAAAGCAGATACGTCAGTTCCTTGCGGTCTCCCACGACAATGACCGGCTCGCCCATCCAGGCAAGGTATCCCCGAGGCTGGGGTCCTGACAGACATCGACGTGACAGGCGCCGACTCACGGGCACCCCCGACGTGATACTTCTCGCGCGGCCGCCATCCGGGCAGCAGCACCCTGGTCAGCGGAGGACCGTGTCGGCCCCCACCAGATCCGGACAGGGCGCCGGGCTGACGACCAACGTGCCGGCCGCGATCGCCCACGTGCCGGCGTCGCATCGAGCGCGGCACGGCCCCGCCCGCCGTGGTGGGCGACGGCATGGTTGCGACCAATTCGGGCTGCGGGAGATCACCAGCCTGGGCGCCCTCCCCATGAGCCGCTGCACTGGCTGCGAGGGGCAGCAAAGCAGGCGGAGGGCCTGGCTTCCCTCGACCAACCGGACGACCTGACCGCGGCCATCCCGGTCGACGTCAGACGGCACGCGCCATCGCCCGGCGAACGAGCGGGCCGTCGCCTGTGCGCATGACGGCGCGGCGGTCACCCACAGGCGGGCAGCGCCAGCGCCAGAAGGCCTCTCGGGCCGACCGCGCGGGACCGCCTTCCGCCGCCGCCAGACTGACCGGCCCGGACCTACGAGGTGGCCTGGTGTCCGCGGGCTGTCCGGGACGGGCGGTGGGCGCGGCTCGGGCGGTGGAGGCGCAGCCCGCGGGCTTCCTCCTGGCCGGGGACGTGCAGCGGGGTCAAGGCGAGTCCGGTGGCGCGGTGGAGAAGCAGGTCGGCGAGGTCGGGGTTGCGGGCCAGGACGGGTCCGTGCAGGTAGGTGCCGATGTTGGTGGCGGTGAGCACGCCGTCGGTGCCGTTGCCGTTGCCGACGCCGTCGATCACCGCGCCCAGCGGTGGGCTGTCGGGGCCGAGGTTGGTGTGCCCCCGGTGGTTCTCGAAGCCGGTCAGCCGCGCGACGCCGGGGTGTGTGCAGTCGGTGACGATCTCCCCGATGGCGCGGCGAGGGCCCGGGGCGGTGGTGAGGTCGAGGAGCCCGGCGCCGGCGCCCTTCTGGCCGTCGGGGCCCTGCATCCAGCGCCCGAGGACCTGCAGCCCTGCGCAGACGGCGAGCACCTGTTTGGTCTGCATCGCGGCAAGCAGTCCGGGGTGCTCGGTGAGCCAGCGGGCGGCATAGGCGGCCCCTGCGGGGCTGACCGGCGCATGGTGACCGCTGGTGCCCCATTTGCTTCCGAGTGAGGCGTACTGAGTCCGTGCCCGGTTCACACCTCGTCCGCTCCACAAACCGGCATTCATCCGGCTGCGCCTGCACGCGAAGCGTCCTTCCGGTGCCTCGACACCGCCGGCACGCTACTCCGGGTGGGAGCGACACGTGAGCCATCGGCGCCTACTGGCACCCGTTCCCCCAGGCAGCATCCCACCGGCTCTGTGAAGCCTCGGGCGAGAACCTGGGAAGAGGGTCACGGTTATCCGCTGGCGGGCCGGGGCGGACGACGTCGCGGCCGCGCTCAAGCGGCCCTGTCGGGCTTTCCACCCAGTCCGCATCTAGTCCGCACGAGCTCCATCGGAACCCGTAAACGGCCATGCACATCAAACGGTAAAGCAGCAGCTCAGTGGCGCTAATCATCGATCGTCAGCAGCTATCGAGACCCCTCTGAACACTTTCCTAAACCGTGTGCCGCAGGTTCGAATCCTGCCGGGGGCACCACCACGTGCTGGTCCTCCTCCTGCCGCCAGGCGCGATTCGACGTCCGCCGCTGGACGTCGACTGCCCGAGTCGCCCGCGGTCTCAGCGATGCGGGGCTCCGCCCGGCGACAACAGCCACCAGCCCGAAGGCCCTCCGCGGCGGGCCTCCAGGTCCTAGCGCGGAGACGAGCCCTCGCCGGGCTGGGGCCTGGCCGCCGTACGTCAGCGGCCGGCGCGCACTGCGCCGGTGCTCCACAGCACGGTCGCGAGCAGGGCCAGCGCGCAGACGTGCACGGCCGTGCACCACAGGCAGATCGCGTCCACCCGGAACAGCTCGACCCAGACCAGGTACAGGGCGCTGAGCACACCGACGACAGCGCCGACGACCCGCGTCGGGGCCAGAGCCCGGATTCGCCACGCCGGTGGGCTGCAGAGCGCGCTCATCCCGGCGAAGAAGACCAAGCCGAGGACGGCCACCGGAACGGGGCCGATGTGCGACCACGCGCTGGTGGTGACCTTCTGGCAGTTGATCGTCCCGGTCTCCGGGCAGGCAAGGGTCGTGGCCGCCGTGAAGTGCTCGACCGTCAGGTAGATGGAGATGCCCAGCCCGATGAGGCTGACGATGAGGGATCCCAGCCCTGTCCGGCCGCCGGGGCGCCCGGCTGGGATGGCGCGTACCGGAGCGGGTGCTCGCTCAGCCACTGGCCGGCAACGCCTTCGCCGCCGCGGTGACGCCGGCCGAGGTGCACACGTTGCCTGGCTGGTTGCCGGTCACACGGCACACGGCGGCGGTGATGACGTTGGCGGTGCCGTCGATGGCCTTCCCGATCGGCGAGTTGGGGTCCGACAGGGCTGCGGCGATCTGCTCCTGGGTCTTGCCCTGCAACACGGACGGGTCGTAGGAGGCACCGGAAATTGCGTACTTCCCGCCGATGTCGACGAACGGAAAGGAGCCCTTGCCGATGTTCTCGAAGAGGGTGGCGTCGGCCGGGTCGAGCTTGTCCAGCGGAGCGTAGGAATTGCCCACCCGCTGGGTGCCTTCGATCTCCTTGGCCGTCAAGGTCAGGTAGGTACTGGTGTAGCCGGCGCCGTGGAAGCTCAGGGTCGCGGTGTTCGGGTAGACGTCGGTCGGGGACGAGGAGACCTCGCCGAGGCCGGAAAGCGTGCCGAACCGAGAGAGGGCGGCCGCGAGCGCCCATCGCTCGGCGGCGCAGTACGGGCAGTACTCGGCGCCGACGTAGAGCACGCGTGGCTTGCCCTGCGCCGACAGTGGCGCCCCGGTGAGCGCCGTCGGCGGCGTGACGATGCTCCCGGCGCCGACGCTGTCGAGCACCTTCGGCGGAACTCCGCTGACCGCGGAGGTCACCTGCTGGGAAGCCGAGCCGGCCTGGGCCGCCGACGAATGGTTGGCCGGCGTGGCGGCCAGCTTGATGCCGACCAAGACTCCGACGACGGCAATGACGGCCAGAACCGCTCCACCCACGAGCAACCACTGGCGGCGCTGGCCACGCTCGGCGGCCAGCGCGCGCTGGGCGGCGGCCTGCTTCTGCGCCGCCCTCCGCTGCGCGGCGGTCGCGTTCTTGCCGGTCCGGTTCCCTCCCCCGGCGCTGGACCGCCGCGCGCTCGTTGCTGACGGGGTCTGCTTGGCCGTCATCGCGGGCGTTCCGTCCCTTCCGGGGGGCATGGGGACATCGGTTGAGATCGCATCGCTCAGCAGTCTCCCACCCGCAGGCGAGGACCCCCGGCTACTGCCGCCGGGAGCCCGGTCGGGGTCACGTCGCGCTTGCCGGTGCGGTGAACACCGACAGGTCGGCGATGCCCAGTTGCTGCTCCACGCCGGCGACCCGGTCGAGGTACTGCTGCAGCGCCGCATCGCCGTAGAGGCGATTCTCGAGGTCGGCGAAGCGTTCGGCGAGCAGGTCCAGCTGCGGCTGGGACAGGGCGTTGCGCAGCGCGGGGTAGACGACGGTGTCCTCGCGGGCCTCGTGCGGCTCGTACATGCGGGCGAACGCGGTCAGCCGGCCCCGCAAGGCCTCCCGGGGGCCCGGTCGGGTGAGGTCGAGGTTGCGCGCCGTGGAAATGGTTGCCGTGAGGTGCCGGCCCCGGTCGTGCTGGACGAGCAGGGTGCGGATCAGGTCGGCGTGGTCATGGCGCACCCGCGGGAACACGTAGGCCTCCTCGAGGCCCTCATGGAAGCTGTGGATGTAATCGGCGACCACCTGAGCGGCGTCCGTGATGGCGCCGACCGGCGGGCTGTCTCCGGCGGCGAGCTGGTCGGCGGCGGTGCGGTAGGCGACCAGCAGCCGGGTGAACAGGCCATGCCCGGTCATCAGTGCCTCACCCGGAGTCGGCGGCCGCTGGGCCGGTGCGGAGCCGGAGCCCCGGTTGAGCAGGGCAGCCCCCTCGGTGGCGCCTGCGCCGACCACGAGGCCGGCGACGCCGGCAGCGCCGGTGATGAGCCGTCTTCGGGACAGCCCGCGCGGCGGCTGCGGCGGATCGGTCGGGGTGCTCGCCTGCCCGGCGTCCGTCATGACCCTCCGTTCGGATCGGCTGTGATCGGTTGCCCGTTGGCGTCGAGCGCGTACCAGGGACCGCCGTTGAGGAACAGCGCCTGCCCGTTGGCCGTCCCACCGTCCACGTCCCCCGCGTAGCGGTACAGCGGATAACCCCCGTAGGTGACCGCCCGGCCGCCGGTGTTGGGATCGGGCAGGGTCCCGAGCAGCTGCGGGTTCACGCCGGCTCGGGCGGCCGGTCGGGGCCCGTCCTTGATCGCCAGGGGCGGCCAGGTGCCGGCGCACGCGCCCGTGCAGCTGACCCGGCCGCCGGCATCCGGCGGGAACATGTACAGCACGTGCCGGGAGCCATCGGCGAGCACTTTGCCCAGCCCGGGTACCGAGACCAGCATGACGGTCGCCGTCGCTGCTGGCCCCTGCGGCAGGGCCGGGTCGCCGGCGGCAGCGTGCGTACCCGAGCCGCACCCGGCCAGCCCGAGGCACCCGGCCAGTACCAGCGAGCTGACCACCCGGGTGGCATGGTGGCGACGGGTCAGTTGCACAACAGCAACTGTGCATCAGGAAGCCGGTCGCTCGCCGGCCGCCCCCGACGTGTGGGAGGGGCCCGGCGATGTGGCGGCGGAGAGAGAGCGCAACGATGGTGTCGTCGTCCTCGCGGGCGCGCGGGCGCGCCGGGGTAACCAGCCGCGGGCTGCTGCTGTTGGGGTCGGTGATCCTGGCCGCGACGGTGGGGGTGCTCGCCGTCGCCGTGATCATGCATCTGCGGCGCGCGCACACGCCGGTGCTGCCGGTGTCCTGGGTCCGAGCGGCCGGCGACGAGCTGTTGCCGCCGCTGACCTGGGCGCGCTGGTTCACCTCCTGGCAGTTCGATGCGGTGGCGACCGCGGCGCTGGCCGGCGTGGCGGCGATCTACTTGGCCGGCGTGGTGGCGGTGGGGCGCCGTCGACGGCGCCGGTGGCCGCTGTGGCGCACGCTGTGCTTCCTGGCCGGGTTGGGGGTGTGCCTGCTGGCGGTCAGCAGCGCCATCGGCGTCTACGACATGGCGCTGTTCTCCGTGCACATGGTCGGTCACCTGGCGCTGGTGATGGTTGCGCCGCCGCTGCTGGTGGCCGGCCGGCCGCTGGTGCTGGCACTGCACGCGGTCGGCAACCCGTGGCACAGCCGATTCAAGCGGATGCTGCGCAGCCGGGTGGTCAGCCTGTGGTTCAGCTGGCCGGTGGCGCTGTCCACATACGCAATAGTCATCGTGGGCACACACCTGACCGGCCTGATGAACGTGATCATGCAGCGGCCGTGGGCCGGGCAGGTCGAGCACCTGGCCTACGTGCTCGTCGGCTACCAGTTCTTCACCGTCGCCTTCGGCGATGAGCCGCTGCGCTGGCGCCTCACGCCGATTTCGAAGGAAATGCTTCTGGCGCTGGCGATGGGCGTGGACACGATCACCGGCGTCGTGCTCTTCCAGAGCACACAGCCGCTGGTCATGCGGGGGGTCGCCGGAGGCGGTGTCGACCCGCTGCGCCAGACGGTCGTGGGCGGTGCGATCATGTGGGCCGGCGGCGACGGGATCATGATCGCGGTGATGCTGATCCTGGCGCTCAGCTGGCTGCGCCGCTCTGAGATGGCCGGCCGGATGATGGCCCGCGGCTGGCTCGAACAGGCCCGGATCGCGACCCTCACCGCCCACGCCGTCCGGTCTCCCGGTGGAACGAGCGAACCCGCAGCACCGGCCACCGTCCGCCGCGTGGCGCTCGACGAGGACGACCGGGCGCTCGCCGACTACAACGCCTGGTTGCAGGGGCTTGCGGTACATCGGTCCTCGGACTGAATCGGGCCCGGAGCCACCCGGCCCGCCCCTCAGCTCTGCCCCACCAGCTTTTGCAGGTCGTGCAGGTAGTCATCGGGCGCGGTGCTGGCCAGCCAGACCAGCGCGGCCCTGCCGTCGACGAAGGGCAGGGTCTGCGCGCCGTGGTTGACGGTCACCGTGCCGTTGGGCGCGACGACCGGCGGCGACAGCGGCACGCCCATCGTCTTGGCCACCGCGTCGATCTGCTCAAGTGATGCCGTCAATCCGACGAACGGGTTGGGCAGCCCGTAGTCGAAGTGCGCGAGCCACGCGCTCATGACCGGTGCGGTGTCCCGCTGCGGATCCGAGGTGATGAAGACGACCTGCACCTTGCGCCGCAGCGACGGTGATGCCTTGCGCAGGGCGACGCCGAGGTCAGCCATGGTCGTGGGGCAGACGTCGGGGCAGTGCGTGTAGCCGTAGTACACAAGCATGACGTGTCCGTGCTGCAGGGCGCCGAGGGTAGTGGTGCCACCGGCGGTGCTGGTGAATCTCTCTGCGGCATCAGCGCTGGTCAGCTGCACCGGCTGCGGCAGGGTGTCGCCCCTGAACCCGGTCGCGCTCGTCGGCGAGCTCACCGACGCCGCGCCTCCCGCGGCGACCGCTGAGGAGCCGCCACAGCCGGTCAGCCCGAGCACTCCGGCCAGCGCCAGCGCCACGGCGCCTGAAGCTCGGCGGGCGCCCCTGGCTCGTGGTCGTGCTCGCCCAGGGGAAACACTTGCCTCATGACAAAGCACCATGCCTTCATTGTCGCCCGCCGCCATGGGCAGGTTCCTGGGGGCACCTCCTCTCGGCGGTCGGCCGGCCGGAGCACTACGGTCTGTCCGGCGTCCGTGCTGGCCGCTGCGATGGCTGTGGGTCTGCTTGCGGGCTGCAGTGGCCCGGCCGGCGGAAATGACGCCGCCCCGGGCGACCCGCCGTCCGCTTCCTCGACGACGTCTGGGGTTGCCGTGCGGCAGGTGCAGGGCAAGGGCGGATCGCT
Organism: Blastococcus sp.; assembly: GCA_035999465.1. GTDB lineage: Bacteria > Actinomycetota > Actinomycetes > Mycobacteriales > Geodermatophilaceae > Blastococcus_B. Next base: position 70,050 of record DASYGS010000012.1, on the reverse strand, counting down.
GCTGCTCGGGGACGGCTACGTGCCCGAGCCGGCGTCGCCGGACGTGGCAGCGGCCTATCTGACCGTGGTCAACACCGGGGACTCCCCCGCACGGCTGACTGCGGTGCACAGCGATCTGGCCACGATGGTGATGCCCATGACCGAGACCAGCAGTGGCGGGATAGGAAGCATGGCCCCGCTGACGAAGGTGGTCGTCCCGGCCCACGGCAGCTTCCGCTTCACCCCCGGCGCCGCTCACCTGATGCTCGAGCACCCACACCCCCTCCCGACGACGGGCGGGACGGTCCCTCTGACGCTCACCTTCTCCCCTGGCGGCGCGGTCACCGTGGCCTTGCCGGTCACCCCGATCGGGTCGTCTGGTCCGGTCAGCGGCATGCCGTCGACGACGATGCCGAGCGCGAGCATGACCGGCGAGCCCAAGGCCTGATCATCCTCCCGGTTCGGCGGCCCCGCGCTGATCGAGAAGGTCTGCTACCAACCTGGCGCGATCCCACTCGACCATCCGGCGGCAGGGTGGGGCGGCGTCAGCCGTTGCCTGTCCAGCAATCGAAGACGTCGGTCGCGATGACCCTCGCAAAGTCCGCCCGCTTCTCGTGCGCGGGGCCGAGGTCGCCCGACAGAGCTGCGGCGTCCACGCGCAGCACCATGTTGTCCTTCAGGGCGATGACGATGCCGGTCGGCGCGCTGTAACCCCGTGTGCCCAACGCGAACGCCTCCGCCGTGGTGCCGAGCCGGCCCCGCATCGAAGCCAGCTGTTCTGCGGCGGCGGCGTTGTCGGGCGCAACGGCAACAGAGAGCACCAAGTGCCCCACCGGCAGAGAATAGGCGCACGTGAAGACATGATCGGCCCACGTCGATGCCGGCGCCGAGACGGACGCGGCGTCCAGAGCTGCGGCGATCTCGCGGCGGATGTTGGTGCTACAGATCATCTTCGCGGCGGACGGCGGCGAGCCGCTGACGTACGGAACCGCGCCACCTGTTGGCGCGACAACAGCAGAGGTCGTTGCGCACGCGGCCAACGCCATCGGCACGACGAGGACACTGAGCATCCCCCGCAGCCGGGAGGCTGCTCGCAACGGCCACGGCCGCCGGACAGGAATCGTCGGGGCGCCTCCGCCGACTTCGCCCGGAGTGACGCCAGCGCGTGCTCCGCTCACGAGGTCAGTATCGGCCGCGACTCGTCATGGCGGCCCTCGATCTGCGCCGTGGGTGATGCGGATCGACCCGTCCCGACCGGACGTAGGCTCAGCGATGCCGTGCGCGCCCGCTCCGGACAGTTCTCAGCGGCGCCGCCATCCGTGAGGGAGGCCGGCGCTCTGGACGGAGCGAGGGCTGGGGGACTATCACTGGTCCCGGGTGGCCGGCGTTCCGGCTGCTGCTGGGAGTTCCGTCGTGCACCGCCGGAGGGAACGATGGGACGAAGAGCGGCCGTCGTGCTGTATGTGCTCGCGCTGGTGATCGTGGTCGTCGGCGTGGACATCCTGTTCTTCAGGAACCACTTCTGGGCACGCCTGATGGCAAACGTCGGGATCGTCCTGGTGTTCGCGGCCTTCGGCGTGAGGTACCTGCGGCGTCCATGACAGGACCGGCCGGCGGGCCACGGTCGCCGGCCCGGCTCGGCGGTGTGCAATGGACACGTCACGCGGACGGCGCTCGTCGGCAGCGGCTGCGACCTCTAGTGTCCGAAACCCACTCGTCCGTACCGAGGAGCCATCCATGGCCACGGAACCGGCCGACAACCCGGCGCACCTCTCCTTCCCCGACCTGCCCCGACTCGAGCTCGACCAGCTCCTCGGCCAGCTGGTCGAGCGCGCGCAGGAGGTCATGGGCACCCAGGGCCGGCTCCGGTCGCTGCTGAAGGCCAACCGGATGATCGGCGGCGACCTGGAGGTGCCCGCCGTGCTCCGGCACGCGGTCGCCGCCGCGCGCGAGCTGGTCGGCGCCGAGTTCGCGGCGATCGGCGTGCTCGGGCCCACCGGGGGGCTGAGCGAGTTCATCCACGACGGGATGGACCCGGACACCGTCGCCCGGCTGGGTCTTCTGCCCCAGGGCAAGGGACTGCTCGGGGCCGTCATCGAGCGCCCCGCCCCCCTGCGGCTCCGGCACCTCTCCGACGACCCGCGTTCGGCCGGGCCGCCCCCCGGGCACCCGCCGATGGACGGCTTCCTGGGCGTGCCGATCCGGGTGCGCGACGACGTGTTCGGCGCCTTCTACCTGGTCAACAGCACCCGCGGCAGCGAGTTCACCGCGGAGGACGAGGAGCTGCTCGGCGCGCTCGCCGCGACGGTCGGCGGTGCGGTCGACAACGCGCGCCTGTACGAGGCGGCTCGGTCCCGCGGCGAGTGGCTGTCGGCGTCGGCCGCCGTCACCCGCCAGCTGCTGTCCGGCGAATCCGGCGACGACACCGACGCGCTACGGCTGATCGCCGAGCGCACCGTCGACATCGCCCGGGCCGACCTCGTCCTCGTGCTCCGCCCGCCGGGCCGGGAGGCCGCACCGTCGGAGCTGACCATCGAGGTGAGCGTCGGCGCCGACTCCGCGCATCTGCGCGGCCGGACCGTCCCCGTGGAGAACTCCGTGTCCGGGCGGGTGTTCCTCACCGCAGAGCCGGCCCTGCTCGCGCACCTCACCGACGGCGCCGGGCTCTCCGCGATCACCTCGGGCGAGGTGGAACTCGGCCCGTTGATGGCCGTGCCGCTGCTCGGGTCCGACCGGGTGCACGGCGTCCTCACCGCCGCCCGGCTCAACGGGCGCCCCGGCTTCACGCACGCCGATCTCGACATGGCCGGCAGCTTCGCCAACCACGCCGCGCTCGCCATCGAGCTCGCCGACGCCCGCGCCGAGCAGCAGCGGTCCCTGCTGCTCGACGAACGCGAGCGCATCGCCGCCGATCTGCACGACCACGTCATCCAGCGGATGTTCGGCGACGGGCTGGCCCTGCAGGGCCTGCTCGCCAAGGTCGGTCCCGGTGCGGTGGCCGACCGGATCAGGAGCGTCGTCCAGGACCTGGACGAGAACATCCGCCTGATCCGGAGCACCGTGTTCCAGCTGCGGCACGACCCGGCGGTACCGGGGGACGGCGCGCGCGCCCGCCTGCTCGAGGTGCTCGCCGACTTTCGCCCCGTCCTCGGGTTCGACCCGGACCTGCGGTTCTCCGGCCTGCGGGTGGACGGCGTCCCGGCGGCGGTGATCGACGACCTGCTGGCGGTGCTCCGGGAGGCGCTGACCAACGTCGCCCGGCACGCCGGTGCGCGCTCCGCCGGGGTGGAGGTGCTCGACGAGGACGGGCGGCTGACCCTGCGCGTCACCGACGACGGCTGCGGCGCCGGCGACACCCTGGCGGGTGGAGGGCTGGCCGACATGCGCCGCCGCGCGGAGCGCCACGACGGCGAGTGCACGCTCGACGCCGCGGCCGCGGGCGGCACGACGCTGAGCTGGTCGGTGCCGCTCGCCCGGCGGTGACCCTCGGTGCCCGCGCAGGCACGGTGACGGCCTTCTCCTCGAGCGCCGGCACGCGTAGCGTCGTCCGCACTGTGAACTGGATCACGGTCGAGGTGTTTGACGGCGACAGCTCCGCAGCCGCGTGGGCCCGGGCCTGGCACGACCGGCTCATCGAGGCCGCGGTGACCGGTGGCGCCGTCTTCTGGGACGAGCACGAGCACCGGTGGGGCGTCGTCCTCGAGTTCACCTTCGCCGACGAACGACTCCGCGACACGTTCCGGCAGGCGCCGGTCCTGCTCGCCGCGCTCGACGCCGCGCCCGACCCCGTCAACGGTGTCCTCGTCTATCCGCACCGCGGTGGGGGCTCCGGGAGCCGGCAGCCGCGCCGCCCCCGGCCGGTGCGCACCAGCGACGCGGCCGCACTGCCCGAGCCCTCCCCGGACGCCGAGCGGATCGTGCCCTGCACGGCCTGTCGCGCCGAGGTCACGGCGGCACGCGCGGCGAGCTGACCGGCCCTACCGGGTCAGACGCGGGCGAGGTTCCCGCCGGGAACCACCGCGCGGTCCTGCCGCGGCCGGCGCCGGTCGACGAGCGCGGACACACCGGCCAGCACGAGGCCGACGAGGGTGACCAGTGCGCCGACCCACGGCGTGGCACCGAGGCCCAGCGGGCTGTCGACGACGAACCCGCCGAGCAGCGAGCCGCCTGCGATGCCCACGTTGAACGCGGCGATGTTCATCGCCGAGGCGACGTTGGGTGCGCCTTCGGCCTTCTCGACCACGCGCAGCTGCAGACCGGGAACGGTCCCGAAGCCGGCGGCGCCGAGCAGGAACAGGGTGACCACCGCGGCCACCTGGTTGTGATCGGTGACCGAGAAGACCGCGAGCACCCCGGCCAGCAGCGCGAGCACCCCGAGGAGGGTCCGCATGACGCTGCGGTCGGCCAACTTGCCGCCGATGTTGTTGCCGACCACCAACCCCAGGCCGAAGACGACCAGGAGCACCGTCACCATCGACGGGGAGAAGCCGCCGATCTCCCGCAGGATCGGGGCGATGAAGGTGAACGCGACGAAGATGCCGCCGTAACCGAACAGGGTCACGGCCAGGGCCAGGAGCACCTGCGGCCGGCCCAGGACGCCGATCTCACGGCGGATGCTGGCCGGCTCCGCGACCGGCAGGCGAGGCACCAGGAGGGCGATCAGGACGGCGCCGGCGATGCCGACGGCGGTGATCACCCAGAACGTGGCGCGCCAGCCGAAGCTCTGCCCGATGAGCGTGCCGGCGGGCACGCCGACGACGTTGGCGAACGTGAGCCCGGTGAACATCATCGCGATCGCCGCAGCCCCGCGCCCCGCGGGGACGACCTGGGTCGCCACGATCGCGCCGACGGCGAAGAAGGTGCCGTGCGCGAAGGCCGCCACGACCCGCGACAGCATCAGGACCTCGTAGGTCGGCGCCACCGCGCCGACGAGGTTGCCGACGACGAAGATCGCCATCAGGGCCAGGAGCAGGGTCTTGCGGTCGACCCGGCCGGTGAGCGCGGTCAACAGCGGGGCGCCGACGGCGACGCCGGCCGCGTACCCGCTGACCAGCAGCCCCGCCGACGAGAGCGAGACGCCGAGGTCCCGGCCGATCTCGGGCAGCAGCCCTGCCACGATGAACTCGGTCATGCCGATGCCGAAGGCACCGATCATCAGCGCGATCAGGGCGGCCGGCACCCGGCGCCCCGTCGAATTACCGTCCTGCACAACTACCTCCACACGTAGATATGCCGCGTGTGCAAACAAGCGACCCGGGCCAAGTTACTTGCAGACGCGCGATGTTGCAAAACGCTGGTAGAGTGCGCCGTGAATCACATCAACGACGGAGGGACGACGTGGGTATCGCCGACGACGCGGTGCAGATCCGCGCCCAGGGCTGGCGCACGCTGGCCGCCCTGCACGGACTGATCGAGGTGACCCTGGAGCGCGAGCTGCAGGCGCGCCACGGCCTCTCCGTGGTCGAGTACACCGTTCTCGACGCCCTCTCGCGGCAGGACGGGTGGCACATGCGCATGCAGCAGCTGGCGCGCGCCGCCGCCCTGTCGCCGAGCGCGACCACCCGCCTGGTCAACCGGCTCGAGGACCGAGAGCTGCTCACCCGGATCCTCTGCAAGGACGACCGTCGCGGCATCTACACCGAGCTCACGAGGGCCGGCCGGACGCTGCTCGACCGCGCGCGGCCCACGCACGACGCGGCGCTGTCCGCCGCCCTGGACGAGGCACGCCAGACCCCGGAACTGGCCGACCTGGCCGATTCGCTGCACGGCCCCTCACCGCGCACGGCGGTGCGAGCCGGCTCCTGACCGGAGAGCCGCGGGCCTCGATCCGGTGCGCTGCACGAACCTTCGTGCGAGCCACGCCTGGCCCGGAGGAATGTGCGCCCGGGAACCCTCGTCCCATCAGACTCGTCGGTACCGGATGAGGCCAACAGAACTGTCCGAGGGTTACCGTGCTCGGACACGTCGAGCCTCGGCAACGGCGCCGGGGGGACGGAAGGTGGACGGCAGACGATGGACACGACGGTGGTGGACGTCCCCGAACGGGGCAGGTTCGAGATCCGCGACGGGGACCGCGTCGTCGGTCTGGCCAGCTATCACGTCGATGACGGCGTGATGACGCTGCCGCACACCGAGGTCGACCCGGGCATCGGCGGCCGCGGGGTCGGGACGGCGCTCGTCGCGGGCGTGCTCACCGCCGCCCGGGAGCGCGGGCTGCACGTGCTTCCCTACTGCTCCTTCGTCCGCCACTACATCCAGGAGCACCCCGAGACCGTCGACCTCGTCGCCGTCGACGACCGTCCACACTTCGGGCTGGCGACCGCCGACCGCTGACCGGCATGCGCCACCCCACGTGGCGCATGCAGCGGCCGGACGGTTTCCTGTCCCCATGTCCGTGCCGACCTGGTTCCGCATCCGGCGGGGCCGCGACACCGGCTCGGCCGACCGGTTGCAGGCCGCGCTGACCCGCGAGGCCTGCCGTCCACACCCGGACGCGCACGCGCTCACCGAGCTTCTCGACGCCCTGGTCGCCCTCGACGCGCCCGGCATCGAAGCGCTCCTCGACGCGCTCGGCGGCCCCGACGCCGCCGTCCGGCCGGTCGTCGCCGCGCGCCTCCAGCGGCTGCGGGATCCGCGCACCCTCGGCCCGCTGGTGGTCGCCCTGCGGGACAAGGACGACGGCGTCCGCGCGGCGGCGGCGACGGCGATCGCCCACCTCGGCGACCCACGCGCGGCCGACGCCCTGGCCCGCGCGCTCGACGACGCGTCGCCGGCGGTCCGGCGGATCGCCGCCTTCGCACTGGGCGAGCGGGCCGACCGCCGCGCCGTTCCGGAGCTGGTGCTGATCGCCCGCGTCGACCCGGTGACCGTGGCCTGGGAGATGGTGCGGTGGCTGGGCCGGTCCGTGCACCCGCTGCCCGGCGAGACCGAACCGCCGGCCCGGTCCCCGTCCAGTGCCGCCGTTGCCGCTGTCCTGCGGCCGGTCGTCGCCCAGGTGCCTGGCCTCGCGCCCTTCGTGCGGTCGGCGGCGGACCGGTCGGAGTTCGGCCTCGACGGCGCGGGCGCCCTCGCACTGATCCAGCGGGACACCGCCTGATCGGCGTGGCACGCGGCTGCCTACGCTCCGCCGGTGCCTGAAGGACACACGCTCTACCGCCTCGCCCGCGACCAGTCCCGCCTGTTCGCCGGGCGGCCGGTGCACGTCACCAGCCCGCAGGGGCGCTTCGACGCGGGCGCCGTGCTCCTCGACGGGCGCGTGCTCGACGGCGTCCGCTCGTACGGGAAGCACCTGTTCGCGGGTTTCGGCGCCGACACCCTGCACGTGCACCTCGGGCTCTACGGCGCGTACGCCGCGGGAACCGGCACGCCTCCCCCGGCCCGCGGGGCGCTGCGGATGCGGTGGATCGGCGACGGCCCGGACGGCGCCGGCGTGTGGACCGACCTGCGCGGGCCGACGGCGTGCGAGGTGCTGACCCGACCCGAGGTCGCAGCGATCCTGGCCCGCCTCGGCCCCGACCCGCTGCGCCCGCGGGCCGACGGCGGTCGGGCCTTCCGCCGGATCGCGGCGAGCCGGACCCCGGTCGGTGCGTTGCTCATGGACCAGACGGTGCTCGCCGGCGTCGGCAACGTCTACCGCGCCGAACTGCTGTTCCGCCACGGCGTCTCCCCGTCCCGGCCCGGCCGCTCCGTCGACGAGGCGCTGTGGGCGCGCATGTGGGCCGACCTGGTTCCCCTGATGCGCGCCGGCGTCCGGCTGGGCCGCATCGTGACGACGCGTCCCGAGCACCGGACCCGCCGCCGCGGGCCGGCCGGGCGCGAGGACGCGCACTACGTCTACCGGCGGACCGGGCTGCCCTGCCGGGTCTGCGGCACCGAGGTGCGCACCGAGGCGATGGCCGGCCGGAACCTGTACTGGTGCCCGGAGTGCCAGGCGGCGTGAGGGCCAGGGCCGGAAGGCCCCATCCACGTGGGTCGTGACCTACCGAAGCGGGACTACGCCGTGTAGTTTCGCCGCCGATGAGAAATCGGTTGCGCTCGGTCGTCGTCGTCGTACTCGCTGTGGCTGCGGCGGTCCTGGCCGTCCCCGGCGCGGCCTCCGCGACCACCACCACGACCCTCGGCTTCGACGTGTCCTACCCGCAGTGCGGCACCGCGCTGCCCCGGGGACAGGCCTTCGGCATCGTCGGGGTCAACGGCGGCCTGTCGACGAAGACCAATCCCTGCCTGTCCGACCAGCTCACCTGGGCCTGGAAGTCCTCGGGCGTGGTCGCCGCACAGCCGAAGGCGCAGCTGTACCTGAACACGGCCAACCCCGGCGAGGTGCGCACCCAGATCACCACCTGGCCGACCTCCGGCTCGACCCCGTACGGCGCCTGCGACGGCAGCAACTCGTCGGCCTGCTCCTGGCAGTACGGCTACGAGCGCGCGCAGAACAGCGTCGTCTCCTTCTTCAAGCCGGCCGCGCAGGCCGCGCGGGTCGACAGCCAGCCGGCGCAGTACATCTGGTGGCTCGACGTCGAGACCAGCAACACCTGGCAGTCCGGCTCGTCCGCCGCCCTGGCGCGCAACCGGGCGACGCTCGAGGGCATGACCGCCTACCTGACGGCCGCCCCGCAGAGCGGGAAGGTCGGCCTCTACTCCACTCCCCAGCAGTGGTCCCAGATCGTCGGCAGCGTGCCGGCGAGCAGCAACCTGGCCGGCCGGAACAGCTGGCTGGCCGGGGCCACGTCGGTCTCCGGTGCCCGCGCCGCCTGCACCCGCCCGAACCTGGCGCCCGGCGGCAAGGTGACGCTGGGCCAGTACGTGCAGGGCGGCCTGGACCACGACCGCCCCTGCTGACCCGGCGGCACCGACCGCCTAGAGGGCGCCCTTGCCCGGCTCGCCGGCCGGCACCGCGGTCAGCCGGCGCACGGCGGGTGCGCCGGCCACCTTCCCGTTCAGGGCGCCCCCCAGGGTGGTCAGCGCCTCGGCCGTGCCGTGCACCTTCAGCGCCTCCGGGCTCTCCCAGCGCTCGATCATCACGAACTCGCCGTTGCCCTCGTGCACGGCGTAGAGCTCGCAGCCGGGCTCCTCGTGCACCTTCGGGACGGCGGTCAGCAGCGCCTCCCGGACGGCGTCCACGTGGTCGGGCAGCGGGGTGATGGTGGCGACGACGACGACGGACACGGGAGCCTCCTGGGGCGGGATCTTCGCGGCATACCGGACCCCTGCTCTGGTGCCCAGGCCCTGGCCGGGTCAGGATGCCAGTCGTGTCGGACGACGGTGCGCCCCCTCCCCCGTCCGCGGCGCGCCCCCTGCGCGTTGCCGTCATCGGCGCCGGCCCGGCCGGCATCTACGCCGCCGACGCGCTCACCCGCCAGGACGCCGTCCCGGTGGCCGTCGACCTGATCGACCGACTGCCGACGCCGTTCGGCCTGGTCCGGCACGGCATCGCGCCCGACCACCCGAAGATGCGCGCCATCCGCGACACGCTGCACCGCACCCTCGACGATCCCCAGGTGCGCTTCGTCGGGAACGTCGACATCGGCGTGGACATCTCCCTGGAGGAGCTGCGCCGGCACGTGGACGCGGTCGTCTACACCTACGGGGCCTCCCTCGACCGCCAGCTGGGCATCGAGGGCGAGGAGCTGCCGGGCAGCCTGGCCGCCACCGAGTTCGTCGCCTGGTACACCGGCCACCCCGACGCCGACCGGGCGCGGGTCGAGGCGGCGCTGGCCGGGGTGCGGTCGGTCGTCGTCGTCGGCGTCGGCAACGTCGCCCTGGACGTCGGCCGCGTGCTGGCCCGCACGCCGGCGGAGCTCGAGCCGACCGAGATGCCCCAGCACGTGCTCGACGCGCTGGCCGCCGCGCCGGTCGAGGAGATCACCGTGCTGGGGCGCCGGGGCCCGGCCCAGGCCACCTTCACCACCCAGGAGCTGCGCGAGCTCGGCGAGCTCGACGGCGCGACGGTGCTGGTCGACCCGGCCGACCTCGAGCTCGACGCCGCCGCCGAGGAGCTGGCCGCCACCGACCGGAACGTGAGCCGCAACCTCGCCGTCCTCCGCGGCTGGACCGGCCACGTGGCGACCCCCGGCCGGACCCGGCTGACCCTGCGGTTCTTCCGCCGGCCGGTGCGGCTGCTCGGCACCGACCGGGTGACGGCCGTCGAGGTCGAGCGGACGGCGGTGGACGCCGAGGGGCGCGCCATGGGCACCGGCGAGCTGGAGGTGATCCCGGCCGACCTCGTGGTGCGGTCGGTCGGCTACCGCGGCACACCGCTGCCGGGGCTGCCGGTCGACGAGCGGTCGGGCACCGTGCCGCACGAGGCCGGGCGTGTGCTGCGCGACGGGCGCCCGTCACCCGGCGAGTACGCGGCCGGCTGGATCAAGCGGGGGCCCAGCGGCGTCGTCGGGCACAACAAGCACGACGCCCGGGAGACCGTCGCCGCCCTGCTCGCCGACGCCCAGGACGGCACGCTGCGGGTCGAGGGGCCGGCCGGCGACCTGGTGGACACCCTCGTGGCCCGCGGCGCCGAGCCGGTGCTGCTCGACGACTGGCGGGCGATCGACGCCGCCGAGGTGGCGCTGGGCGAGACGTTCGGCCGGGCCAGGACGACGCTGCATGAGCGGGAGTCGCTGCTGGCCGCCGTCCGCGCGGCCGCCGCCCGCCCCCGCTGACGGAGCGATCGCCCTCAGGTCAGGGCGGCCACGAGCTCGCAGGCCGCGGTCCGGGTGGGCGCGGCGACCAGCCGCAGCGTCCGGTCGCCGGGCGGGAACAGCTCGACGGGGGCGCCGTCGGCCGTCAGCGCGATCCCCCCGGCCGCCAGCAGGACGGCGAGCCCGCCGGCGACGTCGTGCACGTGGCTGCCGCTGCGGTCGAGGTCGTGCCAGGCCGCCGCCGAGCCGTCGGCGACCAGGCACAGCTCGATCGACGTGCACCCGGCGATCCGTACGCGGTCGGCGGTCGACGGCACCGCGACGAGGCCGCCCGCCGGGGCGCTCGGCACGAGCACCGTGCTGCCCTGGTGCGGGGCGATCGGCACGCCGTCCCGCCGGGCACCCGCCCCCGCGGCCCCGCTCCAGCGGCGTCCCGACGACAGGTCGACCACGAGCCCGGCCACCGGCTGCCCGGCCGCCACGAGCGCGGCGGAGAACGCCCAGGGCGGCAGATCGGCCGCGAAGTTGCCCGTGCCGTCGAGGGGATCGAGGACGATCCACGGGGAACCCTCGGGCACCGGGACGTCGCGGCGCTCCTCGCTGAGCACCGGCAGGTCCAGCCCGCGCAGCACGTCGGCGGCGGCCGTGTGGGCGGCCTCGTCGGCGCGGTCCGGCGCGAGCGCGACCGCGACCTCCACGCGGGTGCCCGCCAGCGCCGCGAGCTGCAGGAACCGGTCGGCCAGGGGGGCGTCCACCGGGGGCGGCTGGATCGGCACCGTGCGGCCCGTGGTCGCGTGCCGCACCCGCTCGCACCCCCACCCGACCGCGGTGGCCACCACCGCGGGGTGCTCGAGGGGCACCCCCGCGCGGTGCAGCACCAACGCCTCCGCCGAGCCGTCGCCGACCCACTGTCGGCGCAGCAGCACGGCGGCGCCCTCGCCGTCGGACAGCAGGCGGGTGTCCGGCTCCACCAGGGCCGGAGCCAGGGCCACCCGCGGGAGGCTGAGCCGCTCGCCCACCTCCTCCAGCTGATCGGCCGCGCTGACGACCCGCAGCTCAGCCACTGTTGCGCAGCGCGGTCGCGATCCCGTTGATGGTCAGCTGGATGTTGCGGCGCACGAGCTCTGCGCCATCGGCGCTGTCATCCCCGCCGCGGCGCCGGCGCAGCATCTCGACCTGCAGGTGGTGCAGCGGTTCCAGGTAGGGGAACCGGTTGCGGATCGAGCGGGCCAGCGACGGGTTGTCGGCGAGCAGGTGGTCGGCGCCGGTGACCGCCAGCAGCATCCGGCAGGTGCGCTCGTGCTCGGCGGTGAGCTGGTCGAACACGCGGGCCCGCAGGTCCTCGTCCGGCACCAGCCCGGCGTACCCGGCGGCGATGCCCAGGTCGGTCTTGGCCAGCACCATGCCCATGTTCGAGAGCATCGTCCGGAAGAACGGCCAGCGCCGGTGCAGGTCCTGCAGGCGCGCGAGCCGATCCTCGGACCCGTCCACCCAGGATTCGAGCGCCGACCCGGTGCCGAACCAGCCGGGCAGCATGATCCGGGTCTGCGACCAGCTGAACACCCAGGGGATGGCCCGCAGGTCGGAGATCTTGTCGCCGGCCTTGCGCGAGGGCGGCCGGCTGCCGATGTTGAGCTCGGCCAGCTCGCGGATCGGGGTGGCGGCCCGGAACCAGTCGACGAACCCCGGGGTCTCGTGCACCAGCGTGCGGTAGGCCTGCTGCGCCCGGTCGGCGAGGTCGTCGAGCAGCTCGTAGGCCGGCTCGGCGTCGTCGCCCAGCCCCTCGATGTCGAGCAGGCTGGCCTCGAGCGTGGCCGCCACCAGCGCCTCGAGGTTGCGGCGGGCCAGGTCGGGATCGGCGTACTTGGCGGCGATCACCTCCCCCTGCTCGGTGATCCGCAGCGCCCCCGCGACGGCGCCCGGCGGTTGCGCCCGGATCGCCTCGTAGCTGGGGCCGCCACCCCGGCCTACCGTGCCGCCGCGGCCGTGGAACAACCGCAGCGCGATGCCCTCGGCCCGTGCCACGTCGACCAGGGCCAGCTCGGCCCGGTAGAGCGCCCAGTTGGCCGCGAGATAGCCGCCGTCCTTGTTGCTGTCGGAGTAGCCGAGCATGACCTCCTGCATGTTCCCCCGGGAGGCCAGCAGCGAGCGGTAGAGCGGCTGACCCAGCATCGCGGTCAGGGTGGCGCCGGCGTTCTTGAGGTCGTCGATCGTCTCGAACAGCGGGGAGATGCCGACCGGGCAGGTCGGGCCGTCGTCGGAGTCGGGGTCGAGCAGCCCGACCTCCTTGAGCAGGACGGCGACCTCGAGGACGTCGCTCACCGACTCGCACATGCTGATCACGTAGTTCGGGATCGTGCGTGGGCCCAGCAGCGCGACCCGCTCGGCGGCCGCCACCAGCACGTCGACCTCGCCGCGGGCGGTCTCCGACAGCTCGGCGTCCGGCCGGATCAGCGGACGCCGCATCGTGAGCTCCCGGGCCAGCAGCGCCACCCGGGCGTCCTCGTCGAGGGCGGCGTAGTCGTCGCACGCCCCCGCCCAGGCCAGCAGCTCCGCCACCACCTCCTCGTGGACCGACGAGTTCTGCCGCAGGTCCAGCCCGCAGAGGTGGAAGCCGAACACCTCGACCGCCTCGCGCAGCCGCCGCAGCCGGTCGTCGGCCAGCGAGCCCGCGCCGTGGCTGCGCAGCGAGGCGTCGACCACGTCGAGGTCGGCCCGCAGCTCGTCGGGCGAGTCGTAGGCCGCCAGCTCCACGTGCGGCAGCCAGGCCGGCGAGGGGCCGAGCACCCGCCGGGCCGTGGCGCACAGCCGGTCGGAGATGCCGCGCAGCGCCCGCCGGTAGGGCTCGTCGGCCCGGAACGCGGAGTCGTCCTGGGCGTGCTCGGCCAGCTCGTAGAGCGCGTCCGTGGGCCGGACGAGCCGGTCGGACATCGACAGCTCCGTGCCCAGCGCGGTCAGCTCGGCGCGGTAATGGTCCAGCGCCTTCTCGGCCTGCGCCGACGTCGCCCGGCGCAGCGCCTCGGCGGTGACGAACGGGTTGCCGTCGCGGTCACCGCCGATCCACGACCCCGGCAGCAGCATCGGCCGCGGCAGCAGCCCGGCGTCCGGCCATCGCTCGGCGAGGTCCCGGCGCAGCTCGGCGTTGAGCGCCGGCACCACGTCGAACAGCGACAGGTCGTAGTAGCGCAGCGCCTCGTCGATCTCGTCGGTCAGCCGCAGCCGCGACAGGCGCAGCAGCGCCGTCTGCCAGAGGGTCAGCACCGAGCGCCACAGCTGGGCCGACCACTGCGCGTCGTCCACCTCGCCGAGGGCCGCGCGGTCGCGCTGGCCGATCAGCTCGTGGATCTGCCGCTGCACCTGGAAGATCGTCTTCCGGCGCACCTCGGTGGGGTGGGCGGTGACGACCGGGCAGACCAGCGCCCCGGAGAGCTCCCGGGCGACGACGTCGGCGTCCAGCTGCGCCTCGTCGAGCAGCGCGAAGGTGGCCGCCAGGCTGCCCTTCTGCGGGGGCGACCCCTCCCGCCGGTGGAAGCGGCGACGGCGCTCGTGGTGGATGTCCTCGGCCAGGTTGGCCAGCAGCGAGAAGTGGCTGAACGCCCGGATGACGTGGTTCGCACCGCGGACGTCGAGGGCGGCCAGCCGCTGCGCCAACTGCTCCCGGTCGACCTCGGAGCGGTGCACGCCGAACGCCTCGACGCGGGTCGACTCGACGAGGTCGAGCACGTCGCGGCCGGCCTGCTCCCCGATCACCTCCCCGAGGACGCGGCCGAGCAGCCGGATGTCATCGCGCAGCGGGGCGTCGTCGGCGCGGCCCTCGTCCGGATCGGGCGGCACGCCGTCCGGACGGCGGAGGTCGGCGACGTCGACTGTGGCTTCGGACACCTTCTGAGTATCGACGTCCCGGGTGACGGGGTCATGTCGTGGCCCCGGATCGGGGGCCGGTCAGCCCCTGTCGTACTCCCGGAGCGCCGAGGCGGCCAGCGTGTCACCGGCGGCGGCGCCGAGCATGAACTGCTCGACCGCGCCCTCGACGTCGCCCCGGTCGGCCAGCAGGACGCCCAGGTTGTGGTGGCAGTAGACGTCGCCGGTGGCGATGCCGGTGCGATAGGCCTCCTCGGCGGCCTCGACGTCGCCCAGCTCCTCGCTGTAGAGGTTGCCGAGCGGCAGCCACGACTCGACGTCGCCCCGCTTGGCGCCGCGCTCCAGCACGAAGCGGGCCTCAGCCGGGCGGCCGGTCTCCCGCAGCAGCGCGGCCAGGTCGCCCCGGGCCGAGGGGAAGTGGTCGGCGCCGGCCCGCAGGTCCGGCTCGAGGGAGGGGTCGCGGGTGGCGCACCAGCGCCAGCAGGCGAGCACGGCGGCCGCCTCGTCGTCCCCGGCCGCGGCGAGCATCTCGGCGACCTCGTGCGCCTGCTCGAACTCGCCCTGCTCCTGGAGCAGGAACGCGAGCTGGAGGCCACCCTGCAGGTCACCGGCCACGGCCGCGCCGCGGTAGGCGCGCATCGCCCCGGCGAGGTCGCCGAGGGTCTCCAGCACGCGCCCGAGGTTGCGCCAGGCGTCGGGCTCGCCGCCGGCGAGGGCCTGCTCGTAGGCGGCGACCGCCTCCTCGTAGCGCTCCTGCCCGGCGAGGGCGTTGCCGAGGTTGAACCACGCGACCGGCTCCCCCAGCTCGGCGGCACGGCGGAAGCACCACTCGGCGTCGCCCTGCCGCCCGGCGTCGGCCAGATCGCAGCCCAGATCGAGCAGCTCATCGACGTCCACCGAGGTCCGCAGGCGCCGTAGGCGCACCTCGAGGTCCTTCCGCATGCGCTGATGATCTCGGCATGCGGCCGCCCGCGCGCCTCCCGTCCGGGTGACCTCACCCCAAGGTGGCGCGCCGCGGGGTCAGCCGCCGAACGCCTCCCGCCACGCGGGCAGCAGCGACCGCTCGGTCCACTCGATGAACGGCGCCTGCTGGTCGCCGCCGATCTGCACCAGGGCGAGGTGGGTGAAGCCGGCGTCGGCGTACTCCTTTGCCGCCGCGATCACGGCGTCGACGTCGTCGCCGCAGGGGATGCTCGATGCCACGTCGTCCTCGCGCACGAACTGGCTGGCCGAGTCGAAGGCCGGCGGCCCGGGCAGTTCGGCGTTGACCTTCCAGCCGAGGCCGAACCAGCGGAACAGGGAGTGCGCCCGGGTGACCGCGGCGCCCTTGTCGGTGCCGAAGCTGATCGGCATCTGCCCGACCCGGGGCTTGCCGGCACCGCCGGCCGCGTCGAACATCTCGCCGAGCTCGGCCCGTGGCTCGACGGCGACCATCACGTCGGCGAGCTCACCGGCGAGCTCGCAGGACTGCTTGCCCGAGACGGCGACACCGATCGGCACCCGCGTGTCCGGGAGATCCCAGAGCTTGGCCGACTCGACGTCGAAGTGCTCGCCGCGGAAGTTCGTGTACCCGCCATCGAAGAGGTCGCGGATGATGTGGATGGCCTCGACCAGCATCTCCTGGCGCACGTCGGCGCCCGGCCAGCCGCCGCCGACGATGTGCTCGTTGAGGTTCTCCCCCGCGCCCAGCCCGAGGGTGAACCGGCCGTCGGAGAGGATCTGCAGCGTCGCGGCCTGCTGCGCCACGACCGCCGGGTGGTAGCGGAAGGTCGGGCAGGTCACGTAGGTCATCAGCGGGATGCGGCTGGTCGCCTGGGCCGCCGCGCCGAGGGTCGTCCAGGCGTTCGGCGAGTGCCCCATCTCGTCCAGCCACGGGAAGTAGTGGTCACTGCTGACGGCGAAGTCGAACCCCGCCGCCTCGGCGCCCACCACGTGGCTGACCAGGTCCTTCGGCCCGGCCTGCTCGGTCATCATCGTGTAGCCCAGCTGCATGCCCATGCCGACCGGCTACCCCGGTCCGGTTGTGCCCAACCGGGTCAGATCCGCTCGGCGCGCAGCGCCTCCCGCAGCTTGGTCCTGCCGCCGGTGCGCAGCAGCGCCCCCGCGTACACCCGGCCGCCGAGGCGCACCACGAACGCGATGGCGACCAGCTGGAGGACGACGGCCAGCAGCGCCTGCCACCACGCCACGTCGCCCGCCGCCATGCGGACCGGCATCACCAGGGGCGAGAGACCGGGGATGTAGGAGGTGACGACGGCGAGCGTGCCGGCCGGGTCGTTGGCGGCCTGGATGGCGATGAAGAAGCCGACGACCAGCAGGATCGTCAGCGGCGTGATGACCCCGGCGAGGTCCTCCTGCCGGCTCACCAGCGAGGCGCCGGCGGCGAACACCGAGGCGTAGAAGGCGTAGCCGAGGACGAACCAGGCGACGACGGACAGCACGGTGCCGATCAGCTGACCGGGCAGGCTGACGAGGTCGAAGCCGATCGCGCCGGCGACGCCGACCACCGAGATGGCCACGATCTGCGCCAGCCCGAGCAGCCCGAGCCCCACGATCTTGCCGGCGAGCAGCTGCCAGGGCCGCATCGTGGCCAGCAGCAGCTCCACCACCCGGGTCGACTTCTCCTCGACCACGCCCTGGGCGACGAACTGCCCCATGAGGATCAGCAGCGTGTACAGCACGACGATGCCGACGATCGCGATCGCGGTGCGCTCGCCGGCCTGGTCGGCCTGCGGATCGAGTGCGGTGACACCCACGTGCGGGACGTCGAGGTGCGTGATCCCCGCCGCCGAGAGCTGCCGCCCCAGCGCCAGCTGGCTGACCGTGTTCTGGACCGCCGAGCTCAGCGGCCCCGACGCCGAGCGCTCGACGAGCAGGCGCGGCGCCGGCCCGGTGCCGTCGAGCAGCACCCCGTCGACGTTCCCGGCGCTGACCGCGGCGCGGGCGGCGGCCTCGTCGGCGACGCCGACGACGGTCACGTCGACGCCGTAGGCCTTGCCCTGGGCCTGCAGCGCCGGCTGCAGCGCGGCGCGGTCACCGACGACGCCGACGGTCACCTTGCTCGCGCCCGAGGCGACGAGGATCTGGAAGACCATCGCACCGAGCACGAGCAGCAGGATGGCGGCCGAACTGAAGAGGAACGTCTTGTCGCGGATGCGGGTGGAGATCTCGCGGGCGGCCACCAGGCGCACGAGCGCCGCACTGCCCGGCGGCCGGAGCTCCGACGTGCGGGCCACGGTCACGCCGCCACCTCCTGTGGCCTCGCCGCGACGACCTCGCGGAACAGCTCCACCAGGGTGGGTTGCCGCCACGCGAAGTGCGTGACCCGGCCGGTCCGCAGGGCGGCGGCGAGCACCTCCTGGTCGTCGGTGCCGGTGGCCAGCTCCACCAGGGTGTCGCCGGCCTGCTCGGACACGACGCGGACCCCCGGCAGGCCCACGGCCCAGCCGTGCGGGGCATCGGGGACGACGATCCGGAGCAGCCGCCCGTCCTCGCGCTGCCGGAGCTCCTCGACGGTGCCGGTGGCGACCATGTGCCCGCGGGCGAGAATGCCGACCGAGTGGCAGAGCCGCTCGACCAGATCGAGCTGGTGGCTGGAGAAGACCACCGGCACGCCCTGGTGCACCTGCTCGAGGAGGGCCTCGGCGAGCGCGTCGACGCCGACCGGGTCGAGCCCGGAGAACGGCTCGTCGAGGATCAGCACCTCGGGCCGGCTGACCAGCGCCGCGGCCAGCTGGACGCGCTGCTGGTTGCCCAGCGACAGCTTCTCGACCGCATCGCCCCGGCGCTCGCCGAGCCCCAGCCGGGTGGTCCACTCCTCGGCGGCGCGGGCGGCCGCGGCGGCACCCATGCCGTGCAGCCGGGCGAAGTAGGTGACCTGCTCGCCGACCTTCATCTTGGGGTAGAGGCCGCGCTCCTCCGGCATGTAGCCGATCCGGCGGCGCGACTCCTGGTCGAGGGGACGGCCCTGCCAGCGGACGGTGCCGGCGTCGGCCCGCAGCAGGCCCATCGCGATCCGCATGGTCGTGGTCTTGCCGGCGCCGTTCGAACCGCAGAAGCCGAACATCGTGCCCGGCGCGACGGCGAAGCCGACGCCGTCGAGCACGTGGTTGCCGCCGAAGCTCTTGTGGAGCCCGTCGAACTCGAGCACTGGCCCTCCCCTGGTGCGCTGTGAACGGGCGAAACCGTATCGGGCGTTCCCTCTCGCGCAGGAGCTCTTCCTGGGGTGTCATCGGCCCATGAGCGATTCCTCCGGTCCGGCCCGGCCACCCGAGGGCGTCGGGCTCGACGGGCTGCGCGCGGCCGCGGCGGGCTGCCGCGCGTGCGAGCTGTGGGAGCCGGCGACGCAGACGGTCTTCGGCGAGGGCCCCGCCACGGCGCGGGTGGTGTTCGTCGGCGAGCAGCCCGGCGACCAGGAGGACCGGCGGGGCGAGCCGTTCGTCGGCCCGGCCGGCACGGTGCTGGACCGGGCGCTCCGCGACGCGGGGATCGACCGCCGCGACGCCTACGTGACCAACGCGGTCAAGCACTTCGCGTTCGCCGTAAAGGGCAAGCGACGGATCCACCAGACGCCCCGGCCCGAGCACCTGCGGGCGTGCCGGCCGTGGCTCGAGGCAGAGTTCGCCGTCCTCTCGCCGGAGATCGTGGTCTGCCTCGGCGCGACGGCGGCGAAGGCACTGATCTCGCCGTCCTTCCGGATCACGAAGGACCGTGGTCACCTGCTGCCCTGGACCCTGCCGGGCGCGGCGGACGTCGCCGTGGCCGACGAGGACGAGGACGCGCCGGTCCAGACCTGGATGCTCGCGACCACGCACCCCTCGGCGATCCTCCGCACGCCCGACGCCGACCGCCCCGCCGCCTACGACGCCCTGGTCGCCGACCTGACCGTGGTCGCGCACGCCCTGGCCTGAGGGCAGCTCCGGTCGGTACGGGCCAGATTACGATTTCGTCATATCGGTACCGAAACGTACTGATCGCGTGTATCCCTGGTCCCCGCAGGTCCGGCCGGTTCGCCCTTCTCGGGGGCGGGCGAGCCCGGCCGGACCGCAACCCCTCGGGCGGTCGGTGTCACGCGGCCGAGCGGGACGCCCGGAAGAGCCGGAACGAGGGCACCGCCACCGCGACGACGGCCATCGCAACCACCACGACCACGCCGCCGGACACCATCGCGACGCCCACCGAGGCGGCGCTGGCCAGCGCCCCGGCCCGCAGGTCACCCAGCCGGGGTCCGCCGGCGACCACGACGATGAACACGCCCTGCATGCGTCCGCGCATGCCCTCCGGCGCGGCCAGCTGGAGCATCGAGGTGCGCAGGACGGCGCTGACCATGTCGCCCGCACCCGCCACCGCCAGGCACAGGACGGCGACCCACAGCGCCGGAGCGAGGCCGAACCCGACGATCGCCAGCCCCCACACGACGATCGCACCCAGCACGACCGCGCCCTGCCGGTCGACCCGCGACACCCAGCCCGAGGTCAGGCCCATCGTCAGGGCCCCCAGCGAGACCCCGGCGAACAGCCAGCCGAGGCTGTTGGGGGATTCGGCGAACCGCGTCTGCGAGAGCTCCGGGAACACCGCCTGCGGCCAGGCGAACATCATGGCGACGATGTCGACGACGAACGTCATGAGCAGCACCGGCTGGGTGTGCAGGAACGCGAACCCCTCCCCGACGCCGCGCACGGCCGAGCGCAGCCGCAGCGGGCCGGCCGCGTGCCCGGGCGGCAGCGCCGGCAGCCCGCGCAGCAGGAGGACGGCGACCACGAAGCCCACCGCGTCGACGGTGTAGGCCAGGAACAGGTCACCGACGCCGATCAGCACGCCGGCGAGCAGCGGCCCCACGATCACGCCGGCCTGCCGAACCGTCATCGCCAGAGCGTTGGCCCCGGCGACCCCCTCGGCCCCGACGAGCGCCGGGATCACCGCGCTGCGCGTGGGCTGGTTGACCGCCGCGAACCCGGAGACACAGGCGGCGAGCACCCAGAGCACCGCCAGGTTCCCGCCCCCGGGCAGCAGCGCCTGCAGAGCGAGCAGCGTGCTGGTCACCGCCGCGCCGGCCGAGGTGATGAGCATCAGCCGGCGCCGGTCCATCGCATCGGCGATCGCGCCGCCGAGCAGGCCGAAGACGACCAGCGGCACCAGCGCGACCATCGAGGTGACGCCGACCAGCAGCGACGAGCGGGTCAGCGCGTAGACCTGGAAGGGGACGGCGACCAGCGTCATCTGCTGGCCGAGCATGGTCGCGGCGACGCCGCCGAACAGCCGCCGGTAGGCGGGGTTGCGCAGCGGGGCGGTGTCGATCGCCCACCCCCGGCGCCGGGGAGCGAGGTCCTGCACCGGCGCTTCCTCGACCGGCAGCTCCTCGCCGGGCGGCGAGCTCACGGTGTCACCGGTTCGCTCCCGCGGCCCGCTCCGCTCCTCGCTCGCCGGCGCTCGCTGCGATGCTCACGGCCCTGTTCGCTCACGGCGCCAGCCGCTGCACGATCCAGCCCCCGCCCTCCTCGTCATCCCGCACGAACACGAGCCGGTCGTGCAGCCGGTCGGCGCCGCCCTGCCAGAACTCCACCCGCTCCGGCACGACGCGGTAACCGCCCCAGACCTCCGGCCGCGGCAGCTTCCCCTCCGGCGTCTGCTCGTCGAGCAGCCGCATCCGGTCGACCAGTTCCTGCCGCGAGGCGACGACGGTCGACTGCAGCGACGCGGCGGCGGCCAGCTGGGCGCCCCGCGGCCGCGGGTCCCACAGCCCGTCCGACGCGGTGGCACCGACGCGCTCGACCCGGCCGGTCAGCCGCACCTGGCGCTGCATCGCGTGCCAGGGGAAGACCAGTGCCGCGCGGGGGTTGACGGCGAGCTGCGCGCCCTTCGCCGAGGCGTAGCTGGTGCCGAAGAGCACCCCGGCGGCGTCGTAGCCCTTCATGAGCACGATCCGGGCGTCCGGCGCACCGTCGGCGTCGGCCGTGGCGACGACGACGGCGTTCGGCTCGGGCAGCCCGGCGGCGACGGCGTCGGCGAACCAGCGGTCGAACTGCTCGACCCAGGTCGACGCGAGCGCACCCTCCTCGAGCCGGCGGTCGTCGTAGTCCCTGCGCATGCTGGAGAGATCGGCCACGTCGTCATGCTGGCACCGCCGGGCCTCCGGGGCGCGGACAGGCGCTGAGGGTTACGGCACATCCGGGACCGCTGCGACCGCCCCGCGTGTGCTCGGCGTGTCGGGAGCGCCTAGGGTCGACGGGCAATCGTGCACGCCTTTCGGTGCGTGTACGGGTACCGCGCGCAGAGGAGCATGCGAGATGGCCGACGACTTCGTACCCGGCCTGGAAGGCGTCATCGCCTTCGAGACGGAGATCGCCGAACCCGACAAGGACGGCGGCGCCCTGCGCTATCGCGGCGTCGACATCGAGGACCTGGTCGGCAAGGTGACCTTCGGCAACGTCTGGGCGCTGCTGGTCGACGGCAAGTTCGGGCCCGGGCTGCCCCCGGCCGAGCCGTTCCCGATCCCGGTGCACACCGGTGACGTGCGGGTCGACGTGCAGGCCGCGCTGGCCATGCTGACCCCGATCTGGGGTTACCGCCCGCTGCTCGACATCTCCGCCGAGGAGGCGCGCGAGGAGCTCGCGCGCGCCGCCGTCATGGCGCTGTCCTACGTGGCGCAGTCCGCCCGCGGGATCGGCGTCCCCGCCGTGCCCCAGAAGCGCATCGACGAGGCGGCCACCATCGTGGAGCGGTTCATGGTGCGCTGGCGCGGCGAGCCCGACCCCCGCCACGTCGCCGCCGTCGACGCCTACTGGACGTCGGCCGCC
The DNA here is from genome assembly GCA_035999465.1 of Blastococcus sp. Classification (GTDB taxonomy): domain Bacteria; phylum Actinomycetota; class Actinomycetes; order Mycobacteriales; family Geodermatophilaceae; genus Blastococcus_B. Next base: position 47,780 of record DASYGS010000012.1, on the reverse strand, counting down.
GAGCACGGCATGAACGCCTCCACCTTCACCGCGCGCGTCATCGCCTCCACCGGCGCCGACGTCGCGGCCTCGCTCTCCGGCGCCATCGGCGCGATGTCCGGCCCGCTGCACGGCGGCGCCCCCTCGCGCGTGCTGCACATGCTCGACGACGTCGAGAAGTCCGGCGACGCCGAGAAGTACGTGAAGGACCTGCTCGACCGCAAGGAGCGGTTGATGGGCTTCGGCCACCGCGTCTACCGCGCCGAGGACCCCCGGGCCCGCGTGCTCCGCCGCTCCGCCGAGGAGCTCGGCGCCCCGCGCTTCGAGGCCGCCCTCGCCCTGGAGAACGCCGCCCTGAAGGAGCTGCGCGAGCGGCGTCCCGACCGGCCGGTCGAGACCAACGTGGAGTTCTGGGCGGCGATCGTCCTCGACTTCGCCGAGGTGCCCAGCCACATGTTCACCTCGATGTTCACCTGCGCCCGCACCGCCGGCTGGTGCGCGCACATCCTCGAGCAGAAGAACACCGGGCGCCTGGTGCGGCCGTCGGCCCGCTACATCGGCCCCGACCCGCGCAAGCCCGAAGAGGTCGACGGCTGGGAAGAGACCATGCACCGCTCGACCCCCGGGGTCGCGCGCGCCTGACCGCAGTCCGCTGACGTACCGACGGCCCGGTCCCGCGCTCTGCGGTCCCGGGCCGTCGTCGTCGCACCGCCCGCACGTGCCCCGAGAACCGAGAGGCATCCCCGGATGAGCATCTCCATCCCCGCCGGCCTGCTCCCCGCCGACGGCCGGTTCGGCTGCGGACCCTCGAAGGTCCGCCCGGAGGCGCTGCGGGCGCTGACCGGCGACGGCGCCGCGCTGATGGGCACCTCGCACCGCCAGGCGCCGGTGAAGGGGCTGGTCCGCGAGATCCGGGAAGGGCTGGCGGCCCTGTTCGACCTGCCCGACGGCTACGAGGTCGTGCTCGGCAACGGCGGGACGACGGCGTTCTGGGACGCCGCGCTCTTCGGGCTGATCCGCGAGCGCAGCGCCCACGGCACCTACGGCGAGTTCTCGGCCAAGTTCGCCGCGGGCGCCGCCGAGGCCCCGTTCCTCGCCGACCCGGTGGTCACCACGGCCCCGCCCGGATCGCTGGCCCTGCCCGAGGCCCGGGCGGGCGTGGACGTGTACGCGTGGGCGCACAACGAGACCTCGACCGGCGTGATGGCGCCCGTCGCGCGCCCGGCCGGCACCGACGACGGCGCACTGGTGCTCATCGACGCGACGAGCGGCGCCGGCGGCCTCCCCGTCGACGTCTCCGAGACCGACGTCTACTACTTCGCCCCGCAGAAGTCCTTCGCCGCCGACGGCGGGCTGTGGCTGGCGCTGATGTCGCCGGCCGCGCTCGCGCGGGTCGCCGAGATCAAGGCGTCGGGCCGCTGGATCCCCGGCTTCCTCGACCTCTCCGTCGCCGTCGACAACTCGGCGAAGGACCAGACCTACAACACCCCGGCGATCGCGACCCTCTTCCTGCTGGCCGACCAGATCCGCTGGCTGCACTCACTCGGCGGCCTCGCCGGCGCGGTGGCCCGCACCCGGGAGTCGTCGGCGCGGCTCTACGACTGGGCCGAGCGGTCTGCCTACGCGACGCCGTTCGTCGCCGACCCCGCGCAGCGCTCCTACGTCGTCGGCACCGTCGACTTCGCGGAGTCCGTCGACGCGGCCGCCATCGCCGCGACGCTCCGGGCGCACGGCGTCGTCGACACCGAGCCCTACCGCAAGCTCGGCCGCAACCAGCTGCGGATCGGCCTGTTCCCCGCCGTCGACCCCGACGACGTGTCCGCGCTCACCGCCTGCATCGACCACGTGGCCGAGCGGCTCTGACGTCCCTCAGCGGAGCAGCCAGGTGTCCTTGGTGCCACCGCCCAGCGCCGTGCTGGTGACCGTCGAGCCCTCGGCGCCCGCCACGCGCGTCAGCGGTGCCGGCAGCGCTCGCGTCGTCGGCCCGGCCACGGAGAACACCCGCAGATCCACGTGGCGGGGCCGCAGGACGCCGTCCACCACCGTGGGTGCGGTCGAGCCGACCACCGGCTCCCGGGCGACGAACCGGTGCGGGGCGGCGGCCACCTCGGCCTGCAGCTCCGCGAGCTCGGTGGCCGAGCACGACGGGCCGAAGACCGCTCCCCCGCCGCCGTAGCCCGCGACCGGCGTCAGCACGAGCTCGTGCAGCCGCTCGCGGACCTCCGCCCACTGCGCGGGGTCGGCCAGCACCCAGGTGCGCACCGAGGGCAACAGCGGCTCCTCGCCCAGGTAGAAGCCGATCATCGCCGGCACCCAGGCGTAGCTCGCGGCGTCGTCGGCCACACCGTTGCCGGGCACGTTGGCCAGCCCGAGCCGGCCCGAGCGCACTGCCTCGGTCAGCAGCGAGTCCAGCGCCTGGCCGGTGGGCGTGCGGTACGCGCCGAGAGCGGCGTCGTCGAAGCGGCGGTAGAGCACGTCCACGGCCCGCCGCCGCCCGCCGATGGCCAGCTCCACGCCGCCGTCCATCCGGGGCCAGACATCGGTCGCCCGCACCAGCGGCACCCGGAGGGCGTCGGCCAGCAGCTGGTGCTCGTACCAGACGTCGTCGTCGTCCCCGGCGGTCAGGACGGCGATCCGCCCCCCACCCGACGGGGGCGCGGCGGCGGTGAGCCCGTCGCGCAACAGGGCGACCGCGTCCCACGGGTCGATCGGGCCGCCGTCGGCGGGGAACAGGTCGGGCACGGCCGAGCGTGCGGTGTCGCGGGCCGCGAGCGCGTAGCCGAGGCCGGCGGGCACCCGGAGGTTGTCGGCGACGACCGTCCAGCCCGCGTCCGGGGTGCGGACGACGTCGGTCGCGGCCAGCGTCGCCCGCGGCTGCCCCGGCCACGCGAGCGCGATCGCGCCGGGATCCCGGCCGGGGCTGTGCGCGACCGCCCACTCCGGCAGCACCCCGGCCTGCACGATCTCCGCGGACCGGTCGGCGTCGCTGCGCCTGCGGCCCGCCGCCCGGTAGGCGTCGGCGAGGAAGGCGTTGAGCGCGCGGTGGCGCTGCTCGACGCCGGCCGCGACGGTCGCCCACTCCGCCGCCGTCACCACGCGGGGCACCGGATCGAGGGGCAGCGGCCGCACCTGCTGCCGGCCGTCCGACCACGACCCGACGGTCACCCCCTGCGCGGCATGCTCGGCGGCCAGCGCGGCGACGGCGGCGGGCAGGCCGGCCGCGCCGAGCCGGCCCAGGCCCTGCTCGACGACGGCGTAGCCCTCCCGCGGCCGGCCGTCCGGGCCGACGGCCTCGTCGACTGCGGACGCGGGATAGCCGGCGAAGGGCGAGCCGCTCACAGCCAGCGGTCGAACCAGCCGGCCACCCGCTCGCTCAGCTCGAGCAGGTGGTCGCGGCCGACGATCGTGTGCCCCTCGCCGGGCAGGAGCAGCAGCTCGCTGCGCGCACCGAGGGCCTGCAGCGCCTGGTGCGCCTGCACCGACTCGGCGACCGGCACGTTGGTGTCGCGGTCGCCGTGGGCCAGCAGCACCGGTGCGGTCAGCCGGTCCAGGGCAGTCATCGGGGAGATCGCGGCCAGCATCTCGCGATCGGTGACCGGGTCGCCGTACTCGGTGACCGAGGCGGCGGCCATCCACGGCTCGGTGCCGGCGAAGAAGGTGCGCAGGTCGCTCATCCCGGCCAGGGTCGCACCGGCGGCGAACAGGTCCGGCCAGCGGGTCAGCGCGACGAGGGTGAGGTAGCCGCCGTAGGACCAGCCGTGCGCGCCCAGCCGGCCGGGCACGGCGATGCCCGCGGCCACCAGCGCCTCGACCGTCGTCGGCACGTCGGCGAAGGACGCCTCGCGCGCCGGCCCGTCGTCCGCCGAGACGAACGCGCGGCCCTGGCCCCCGGATCCGCGGATGTTGGGCGCGAACACGGTGAACCCGGCGGCGACCAGGCTCTGCGCCACCGGCGAGTAGCCCGGGCGTTCCTGCCCCTCCGGACCGCCGTGGAAGCTCACCACCGTGCGATTGGGGCCGCGCACCCCCGGGGGCACGTAGAGCCAGCCGGACAGCATCAGCCCGTCGGGCGCCGGGTAGTCGTGGCGGACGGGGTCGACCAGCAGGCCGGGATCGGGGCGCGGCGGTGCCGACGGGAGCGGCACCGGCACGTCGGGGCGGTCGAGCGGCACCCGCCAGAGCCGGCGCGGTGTGCGGGGACCGGTCAGCTCGGCGATCATCGTCGCGCCGTCGGAGGCCAGCGACCAGCCCGGCATGACCGGCTCGGGCAGACCGATCTCGCGGACCACGCCGCCGTCGGCCCGGTCGTGCACCCACAACTGGGTGACGCCGGCGGCGTTCCACACCGCGAGCAGGGTGCCGTCGGTGCGCAGGGCGTACCCGTCGAGATCGGCGTCGGGGCGGGACAGCACGACGGAGGCGCCGCCGGGCACGCCGTCGTCCGACAGGGGGACGACCACCAGACCGGCGCGGTCCGCGCCGGGCGGCCCGGGCAGCGAGGCCCGCAGGTAGACCGAACGGCCGTCGGGGCCGAACCGACCGTCCTCCGAGGCGAGCCCGCCGGGCTCGTCGCGGCCCAGCACCCGGCGCTGCTCGCCGGTGGCGACGTCGATGATCACGATGTGCCGGTACCCGCGCGGGCCGCGGCGGGCCAGCAGGAACCGCTCGTCGGCCGACACCGAGGTGACCGAGAGGAAACCGCCGCGGGCCAGCGTGCGGGCGGAGCCCTCGGCGGCGTCGACCAGGACGATGTCGGCGTCGGGCCCGTCGCCGGGGGCGATCGAGCAGACGTAGTGCCCGGGGCCGGTCCAGCCGCCGGCGAAGACGGTGGCACGCGGGTCCGCCCCCGCGACGACCCGGTGGCCGGACCCGTCGGGGCGGACGACGTGCAGTTCGGCGCAGATGGAGCCGCCGGGGCTCACCAGGTAGGCCAGCCAGGCACCGTCGGGCGACCAGGCGACCGACACCACCTCCTCGGCCGGACCCGAGAGCACCGCCGGCGTCGCCGGGCCCTCGATGTCGGCGACCTCGAGCCGGGGGGATCCGGAGCGGTCGGTCACGTAGGCGACGCGGTCGCCCTCGGGCGACAGCGCGGGACACCAGGCCCCGGCGGCGCCGGCGATCCCGGCGATCGCGGCGCGCGTCCCGGAGGGCAGCGCGGAGGCCGACCGGTCGGCCGCCGCCACGCCGGCAGCCACGGTCGTCGGCCCGGTCATCGCACCTCCTCGGCTCGGTCGTCCGCACGCTCCGGCGGAGCGGCGTGCCGCAGGATTCCATGCCGCCGCGCCCGATCGGCCGCTCGCCGTCACGGTGCCCCGCGCACGTTTCGAACTCGTGTCACGCTCGTCATCGGCGGGGGGCGCGGCCTTCCGCACCCCCCGGCCGGGGGACCTCGACGCGCCGCGCCGGGGAACCTGCGGGGCGCAACACCGCCCCGCCGATAGCCTCGGGCTCCGTTCTCTTCCCGGGTCCGGTTCCGCCGTTTCGTGCAGGAGGTCGTCCATGCGCACGCTGCGCCTCGTGGCGATCTCCGACGACGGCAAGAGCCTGATCCTCGCTGCCGACGCTTCCGACGACGGCGACCGTTTCGAGCTGCCGATCGACGACCGCCTGCGCGCGGCCGCCCGCGGAGACACCCGCCGGCTCACCCAGATCGACGTCGACCTCGGCACCGAGCTGCCGCCGCGGGTCATCCAGGCGCGCATCCGCTCCGGCGAGACCCCGGAACAGGTCGCCGCCGCCTCCGGCACCCGGGTCGAGCGGATCATGCGGTTCGCCCACCCCGTGCTGCAGGAGCGCGCCCGCGTGGCCGAGCAGGCGCAGGACGCACGCGTCCGGCTGTCCGAGGGCACGCCGACCTCCGCGCTCGCCCGCTTCATGAACGAGCGGCTCCGCCTCCTCGACTGCCCCGTCGACGACGTGAGCTGGGACGCCCACCGCGGTGACGAGGGCACCTGGCTCGTCACCGCCGCGTGGCGGGCCGGCGACAACGCGGGGACGACGCGCTGGAGCTTCGACCTGCCCTCGCGCACGGTCACCCCGCACGACGCCGCGACGCTGGACTTCGCCGAGGGCACCCGCCTGGTGCGCGTCGTCCCCGACGTCCCCGCCGGCCTCGCGGCCAACCCGTCGCACCGGTCCCGGCCGGTGACGGCGCTGCGCGTCGGCGGCCGCGCCGCGGAGCCCGCCGTCGTGATCGACGCGGACGAGGACGACGAGACCGGGGACGCCGTGGTCGCCGCCGTCGGGACCGACCTCGACGGCATCACCCCGCACGTGGATCCGGAGGCGGGGGTGGTCGCCGAGCGGCCGGCGGGCGACCCGGTCGACCAGGCACTCCTCGACGCGGTGGCCGATCACGACACCGTCGTCCTCGGGCGCACCCCCGACGACTCCGACTCCGACGACCCGCGTGCCCGCATCCCGGCGTGGGAGGACATCGTCTTCGGGGTCCGCCGGCACCGCTAGGTCGGGACACGTCGTCCACCGAAAACGAAACTCGTTCGCTTCGGTCACTACCTCGGCATAGCCTCAGGAACATGATCGACCCCGCCCCGGAACCGTCGCCGACCGACGGGCGGGGCCGGCTCTCCGCACTGATGCGCCTGTGGCCGTTCGCCCGGCCCTACCGCGGGCTCATCCTGCTGACCTTCACCGCCGCACTGCTCGCGACCCTCGCCCAGCTCGCCGTGCCGCTCATCACCGCAGCCGTCGTCGACGGGCCGATCGCGAACCACGACCGGGCGGGCCTGATCCCGCTGATCGGTCTCGCGCTCGTCTTCGGGGTCGCCGAGGCCGCACTGTTCTTCCTGCGGCGCTGGACGATGGGCAAGAGCTGCCTGCGGCTCGAGCGCGACCTCCGCGACACCCTCTACCAACGGCTGCAGCGGCTGCCGGTGGCGTTCCACGACCGCTGGGCCTCGGGGCAGTTGCTGTCCCGCGCTACCACCGACGTCTCCACCGTTCGCCGCTTCGTCGGGTTCGGCGCGGTGTTCCTCGTGGTCAACCTGGTCACCTGCGCCGTCGTCCTGGTTCTGTTGCTGCTCACCTACTGGCCCCTCGGGCTGGCCGTCCTGCTGACGACGGTGCCGCTGAGCGTCCTCGCGATGCGCTGGGAGAAGCGCTACAACGTGCAGTCCCGGCAGGTGCAGGACCAGCAGGGCGAGCTGACCACCGACGTCGAGGAGGCCGTGCAGGGCATCCGGGTGGTGAAGTCGCTCGGCCGCAGCGGGCTGGTGTTCGACCGCTACGACACCAAGGCGAGCACGCTGCGCACCCTGCAGCTGAAGAAGGTGCGCACGCTCGCCCTGCTCTGGTGCGTCTTCGAGCTGCACCCGCAGCTGACCCTCGCGGTGATCCTGGTGGGCGGGGCGCTGGCCGTGCACGCCGGGGCGCTCACCGTCGGCGGCCTCGTGGGCTTCGTGGCGCTGTTCACCGTGCTGCTGTGGCCGATCCTGTCGCTGGGCTTCCTGATCGCGTTCGCGCAGGAGACCGCCAGCGCCTGCGACCGCATCGGTGAGCTCCTCGACGAGCCGATCACCGTCACGGACCCGCCGGGTATCCGGCCCGCGACGATCGGCTCCCCCGCCCGCCTGCGCTTCGAGAACACCGGTTTCACCTATCCGGGCTCGGCCGAACCGGTGCTCGCCGGGGTGGATCTCGAGATCGCTCCCGGAGAGACGGTGGCACTGGTCGGGGCCACCGGTTCGGGCAAGACCACGCTGACCGGTCTGGTCGGGCGGCTCTACGACGTGACGGCCGGCCGGGTGACCCTGGACGGTGTCGACGTGCGCGACCTGCCGCTGGCGCAGCTGCGCAGCGTCGTCGCCACGGCCTTCGAGGACGCCACGCTGTTCTCGATGAGCGTCCGCGAGAACCTGACCCTGGGCCGCCCCGAGGCCACGGACGCCGATGTCGAGGAGGCGCTGCGGGTCGCGCAGGCCGAGTTCGTGCACGAGCTGCCGTGGGGGCTGGCCACGCGCATCGGCGAGCAGGGCCTGTCGCTGTCCGGCGGTCAGCGGCAGCGGCTCGCCCTGGCGCGGGCGGTGCTGGGCCGGCCGTCGGTGCTGATCCTCGACGACCCGCTGTCGGCGCTGGACGTGCACACCGAGTCACTGGTCGAGCAGGCCCTGCGCGAGGTGCTGTCCGGGACGACGGCGCTGGTCGTGGCGCACCGCCCCTCCACGGTGCTGCTGGCCGACCGGGTGGCGCTGCTGGCCGAGGGCCGGATCGCGGCGCTGGGCCGGCACACCGACCTGCTGGCCGAGGTGCCCGAGTACCGCGACCTGCTCGCACAGGACAGCGAGCTCGCGGAGGCCCTGCTGTGAGCGCGCCCACCGAGAACTGGCGCGGGGTCGCCACCGAGGACACCGAGCAGCTCTCGACGGGCGCGGGCATCTTCCTGCGCGCCCGGTCGCGCCGGTTGCTGGGTGAGCTGCTCGCGCCGCACCACCGCGCACTGTGGGGCCTGCTCGCCACGATCATCGTGCAGAACATCGCCTGGCTGGCCGGGCCGTTCCTGATCGGGGTCGGCATCGATGTCGCGGTACCCGCGCTGAGCCACGGCGATCCCGGCCCGCTGATCTGGATCACCGCGGCGATGGTCGGTGCGGCTCTGCTGGACACCGCACTGCGCTATGTCTTCCTCACCTGGTCGGGTCGGGTCGGGCAGGCCGTGCTGCTGACCCTGCGCCGCCGGGTGTTCGCGCACGTCCAGCGCCTCCCCCTGGCCTTCCACGAGCGGTACACCTCGGGCAAGACGATCAGCCGCCTCACCAGCGACGTCGAGGCGCTGGCCGAGCTTCTCGACGAGGGTCTGGACAACCTGCTGACCGCCCTGTTCAGCGTCGTCACGATCGGCGTCGTGCTGATCGTGCTCGACCCGCCGCTGGGGCTCATCGCCCTGCTCGGGTTCCCGGCGCTGCTGTGGGTGGCGCGCTGGTTCCAGCGCAACTCGACCGCTGCCTACCGGCGCACCCGCGAGACGATCGCGGCGCTGATCGTTCAGTTCACCGAGACCTTCGGGGGCATCCGGGCGGTGCAGGCGTTCCGTCGCGAGCCACGCAACGACCAGCTGCACGCCGTCCTGAACGAGGACAACCGGCGCGCCCAGGACCGCACCTTCTGGCTGATCGCCGTCTTCGTCCCGTCGGTCACGCTGATCGGGAACCTGGTCACCGTCGCCGTCCTCGGCGTAGGCGCCCTGCGCGTCCTCGACGGCGACCTGGCCGTCGGCACGCTCGTGTCGTTCCTGCTCTACCTGCGGCGGTTCTACGACCCGCTGCAGGACGTCGCGATGTTCTACAACTCCTACCAGTCGGCGTCGGCGGCGCTGGAGAAGCTGTCCGGGGTGCTCGAGGAGGAGCCGACCGTCCGGGAGCCGGCGGAGCCGGTGGCGCTGCCGGAGGCCGCCGGTGAGCTCACCTTCGACGGTGCGCGCTTCGGGTACGGCGAGCGCACGGTGCTGCCCGGCCTCGACCTGCACATCCCCGGCGGCCAGACCGTCGCGCTCGTCGGCGCCACCGGGGCCGGCAAGTCGACGCTGGCCCGGCTGGCGGCCCGCTTCTACGATCCGGGCGAGGGCGAGATCCGTCTCGACGGCGTCCCGCTGGGCCGCCTCGCCGACGCCGACCTCCGCCGTGCCGTCGTGATGGTGACCCAGGAGAGCTTCCTGTTCTCCGGCACGATCGCCGACAACATCGCGTTCGGCCGGCCGCAGGCGAGCCGCGCCGAGATCGAGGACGCCGCCCGCGCGATCGGCGCGCACGCCTTCATCGACGCGCTGCCCGACGGCTACGACACCGACGTCCGCCGCCGGGGCGGCCGACTCTCGGCCGGGCAGCGCCAGCTGGTCAGCTTCGCGCGGGCCTTCCTCGCCGATCCGGCGGTGCTGATCCTCGACGAGGCGACCAGCTCCCTCGACGTCCCGAGCGAGCGGCTCGTGCAGCGGGCACTGCGCACCCTGCTCGCCGACCGGACCGCGCTGATCATCGCCCACCGGCTGTCCACGGTGGAGTTCGCCGACCGCGTGCTGGTGATGGACGACGGCCGGATCGTCGAGGACGGCTCCCCCTCCGACCTCGTGGGCGGCACCGGCCGGTTCGCTGGCCTGCACCGGGCCTGGGCCGACAGCCTGGTCTGACCGCCGCCCGCGCCGGGTTCAGCGCCCGGCCGACTCCCGGTGCCGGAGCGTGCGGCGCAGCTGGATTATCCGGGCGCTGCCGAGGATCAGGGTGAGCAGTACGCCCCCGAGCGCGGCGATCAGCAGCATCAGTGCCAGTGACGTGCTGCCGGTCAGGCCGAGGAAGTGCACCTGCACGGTGTGCGTGTTCTGCACCATGAAGACGATCAGGGCGACCGCGATGAGCGCCCCCGCGCACACGGTCACCCAGACCATGCCGGTCCGCGACTTCGGCACGGCCGGCGCCGGAGGTCGGGCGACGGTCGGGGATGCGGTCGGGGCCGAGGTCGGTGGTGCCGCGGCCGGGGTGGCTGGGGAAGGCCGGTCGGCGGCGCCGTCCTGGGAGTTGGGCAGAGACATGGTGAGCTCCGGCGTCGTGCTTCCGCCGGCGTGGACGGGACCAGCGGAGACCGCCCTCTGCCGGGTGCTGCGGACAGTACGCGCGCGACGCCGTCCAGGGGACGTTCCGGACGTCAGGAGGCTTGTCCGAGTGCCCTCGCCGGGTGAGGCTGGGAACCATTGCTCGGCCTCAGGAGTGGAGACGGACATGTCAGCGTCGGTGTCGATGCCGCTCGGCGGCGTGCAGGTGGGTTCCTACGACAGCTACGAGCAGGCCCAGGCCGCGGTCGACTACCTCGCCGACGAGAAGTTCGCCGTCGAGAACGTGACGATCATCGGCACCGACCTGCGGATGATCGAGACCGTCACCGGCCGGCTGACCATGGGCCGGGCGATCGCCGCGGGCGCCGCCGGCGGCGCCTGGTGGGGGCTGTTCGTGGGCCTGCTGCTCGGCATCTTCAGCTCCAGCGGCGGCGCCTGGATCGGGTCGGTGCTCACCGGCCTGGCCATCGGGCTGGCGTTCGGGGCGGCGTTCGGCGGCATGGGGTACGCCGCCACCCGGGGCCGGCGCGACTTCACCAGCACCAACAAGATCGTGGCCAGCCGGTACGACGTGATGTGCAACCCGGCGCACGCCGAGGAGGCCCGCGCCATGCTCGCCCGCTTCTCCCTCCGGGGCTAGCGCGGAGGAGCTACCGAAGCGTGGCGAAGGCGATCGCGGCTGCCGCTGCGACGCCGAGCGAGTCGACATCCGGCCGCATCGGGATCCGGGCGCGCACGCGGACCGCGGCCTGCGCCTCGGGCGTGAGACCCGGCCCCTCGGCGCCCAGCAGCACCGCCGTCCGGGGGTGCGCCCGCGGGTCGACGTCGGTCAGGTCGACGGCGTCGGGCGCCGGGGTCAGCGCGACGGTGAGGTAGCCGGCGTCGTGCAACCGGGCGAGGTCGCCCGGCCAGTCCGGCAGGACGGCGAACGGCAGCGCCAGCACGTGCCCCATCGAGACGCGCACCGACCGGCGATAGAACGGGTCGGCGCAGCGCGGGTCGAGCAGCAGCCCGTCGATGCCCAGCGCGAGCGCGGAGCGGGCGATCGAGCCCAGGTTCTCGGCGTCGTTGAGCGCCTCCAGGACGGCGAGGCGGCGCGGGGCGGCGGGGTCGGGCCCGGCCAGCAGCGCGTCCAGATCGGCCGGCGGACGGCGGTCGGCGGAGGCGAGCACGCCGCGGGTGAGCCGGAAGCCGATCACCTCGGACAGCAGCCACTTGTCGGCCTCGAACGCCGGCACGTCGTCGGGCAGGTCCAGCGCGGCCACCCGGCCGGGCACCCCGAACACGGCGCGCACCCGGTAGGGCGACGCCAGCAGCCGCTCGACCGCCGGCACCCCCTCGACGATCACCGGACCGCCCCAGCGGGGCGTGCCCTCGGGGCGGTCCCCCGCCTTGAGGTTGCGGAAGTCGGCCACCCGAGGGTCTGCGGGATCGGTGATGGTCACTGGCGGGGGCACGCCGACGATCATCCCCGCGGCGTCGCACGCAGGGATCAACGGCCCCGTTGACGACGACGGAACAACTCATCTAGCGTTGAGTTCATCAGGTGTTGAGTTTCTGGAGGACCCATGGAACCCGGCGTCACCGTCACCGATCTCGTCGTCGACCGCGGGCACCGCCGGGTGCTGCACGGCCTCTCCTTCACCGTCGAAGCCGCCCGCGTCACCGGCCTGCTCGGCCCCAGCGGCAGCGGGAAGACCACGCTCATGCGCGCGATGGTCGGCGTCCAGCAGGTGCGATCCGGCGAGGTCACCGTCCTCGGCCGGCCCGCGGGCGTCCCGTGGCTGCGGGCGCGGGTCGGCTACGTGACCCAGGCGCCGAGCGTCTACGCCGACCTCACCGTCCGCGAGAACGCCCGCTACTTCGCCGCCCTGTACGGCCGCGACGGGCGCGCGGCCGACCGCGTGATCGCCGACGTCGGCCTGGCCGACGCAGCGGGGCAGCTCGTGCTCAACCTGTCCGGCGGCCAGCAGAGCCGGGCGTCCCTGGCCTGCGCCCTGGTCAGCGAGCCCGACGTGCTGGTGCTCGACGAGCCGACGGTCGGCCTCGACCCCGTGCTGCGCGTCGACCTCTGGGACCGGTTCCACGCCCTCGCCGACGCCGGGACGACGCTCATCGTCTCCAGCCACGTGATGGACGAGGCCGCCCGCTGCGACCGGCTGCTCCTCCTCCGCGACGGGGACCTGCTCGCCGACTCCACGCCCGCACAACTGCGTGCCGACGGCGGGTCCGACGACCTCGAAGAGGCGTTCCTCCAGCTCATCCGCGCCCGCGCGCAGGAGGTGGCGGCATGACCACCGCAACCGTCGAGCGTGCCGCCGTCCGGCAGCTGAGCCTCCGCCTCACCGGCGCGACCACCGTCCGCGTGCTGCGCCAGCTCGTGCACGACCGCCGCACGATCGCGATGATGCTGATCCTGCCCAGTGCCCTGCTCGGCCTGCTCTACCTGCTGTGGAAGGACCTGCCGACCCTCCCCGGCCAGCCGGGCATCTTCGACCGCGTCGGGCTGACGATGCTCGGCATCTTCCCGTTCGTGGTCATGTTCCTGGTGACCAGCATCGCGATGCTCCGCGAGCGCACGTCGGGCACGCTGGAGCGGCTGCTCACCACTCCCCTGGGCCGGCTGGACCTGCTGCTCGGCTACGGCACCGCGTTCGGGCTGGCCGCCGCGCTGCAGGCGATCGTCACGGTGACCATCGCGACGACGGTGTACAGCCTCGCCGTCGTCGGCTCGGTCGCCCTCGTCGTGCTCATCGCCGTCGTCGACGCCGTCCTCGGGGTGGCCCTGGGCCTGCTGGCCAGTGCCTTCGCCCGCACGGAGTTCCAGGCCGTGCAGTTCATGCCGGTGATCGTGCTGCCGCAGTTCTTCCTGTGCGGGCTGCTCGTGCCGGTCGACCAGATGGCCGGCTGGCTGCAGGTGATCGCCCACGTCCTGCCGCTCACCTACGCCGTCGAGGCGCTGCAGGAGGTGGGGCGCAACGCCACGGCCACGGCCACCACGTGGAGAGACATCGCCGTCGTCGCGGGCGCCGCCCTGCTCGCCCTCGCCCTGGCGGCCGCCACGCTCCGGCGGAGGACCAGCTGAGCACCGCCCCCGGCCGGCGGCCGGGGCGCCGCCCGGGCAATCCCGACACCCGCGACGCCGTGCTCGCCGCCGCCCGGTCCGCGTTCGCCGAGCGCGGCTTCGACGGCGCGACGATCCGCGGGATCGCGACCGCGGCGGGGGTCGACCCGGCGCTGGTGCACCACTACTTCGGCAGCAAGGACCAGCTGTTCCTCGCCGCGATCGAGGCCCCGGCCGACCCCGCCGACCTGCTCCCCACCGTGCTCGCCGCACCCCAGGACCAGCTCGGAGCGGCCGTCGTCCGGATGATGCTGCTGGTCTGGGAGGGGCCGGCGCGCCCGGCCGGCCTCGCCCTCCTCCGGTCCGCGGTGAGCAACGAGTGGACGGCGACGCTGCTGCGCGAGTTCCTCGTCTCCCAGGTGCTGCGCAAGGTGGTCAGCACGCTGGGGTTCGACCCCGACGTGCGCGCCGCCCGCGCGTCCCTGGTGGCCAGCCAGCTGGTCGGGCTGGTCATGGCCCGCTACGTGCTGCGCCTGGAGCCGCTGGCCTCGGCGACCCCGGAGTCGCTCGTCGCCGCGATCGGGCCGACCGTGCAGCACTACCTCACCGGCGACGTACCCCTGCCGCGGGCGTGAGGGGAGTTCAGCGCGGGAGACGGGCCAGCTGGCGGCTCTGCGCGACCAGCCGGCCGGTGGAGTCCCAGATCCGGTAGTCCTCGTCGAGCCAGCCCCCGGCAACCTCGCCGGCCGACGCCTCGACCAGGCACCAGCCCGCCGCCGGCAGCGCCCGCACGAGCACCTGCAGCTGCACCGTCGGCGCCCAGCCCATCAGCCCGATCGACCAGCTGGTGGGCGGCAGCACGTCGGCGAACAGCAGCAGCGCGAACGGATCGGGCTCGGTGCCGTCGGTCAGCCGCACCCAGGCCCGCATCACCGGCTCGCCCGAGGGCCGACCGACCGCCCAGCCCGCCGTCGTCGGGTCGAGCCGGGTCTCGACGCGCTCGCGCAGGCCGACGGCCGGCACCGGATGACCGCCGAGGTCGTCACCGGCCCGCGCGGAGAGGCACTCCTCCGGCGGCGGGACGTCGGGCATCGGCCGGGAGTACACCGGATCGGCGTCGCCGAGCGTCGCCGTCGTCACCTGCGCGGTCAGCGACGGACCGCCGTCCCCCGCGAGGACGACGGACGCGTGGGCGAGCGTGCGGCCGGCCGGTCCGGGCGTGACGGTAAGCGTCGCGGGGCCCGGGCCGGTGGCGCGCAGGTAGCTGGCCGACACCGCGACCGGGTGCGGGTGGGGGCTGTCGAGCGCCGCGGCCCGCCCGATCACCGCGAGCAGGTACCCGCCGTTGAGGATGTTCCCGCCGACGTCCCAGCCGGGGTCGAGGTCGGCGCCCACACCGCCGCCCTCGCCCCGCCGCACCGCGGTGGCGACGTCGAAGCGGGCGGGCGGTCCATCGTTCTGCGGCACGACGATCAGGGTGCCAGGGTGGAGACCATGGATTACACGCACCTCGGCCGCAGCGGCCTGTCGGTCTCGCGCCTCTGCCTGGGCACCATGAACTTCGGCTGGAAGACCGAGGAGGCCGACGCCCACGCGATCATGGACCGCGCCCTCGCCGACGGCGTCAACTTCTTCGACACCGCCAACGTCTACGGCTTCGACGCCGGCAAGGGCCGCACCGAGGAGGTGCTGGGCAGCTGGTTCGCGCAGGGCGCCGAGCGCCGGGAGAAGACGGTGCTCGCGACCAAGGTCTACGGGTCGATGACGGACTGGCCCAACGACACCTTCCTGTCCGCCCGCAACATCATCCGGGCCTGCGAGGGGTCGCTGCGCCGGATGCAGACCGACTGGATCGACCTCTACCAGTTCCACCACGTCGACCTGCGCACCCCGTGGGAGGAGATCTGGCAGGCCTGCGAGACCCTCGTCGCCCAGGGCAAGGTGCTCTACGTCGGCTCGTCGAACCACGCGGCCTGGCAGATCGCGGCGGCCAACGAGGCCGCGGCCCGGCGGAACTTCCAGGGCCTGGTCAGCGAGCAGTCGCACTACAACCTGCTGACCCGCCACGTCGAGCTCGAGGTGCTCCCGGCGGCGCAGCACTACGGCGTCGGCATCATCCCGTGGAGCCCGCTGGCCGGCGGCCTGCTCGGCGGCGTGCTGGAGAAGGCCGAGGGCGGCCGCCGCGGCGACGCGAGCATGCAGGAGCGGGTCGAGAAGCACCGGCCGGCGCTGGAGCGGTACGAGGACTTCTGCCGCGAGATCGGCTCCCCGCCCGGCGACGTGGGCCTGGCCTGGCTGCTGCACCAGGAGGCGGTCACCGCGCCGATCGTCGGCCCGCGCACGATGGAGCAGTTCGACAGCGCCCTGCGGGCCCTCGACGTCACCCTGGACGACGCGCAGCTCGCCCGGCTCGACGAGATCTTCCCGGGCTACAAGGCTGCACCGATGGAGTACGCGTGGTGACGGGATCGCGCCGGCCGGACCGGCTCTACCCAGGTTCTGAATGAGCAGAGCCTGGTAGGTCGGCCGGGTACGTCAGCCCACGGGCCACCCGGCGATCGGCTCGTAGCGGGCGTCGCGCCCCAGGTGGCTCTCGATCAGGCGCACCTCCGCCACCGGCCAGGCCGGGCCGCGGTAGCCGGCCAGCCGACGGGCCAGGCTCCCGTCGGCCGGCCGGCCGGGGCGCCACCGGCCGAGGGTGAGGTGCGCGCGGAACGGCCGGTCCTCCACCGGCAGGCCCAGCCGGCGGACGGCGCCGCGCAGCCGCTCGGCCAGCTCGACCAGGGCGGCCACGTCGCCGTCCAGACCGGTCCAGATCACCTGCGGACGGCGCAGCGACCCGAACCGGCCGCCACCGGCCAGCTGCAGGTTCATCGGCGGCGTCCCCGCGACCGCGGGGCCGGCCGCGTCGAGCACGTCGGGCAGTCGGACGGGAGGCACCGCACCGAGGAACAGCAGGGTGAGGTGCCAGCGGTCCGGCGCGGTCCAGTGCGGCTCACCCGGCGCCCCCCGCAGCGGGGCGAGCGCGCGGCACAGGTCGGCGCGTGCCTGCTCGGGGGGATCGACGGCGAAGAAGAGCCGCCGGGACCGATCCCCCGGGTCCTCGCTCAGGCGTGCACCGCCAGCCCGGCGTCCTCGAGCGCGGTGAGCAGCCGTGCCCGCTCGGCGTCGCGGGCCGGCCCGCGGGGCAGCGTGTCCAGCCGGTGCGGCACCTCCAGTTGCTCGGCGACCTCGGCCAGGACGTGGTCGTAGGCGGCCAGCAGCGCCTGCCTCCGGACCATCGCCCCGCCGGCCGGGACGAGCGCCAGCTGCCGGGCGAGCCGGCGGAGGTCGGCGGCCACGACCTGGATCGGCCGTCGCGCGGCGGGCGGCGGCGTGCGGGCGGACCGGTCCGCGGCCCGGGGGAACGTCGCACCGACGACGGCGATGACGACGCCGGGCAGGAGCAGGCAGAGCAGGAGCGCGAGCTGCGCGAGCGCGGCGGCGGCCATGGCGACTCCTGGAGCCTCAGGTACCCCGTGGACGCTACTACCGGCGGTGCGCGGGGTCAGCCCCCGGAAATCGGCCGATGCCGATCCGCGGGAGGGTCAGCTGCCGACGGTCTGCTGGCCCGGGGTCCGCTCGGCCACGGCCTCCTCGGCCGCGCGCAGCAGCGGGGTGGGGACCGCCGTCCGCTCGCCGACGCGCAGCCGCAGCCGGGGCGGCGTCCGCTGGGCCACCAGCCGCACGCGCCGCCCCCGGGCGAGGAACGCCGCGGCCGCGAGGCCGGCGACGACGCAGACGCCCCCGCCGAGGATCAGGCCCCAGGGCGCCCCGAGGTGCTCGGAGATCCAGCCGATCACCGGGGCACCGACGGGCGTGCCCCCCATGAAGCACATGAAGTAGAGCGCCATCACCCGCCCGCGCATCTGCGGGTCGACGCCGAGCTGGACGAAGCTGTTGTTCGCCACGCTGAACACCAGCGCGGCCGCGCCGGTCGGGATGAGCATCACGGCGAACGCCCAGTAGCCCGGCATCAGCCCGGCGACCACGGTCAGCAGGCCGAACACGACCGACGAGCCGACCAGGAAGCGCTGCCGCGGGCGCAGGCTCCGCCGGGTGGACAGCAGGGCGCCGGTGAGCGAGCCGACGGCGAAGAACGTCGACAGCAGGCCGAACGCCTCGGCGCCGAGGCCGAACACCTGGCGGGCCATGAGCGCGATAGTCACCTGATAGTTGAAGCCGAAGGTGCCGACGACGAACGCCAGGACCATCGCCAGCACCAGGTCGGGGTGCGCCCAGGTGTAGGCCACCCCGGCGCGCAACTGACCGCCCGCACGCGCCACCGGCGGGCTCGGCGTCAGCTCCGAGGCCCGCATGCCGGCCAGCGCGCCGATCGTGAACGCGAAGCTCGCCGCGTTGATGAAGAACGCCGGCGCGGTGTTGCCCGACGCGGCCCCGATCAGCACGCCGGCGAGCGCGGGGCCGACCAGGCGGGCGCCGTTGAAGATCGTCGAGTTGAGGCTGACCGCGTTCGCCAGCAGGCCCGGCCCGACCATCTCCGAGACGAAGGCCTGCCGGGCGGGGGCGTCGATCGCCGACACCGCGCCCAGCCCGCCGGCCAGCAGGAAGACGTGCCAGAGCGCCACCGAGTCGGTGGCGACGAGGAGGCCGAGGGCCAGCGCGAGCACGCCCATCAGCGCCTGCGTGATCACCAGCAGCCGGCGCTTGGCGTACCGGTCGGCGAGCACGCCGCCGAGCATGCTGAGCAGCAGCGTCGGCCCGAACTGCAGTGCGGTGATCAGGCCGAGCGCGATCCCGCTGTCGTGGGAGAGCTGCAGCACCAGCCAGTCCTGGCCGATGCGCTGCATCCACGTGCCGGTGAGGCTGACCAGGTTGGCCGAGGCGTAGCGCCGGAAGTTGCGCACCCGCAGCGCGCGGAACATGCCGCTGCCGTGATCGGATGCGCCCCGGTCAGCCACTGGCCAGCTTGTCCATGATGACGGCGGCCTCGCGCAGGACCGCCCGGTCCTCGGCCGACAGCTCCTGCAGCCGCCCGCTCAGCCACGCCTCGCGGGCCCGCGCCTCGGCCGAGAGCAGGTCCTCGGCCGCCGGGGTCAGACCGATGATCACCTGCCGCCCGTCGGTCGGGTGCGGGGTGCGCGTGACCAGCCCCATGCCCTCGAGGGCGACGACGACGCGGGTCATCGACGGCGGCTGCACCCGCTCGTGGGCCGCGAGCTCGCCCGGGCTCATCGCCCCGTGCCGCTTGAGCGTCGACAGCGCCGCCAGATGGGTGAGCGTCACCGAGGTGTCGACCCGCTGGTTGCGCAGCCGGCGGGACAGCCGCATCACCGCCAGGCGAAGGTCGTGGGCGAGCGCCGCGGTGTCCAGCGTCGTCCGACTCACGATCCTTAGCCTAACTCAATAAACCGTCAGAACAGCTGCTGCAGCGGTTCCAGCGCGAAGTAGACGACGAAGAGGACGGCGATGACCCACATCAGCGGGTGCACGTCGCGGCGTCGTCCCACCGCAGTGCGCAGCAGCACGAAGCTGACGACGCCGGCCCCGATGCCGTTGGTGATCGAGTAGGTGAACGGCATCAGCGCGATGGTCAGGAACGCCGGGATGACCAGCGACATGTCGTCCCAGGCCAGGTCGCGGACCTGGCTGATCAGCATCGACCCGACGATCACCAGCACCGGCGCCGCCGCCTCCGAGGGCACGACCTGCACCAGTGGGCTGAGGAACGTGGCGACGAGGAACAGGACGCCGGTGGCCACGCTGGCCAGGCCCGTGCGGGCGCCGTCACCGACACCCGAGGCGCTCTCGATGTAGGTCGTGTTGGACGACACGCTGCCCGCGCCGCCGGCGGCCGCGGCGAGCGAGTCGACCAGCAGCACCCCCTGCGAGCCGGGCAGGTTGCGGTCGGCGTCGAGCAGGCCGCCTTCGGCGCCGACCGCGGTGACGGTGCCGACGGTGTCGAAGAAATCGGCGATCATCAGCGCGAACACGATCAGCACGGCGGCGAGGACGCCGATCCGGCTGAAGCCGCCGAACAGCGAGAAGTGCCCGATCAGCGACAGGTCGGGGCTGCCGAACCAGTGCTTCGGCATGCTCGGCACCTGCAGCGCCCAGCCGTGGGCGTTGACCTCCTTGCCGTCGGCACCGAAGCGGGGCCCGACGTGCGCGATCGCCTCGATGATGATCGACAGCACGGTCGAGAAGAGGATGCCCAGCAGCAGGGCGCCCTTGACCTTGCGGACGACGAGCACGCCGGTGACCAGCAGCCCGAGCACGAAGACCAGCAGCGGCCAGCCGGCGAGCTGACCGTTCACGCCGAAGCTGATCAGCGGGTTGCCGGGCCGGATGACGCCCGCGTCGGACAGGCCGATGATCGTCAGGAAGAAGCCGATGCCGACCGCGATCGCCGTCTTCAGCTGCGGCGGGATCGCCTCGAACACCGCCTGCCGGAAGCCGGTCAGCACCAGCACCGTGATCAGCAGGCCCTCGAGGACGATCAGGCCCATGATCTCGGGCCAGGTCATCTGCGTGTGCGCATAGACGGCGACGATCGCGTTGATGCCGAGGCCGGTGGCCAGCGCGAAGGGGTACTTGCCGACGACGCCCATGAGGATCGTCATGAGCCCGGCGATCAGGGCGGTCACGGCGGCGACCGAGCCGAACGACAGCGCGTGCTTCGAGATGTCCGTGCCCGACAGGATGATCGGATTGAGCACCACGATGTAGGCCATCGTGAAGAAGGTGGTCACCCCACCGCGCAGCTCGCGGCCGACCGTCGAGCGCCGGGCGCTGATCTGGAAGTAGCGGTCCAGACCGTTCTTCGGCCGCACCCGCGGACCTTCGGTCGTGCGCGCGGGGGCGGTGACGGTGGACTTCTCGGGCATGCGGTCTCCCCGTGACGGACTGGCGGTCGAGCGGCGACAGCGTGCCACACGCTTGCGAGAGCGGGGTTCTAAGGTCGGGCCGTGCCGGAGACGAGGAAGCAGGCCCCACCGCCGCTGCAGGTGGACACCGCGCGGGTGGTGCTCATCGGGACGGCGGTGTGGGCGGTGGCGCTGGTCGTCCTGCTGCTCCTCGGCGACCGGGTGGACCGCGTCTGGACCTGGACCTGCGTCGCCGCGATCGGGCTGGCCTTCCTCGGCCTGTTCGTCATGCGCCTGCAGGGCCAGCTCGGTCGCCGCGGCGGCGACCCGGCCGACCGCTCAGCTAGGAGCTCGTCAACCAGCTGACCGGCGGCCGCCCGCGCCTGGCGGCGAAGGCGTGCACCTGTTCCGCGTCCAGGCAGCAGCCGCCCGGGCAGTCGAACTCGATGGGCCGTCCGTTCGACCAGCCGACGGCCGCCGGCCGTCGACAGGTCGGGCAGTCCTCCCACGTGACGCGCTCAGCCGCTTCCACGGTGATGCCTCCCGATCCTCAGCCCGCCTGCCGTGGTGCCTGCGGGGCGAGGGGCGACCGCACTGCTCGAGCCAGGTCCCCCCGGAACGGACGGTCGTGTCCCCCGGGGCTGTTCGGCGCAAACGGCAACCGGAGGGATGGTTTGTTCCGGTTTGCGCCGGTCCCGGTTCGAGTCCGGAGGGAACCCCGGCAGCCGCCGCCACTAGATGACTGATTCCAAGGAGTGGCCCCCTGCTGCCTACGTTCCGGCGGGAACGTCGTTCAGCGTGCCTTGATCGGCTGACGGCGAGGATGCCCAGGCTCGGCGTTGGAACCCAACGTCGAACGTCGGAGGTCCTCGTGGACGCCGATCTGGACACCCACGCGACCGCACTCTATGAACGCACCGACAATCACCGGCTGGCCGACACGTCGGAAGGGCGTGAACAGTCCCGTGACGAACGACGCTGTGATGGCAGGTGAGGGCTGCCCTGTTCGGGACGCCTGTCTGGCCTGCGCCCTGGCCGCGGACGAGCGGGAAGGCGTGTGGGGCGGACTGCCGCCTGACGAGCGCAGGGTGACGGTGAGGACGGCCGCGTGCGGTCAACGGCCGTTGACCTCGCTCCCCCGTAGGTCGATGCTTTTTGAGCATGACGATCACCTGGCGTCGACTCCGTCGGCGCACGGACGGGGACGGGCAGACGGCCGGCACCGAGTCCCACGAACACGGCTCTCCCCCCAGCGATGAGCGCCGGGAACGGCAAGAGGCTCAGCTGCAGGCCAACCGTGAGCTTGGCGGAGATCCGCGCTCGCCGGGCGCGTGGAATGTCCCGGGCGCGGGATTCTGACCATGACGATCGCCTGGGGTCGACTGCGCCGACGTAACGACATGCGCGAGCGGGTGGCTGGCACCGCGGCCGAGGGACACGGCTCGCCCGCCAGTGATAAGCGCCGGGCGCGGCAACAGGAGCGCGTGGAGCGGAAGAAGATTGAGCAGGAAGTTCGGCGCGAGATTTCCCGCGGAGATCCGCGCCCGCCGGGAGGATTGGGTGGGCCCGGCGGGGGCGACTTGGCGGGCTGGGGGGGCGGCTAGTCCTCGAGGACGTCGTACTCCGAGGTGTCGTACCGCGCCGAGGTGGTCACCTCGGTGTCGTCGACCGGGACGATGCTCGCCTGGCTGTGCGCGCCGCAGCCGTAGTCGGCGGTGACCACGCGACCGTCGGCGGGCGCGTAGGCGTTGCCGCAGGCGCCGACGGACTCCCGCAGCGAACCGGCCAGCGGGAGGTAGAAGCCACAGGTCGCGCAGGGTGCGGGCGCGTGCCGGGCCATCGGGGCGCCGGGCCCGAACTCGCCGGCCGCCCAGCGGCTCACGGCCTCGGTGCGGCCCTCGCGGGACATCACGCGCTCGCGGCCGATGCCGAGCTCGAAGGCGACGACGCGGCCCTCGGGGTCGTCCGCCGAGTCGTCGTCCACCAGATAGGAGGGCGCCAGGCGGACGTCGTCCTCGGTGGAGGGCAGCACGTCGCCGACGGAGAGGTCGCCGGGCCGCAGCCGCTCGTGCCACGGCACCCAGGCGGGGGCGAGCAGCGCCGTCTCGCCGGGCAGCAGCACCACCTCGTCGACGGTCGGGGCGTCGTCCCCCGGCACGTGCGCGAGCGTGACGGCCCAGTGCCAGCCCACGTAGCCGGGCAGCCGGCTGGCGAAGCTGTGGGTGACGACCTCGCCGAGCACCTCGGCCCCCGGCGCGTCGCCCTCGGCCGGGGAAGCCACACGCTCGGGGGCGGCACCCAGGTGCTCGCCCACCAGGCCCGGGTCACCGGCGGTCTCGGCGGCGGCGGCACGGGCCTGCTCGACCGCGGCGGTCAGGAGGGGAGCTGCGAGGGAGTCGGCCACGGCCCCATCATCCCTGACGCGGGGGACGAGGGGGCGGCCCGCACCCGTGCGGCACCATGGAGGCGTGTCCGCCTTCCGCCGAGAGTCCGATGGGTGGTCCGGCGACGACCAGCCCACGGCCGGGACGACGCGGCCACAGCCGGCGGCCGGCCCCGCGGAGCCGAAGGTGACCGTCACGCGCGTGGCGGTCTCGCGCACCCGGCAGCTCATCGGTGCGCTCGTCCGCCGGATCCGGACCGCGAGCCGGGCCGACGGCGCCGGCGAGAGCGGGCTGACGCACCTGCTCTGGGTCAACGCCCTGCACATGGCCGGCGACGCGATGATCGCGGTCTCCCTGGCCGGCACGCTGTTCTTCGCGGCGACCACCAACGCCCAGCGCAGCAACGTCGCCCTCTACCTCGCGGTGACGATGGCCCCGTTCGCCGTCGTGGCCCCGGTGATCGGGCCGGCGCTCGACCGGCTCCAGCGGGGCCGCCGCTGGGCGCTGGCGGGCAGCCTGGTCGGCCGCGCCGTCCTGGCGCTGGTGATGGCCGCGCACTTCCACGACTTCTGGCTCTACCCGGCCGCCCTCGGGGTCCTCGTGCTCTCGAAGGCGCACAACGTGCTGCGCGCGGCCATCGTGCCGCGCGTGCTGCCCGCGGCGATGTCGCTCACGTCGGCGAACGCGCGCCAGTCGATCTTCGGGCTGGCCACCGCCGCCGTCGCGGGCGGCATCGGCGCCGGGATCGCCAAGTGGCTCGGGTTCGGCTGGGAGCTGCAGGCCACCGCGCTGGTCTTCCTCGTCGCGGGCGTGCTGGCGGTCCGGCTGCCCCACCACGTGGACGTCCCCGAGGGCGAGCTGCCGGCCGACGTGTTCAGCACCGCCGAGATCCCTCGCGTCGGACGCCGGCGCCGGGTGGTCAGCCCGCACGTGGTGCTCGCCCTGCGGGCGAACGCGGCGCTGCGCGGGCTCGGCGGCTTCCTCACGATCTTCTCCGCGTTCCTCGTGCAGGCCACGTTCCCCGGGGGCTGGGAGGCCACCGCGGCGCTCGGCACGCTCGCCGTCGTGGCGGGGATCGGCAGCTTCGCCGGCACCGCGGCCGGCTCGCGGCTGCACAACGCGACACCCGATCGGCTGGTCCTGTACTCCGCAGGCGCCGCGGCGGTGATCACCGTGGTGGCCGCGTTCTTCTACAGCTTCGCGATGGCCGCCGTCGTCGTCGGCGTCTCCGCGGTCACCAACGCGCTGGGCAAGGTCTCGCTCGACGCGATCATCCAGCGGGAGGTGCCCGACAACCTGCGGGCGTCGGCCTTCGCGCGGTCGGAGACGATGCTGCAGCTGGCGTGGGTGGTCGGCGGCGCGTTCGGGATCGCCCTGCCGCCCACCGGCTGGATCGGCTTCACCGTCGCGGCGTCGCTGCTCGCCCTCGCCGTCGGCCTGGTGCTCTGGAGCCTGCACCGCAGCCGGCCCCGGGCAGCCCACCCGAGGGTCTCCCCCGACGCCCCCACGACACCGGTCGGGCCGCCGTGGGCATGAGGCACCGTCTCGGCGCCGCGCTGCTGCTGCTCGTGCTGACCGGCTGCGGGCAGAGCGCGTCGTCCGGCCCCGCCGACGTGCGGGTCGCCGTCGGCACCCAGCAGGTCGCGGTCCACCCCGCGCAGTACTGCCTGGACGGCAAGGGGAAGCGCTACAGCATCACCCCGCCGATCCTCGAGGTCGCCCCCGACGCCCCCATCACACTCACCGTGCCCGACGAGGTCGCCGCCCGCGGCTGGAGCGTGCAGGTGTTCGACGAGAAGCTGGTGAACAAGCTCGGGGTGATCACGGTGCCGAAGGGCAAGCAGGCCTACACCCAGATCAACACCTCCGACGTCGCCCCGCCCGCCTACTACCTGGTGATCATCGAGAACAAGGGCGGCGCGTGCGGCGCCTTCTCCGGCGCGTGGCCGGTGGGCTTCCTGCGCGCCGGGGCGGGCTCGCCGAGCATGCCGACGCAGAGCCTGCCGCCGTCGACCCCGCCCCCGTCGGGCTGACGCGGGCCGAGGCGGGCTCAGCCCTCGAGGTCGGCCGCGACGGCGCGCAGCACCGACGCCACCTTGCGCGACTCGGCCCGGTCGGGGTGCCGGCCGCGGTGCAGGCTGTCGGAGACGTCGTCGAGCAGCTTGATCAGGTCCTCGATGATCGGCACGAGCTCGTCGGGCTTCTTCCGCCCCG
The DNA here is from genome assembly GCA_035999465.1 of Blastococcus sp. Taxonomy (GTDB): domain Bacteria; phylum Actinomycetota; class Actinomycetes; order Mycobacteriales; family Geodermatophilaceae; genus Blastococcus_B. The sequence goes on along the minus strand of DASYGS010000012.1, from coordinate 22,712 downwards.
CGGCGGCCACCGAGGCGGCCACCGAGGGCAGCGGGTCGAGCACACGCACCTGGAGGGCCTGGTCGCCGCGGCGTCCGGCGACGATGCCGAACTCCACGCGCTGGCCGGGCCTGAGCTCCGATGTGCCGGCCGGGAGGGCGTCCTTGTGCACGAAGACGTCGGGGCCGCCTTCTCGTGAGAGGAAGCCGAAACCCTTCTCCGGGTTGAACCACTTGACCTTGCCGGTGGGCACGTTGGATCCCTCAGTTCCTTGCTGCGTCGGCGCTCTCGCCGGGGTCGGCTGCGGCACGGGGCCGCTCGTCGCACAGGTTAGCTGCCGGACCGCCCGACAGCCCCCGCCTTTCGGCCGAACACGAAGTAGCCGATCGGCACTGCACCGAGGGAGTTGATCAGCACCACCGCGGTGGCCCATGCCCGCTTCGAGCCGCGGAGCTGGTCCGCCGGGCGACGCCGGATGTCGATCAGGGCCGCGATCTTGAGGATGCTCTCGACGACCGCCCCGAACAGGATCAGCCTGCGGGTGCGGTCGCTGAGCTCGCTCCACCGTCGTCGGGCCACCATGACGTCCTCCCGTTCGTCCCGGATCGGCCATTCTCCACCCGCCGGGCCCGGCACACTCCTCCCGTGCGCGTGGCGACGTTCAACCTGCTCAACGGACGGTCCCTGGACGACGGCATGGTGGACGTCGGCCGGCTGGCCGCCGCGGTCGCGAGCCTGGACGCCGACGTGCTCGGGCTGCAGGAGGTCGACCGGGACCAGGAGCGTTCGCACCGGGCCGATCTGACGGCCGTGGCCGCCGAGGCGATGGGCGCGGTCGACGGGCGGTTCGTCGCGGCCCTCTCCGGCACTCCCGGCGGCCGGTGGACGGCGGCGACCGGGTGCGAGGCGCCGGGATCGCCGGCCTACGGCATCGCGCTGCTCTCCCGCTATCCGGTGGTCTCCTGGCAGGTGCTGCGGCTGCCCCGCGCGCGGGTGCGGGTGCCGCTGTGGATCCCCGCCGCGCGCCGGGTGATCGCCGTCCGGGACGAGCCGCGGGTCGCCGTCGCCGCCGTGCTGGAGACGCCGTTCGGGCCGATCACGGCCTGCACGACGCACCTGTCGTTCGTGCCGGGGTGGAGCGGGCACCAGCTGCGCCGGGTGGCCGCGCGGCCGTCCGGTTCCACCGGACCGCTGCTGCTCGTCGGCGACCTCAACATGGGCGCGGCGCGGGCGGCACGGGCGAGCGGGCTGCGCGCGCTCGGGACCGCACCCACCTATCCCGCCGACCGCCCCCGCCGGCAGCTCGACCACGTGCTGGCCGACGGCGGCCTGCGGGCAGCGGGTCCCGCCGAGGCGGTGCGTCTCCCGGTGTCGGACCACCGGGCGCTCGTCGTGTCCTGCGAACCCGGTCCCCCCGGCGACGAGTCGCGCGGCCGCCGCCGCTGAGTCACCATCGCTCAATGATCAGAGCCGGCCTGGCCCGTGTCCTTGCGCTCCTCGCCACGATCGTCCGGGTGGTGTGCTCGGTCATCGGGGCGCTGATCGTCGTCCACGCGGTCTTCGTGCTGTTCGAGGCCAACCCGCACAACGTGCTGGTGCAGTTCACCGCCGGCGTCCGCGACAACTTCGGCTGGTTCACCAAGAACCTGTTCACGCCCAAGGACCCGAAGATCGCCCAGGCGATCAACGACGGCCTCGCCGGGCTGATCTGGGTCGTGGCGGGGAGCCTGGTGTCCAAGCTGATCCTGCGGTTCGCGCCGACGGCCCCGCCGAAGACCACGCGCAAGGAGGAGGCGCCGCGCGCGGCGCCCGTCCGGCAGCCCCCGCCCGCGCCGAAGCCCGTGGAACAGCCGAGGGCCCAGGAGGAGCCGGAGCCCGAGCCGGCCCGCCCGTCGGAACCGGCCACCGAGCCGGACGACGAGCCGGGCAACGCCCGGCACCAGGCGCGGGCCACCGCCCGCCGCGAGGACGCTGCCCGCGACGAGGCCGGGGACAGGGCGCAGGCCTGACCCCGGCCTGAGGCCCCGGGCCGGCCCCGGGGCCTCGTAGGAGAGGGCTCAGGCGTTACGGACGGCGGCCGCGGCCTGCAGCCCGAGCTCCTCGACCGAGGTCGCGCGCATGTCCATCTTGCGGATCTTGCCCGTGACGGTCATCGGGAACTCGTCGACGATCTTCACGTAACGCGGGATCTTGTAGTGGGCGAGCTTGCCCGAGCAGAACTCCCGCAGCGCCTCGGCGGTGAGCGGCTCGGCGCCCTCGCGCAGCCGCACCCAGGCCATGAGCTCCTCGCCGTACCGCTCGTCCGGCACCCCTATGACCTGGGCGTCGACGATGTCGGGGTGGGTGTAAAGGAACTCCTCGATCTCCCGCGGGTACACGTTCTCGCCACCACGGATGACCATGTCCTTGATCCGGCCGACGATGTTGAGGTACCCGGCCTCGTCCATCACCGCGAGGTCGCCGGTGTGCATCCAGCGGGCGCTGTCGATGACCTCGGCGGTCTTCTCCGGCTGGTTCCAGTAGCCGAGCATCACCGAGTAGCCGCGGGTGCAGAACTCGCCGGTCTCCCCGCGCGGCACGGTGACCCCGGTCGCCGGGTCGACGACCTTGACCTCGAGGTGCGGGTGCACGCGACCGACGGTCGAGGTGCGCCGGTCGAGGTCGTCGTCGGCACCGGTCTGGGTGGACACCGGCGAGGTCTCGGTCATGCCGTAGCAGATGGTCACCTCGTCCATGCCCATCTCGGCGACCACCCGCTTCATCACCTCCACCGGGCACGGCGAGCCGGCCATGATCCCGGTGCGCAACGACGAGAGGTCGTAGTCGGCGAAGGTCGGCAGCCCGAGTTCGGCGATGAACATCGTCGGGACGCCGTACAGGGAGGTGCACTTCTCGTCCTGCACCGCCTGCAGGGTCAGCGCAGGATCGAACCCGGGCGCCGGGATGACCATCGTCGCGCCGTGGGTGGTCGCCCCCAGGTTGCCCATCCCCATGCCGAAGCAGTGGTAGTAGGGCACGGGGATGCAGATCCGGTCGGCGTCGGTGTAGCCGCAGCCCTCGCCCACGAAGAACCCGTTGTTGAGCAGGTTGTGGTGGGTCAGCGTGGCGCCCTTGGGGAAGCCCGTCGTCCCGGACGTGTACTGGATGTTGATCGGGTCGTCGGCCGACAGCTCGGCCTCGCGCCGGGCGAGCAGGCCCCGGTCGGCCGCCCGGCCGGTCGCCATGAGCTGTTCCCACGCCGGGTCGCCCAGGAAGAGGACCTCGCGCAGCTCGGTGCACTGCGGGGCGACCTCGGCGACCATCGCGCGGTAGTCGCTGGTCTTGAACGAGGGCGCCGACACGAGCACGGAGATGCCGGCCTGCTCCAGCACGTAGCCCAGTTCGTGGGTGCGGTAGGCCGGGTTGATGTTGACCAGGATCGCGCCGAGCTTCGCGGTGCCGAACTGGACGAACACCCACTCGGCACAGTTGGGCGCCCAGATGCCGACCCGGTCACCCTTCTTCACGCCGAGCGCATCGAGGCCGAGCGCGCACGCGTCGACGTCGGCGACCAGTTCGGGGTAGCTCCAGCGCCGGCCGGTGCTGCACTCGACCAGCGCCTCGTGATCACCCACCCGCGCCGCCGTCCGGTCGAGGTTGGCCCCGATCGTGTCGCCCAGCAGGGGAACCGTCGAGGTCCCGCTGCTGTAGGACGGCAGCGCGGGGGCCATGCTCATTGCTCGACTCCGCCCTCGTTCCGCTCCTCGGTCGCTGGCGCTCCCTGCGATGCTCGCTCGGGCGTCGCTCTCGCGGTCACCGGCCCTCGCCCGCCATCAGGCCGGCCCGGTTGGGGCGGTCGGTCGGGTGCGCGTAGCGGATGAGCTCGACCGGCAGCGGGAAGCTGTGGTCCTCACCGAACGGCGACAGCGGGCCGGCGGCCTCGGCGGTCAGCTCGGTCAGCGGCGGGCCGCCCCCCTCGGACTCCCCCCAGGTGGGCTCCACGAGGTGCGGGTTCTTCGCCTTGCGCCTGGCCATGTCGCCTCCGTGTGCGGTGCCTCGTGCACCGACCGGTGCACTGTCGCCCACATCTTCCAATGCCGGACCCCCTGAGCGCACGCCACCCGGCTGCGACGCTCGGACGCAGGCGGGGACGACGACGTAGCGTGGAGCGGATGCCCACCGAACCCGCGACGCTCGCCGCCTGGCTGCGCACCCGCAGCGACGAGCAGCTGAGCGCCCTGCTGGTGGCCCGCCCCGACGTCGCCCGGCCGGCTCCCTCCGACGTGGTGGCGCTCGCCAGCCGCCTCGCCGTGCCGGTGTCGGTGGACCGCGCCCTCGACGAACTCGACGCCGCGACCCTGCAGGTGCTCGACGTCGTGCTGCTCGAGCCGAGCGACGGCGTGCTCGCCGCCGACCTGCCCGCGGCGCTGCCGGAGGTGCCCCCCGGCATCGTGGCGGCGGCCGTCGAGACGCTGACCACGCGGGCCCTGCTGTGGGGCGACGCGACGCTGCGGGCCCCCGACCCGGTCCGCCGGGCGGTCCGCCACCCCGCCGGCCTCGGCCGGTTCGCCACGGAGCTGCGGGTGCAGCTGCCGCTCGGGCTGGCCGCCGTGGTCGCCGAGCTCTCGCCGGAGGAGCGGGTCGTGCTGGAGCGGCTGGCCGGTGACCGGCCCGTCGGCCACCTGCCCGACACCCCCTCCGACGGTGCCCGCACCCCCGCGCGCCGGCTCCTGCAGCGTGGCCTGCTGGCCCGGATCGACGCGCTCAACGTCGAGCTGCCCCGCGAGCTCGGACTGCTGCTGCGCGGGGACTCCCCCTACGGGCCGCCGCGGTTGCGGCCCGAGCCCGGCGTCGTCACGCGCGACAAGGGCCCGCTGGACCGGCGGGCCGCCGGCGCCGCCCTCGAGGCGGTGGGCCGGATCAACGAGCTGCTCACGCTGCTCGAGGAGGAGCCGGCCGGCCTGCTGCGCAGCGGCGGGGTCGGGGTGCGCGACCAGAAGCGGCTGGCCCGCGAGCTGCACGTGACCGAGCCCGAGGCGGCGTGGCTGCTGGAACTGGCCTACGCGGCCGGGCTGCTCGACGTCGGCGGCCCGCACCGCGACGAGTGGCTGCCCACCCGCGGCTACGACGTCTGGCGCGAGCAGGACCTGCCCGACCGGTGGGCCGTGCTCGCCGCCGGCTGGCTGACCGGCGTGCGGCTGCCGGCCCTGGTGGGTCAGCGGGACGTCGCGGGCAAGGCGGTCAACCCGCTCTCCCCCGACCTGGTCCGCCACACCGCCCCCGCGATCCGGCGCTCCGCGCTGGCCGTGCTCGCCGAGTACCCGCCCGGCTCCGGTCTCGCTCCCGACGACCTGGTCGCCCTGCTGCGCTGGCGCACGCCGCGGCGGGCCGACCGGCTGGCTCCCGTGCCCGGCATGCTCGACGAGGCCGCGCGGCTCGGCGTCCTGGTCGGCGGGGTGCTGTCGACCGCCGGCCGCGGCCTGCTCACCTCCGGCGAGGACGGCGCCGCCGACGGCATGCGTGGCCTGCTGCCCGAGCCGGTCGACCACGTCCTCGCCCAGCCCGACCTCTCGCTGATCGCCCCCGGCCCGCTGGTCACCGACCTGGCCGACACCCTCGCGACGGTCGCCGACGTCGAGTCCTCCGGCGGCGCCACGGTCTACCGGGTGTCGGAGGCCAGCATCCGGCGATCGCTGGACGCCGGCTGGTCGGCCGCCGACCTGCACGACTTCTTCACCCGCGCCTCGCGCACCCCCGTGCCCCAGGCGCTGGACTACCTGGTCGACGACGTCGCCCGCCAGCACGGCCGGCTGCGGGTCGGGGCGATCGAGTCCTACGTCCGCTCCGACGACCACGGCCTGCTCTCCCAGGTGCTCAACGACAGGCGGACCGCCGGCGCCGAGCTGCGCCGCCTAGCGCCGGGCGTGCTGGTCAGCGGGCTCGGGGCCGACGAGGTGCTCACGGTGCTGCGCGGCGCGGGATACGCCCCCGCAGGAGAGAACCCGGGTGGCGCCGTCCTGACCCGCCCGCCGGCGCGGCCCCGCGCAGCCGGCCGCCGTCCCGGCAGCGACCCGCTGCCCCCGCCGCGGCAGCTGACCCCACCGGAGCTGGAGGCCACCGTGCGGGAGATCCGGGCCGGCGACGCCGCCCTGGCGGCCCGCCGCGGGGAGGCGGTGCGCCAGGTGCCCGGCGTGACGACGGCGGGCACCCTCGAGCTGCTCTCCCGCGCCGTCCGGGAGGGCGCGCCGGTCTGGCTGGGCTACGTCGACGCCCAGGGCAGCGGCAGCCAGCGCGTCGTGCAGCCGGTCTCCCTTGTCGGCGGCTTCCTGCAGGGGTACGACGAAGCACGTGGCGAGAACCGGACCTTCGCGATCCACCGGATCACGTCGGTGGCGCTGGTCGAGCAGGACGACGACCAGGCGGTCCCGTCCGGGAACTGAGCCGCAGTAAGTTGGTACGCGCAACGACAACCTCGCGGTGGAGAGTGCGCATGGCGGAACGACGGAATGCGGCCGAGCGGGTGGCGGGGGCCCTGCGAATGGTCCTCGGGGTCGACGAGCTGCCCGTCCGGCTGCGCGTCTGGGACGGGTCCGTGGCCGGGCCGACGGGCGCACCGACGGTCGTCGTCCGGTCCCGGCGCGCGCTGCGCCGGCTGGTGTGGGCCCCGGGCGAGCTCGGTCTGGCCCGCACGTACGTCGCCGGTGAGCTGGACGTCGAGGGCGACCTCGCGACGGTGTTCGCCGCGCTGAGCTCCGCGGGCCGGCTCGCGCCCGGTGACGAGTCCGCCGGGCCGTCGCTGCGCGAGCGGCTGGACCTGCTGCGCACCGCCGCGCGGCTGGGCGTGCTCGGGCCGAACCCCGCACCGCCGGCCGAGGAGGTGCGGCTCACCGGCGCCGGCGACCGGCACAGCCGGACGCGGGACGCCGTCGCCGTGTCCCACCACTACGACATCAGCAACGACTTCTACTCGCTGGTGCTGGGCCCGTCGATGGTCTACTCCTGCGCCGTCTGGGACGACGAGGCCACCGGGCTCGACGCCGCACAGGAGGCCAAGCTCGACCTCGTCTGCCGCAAGCTGGGCCTGCACGCCGGCGTCCGGCTGCTCGACGTCGGCTGCGGCTGGGGCAGCATGGCCATCCACGCGGCCACGCACTACGACGTGGAGGTCGTCGGCATCACGCTGTCGGCCCAGCAGGCCGCGCTGGCGCGCAAGCGGGTGGCCGAGGCGGGGCTCACCGACCGCGTGGACATCCGCGTGCAGGACTATCGCGAGGTCACCGACGGCCCGTTCGACGCGATCAGCTCCATCGGCATGGCCGAGCACGTCGGGCGGGCGAAGCTCCCGGTGTACGTGGCTCAGCTGACCGAGCTGCTGCGGCCCGGCGGCCGGCTGCTCAACCACGCCATCGCCTGGAACGCCGGGGAGACCACCTGGGACCCCGACAGCTTCATCTCCCGCTACGTGTTCCCGGACGGGGAGCTGATCAGCCTCGGTGACATGGTGGCGGTGCTCGAGTCCACCGGCCTGGAGGTGCTCGACGTCGAGGCGCTGCGCCGGCACTACGCGCTGACCCTGCGCGCGTGGGTGCAGAACCTCGAGGAGCACTGGGACGACGCGGTCGCGGCCACCAGCGAGGGCCGGGCCCGGGTCTGGCGGCTGTACATGACCGCGAGCGCGCTGGCCTTCGACGGCGGCGCGATGGGCGTGAACCAGGTGCTGCTCCAGCGGTCCGGCGGCGACCCGCCCCCGCTGCGCCGGACCGCCTGGGTGTGAGGCGGAAGGTCTCGCCGGCGGTCGCGGTTACCGTGGAGAGTCCCCCTCCCCCTGCCCGCGAAGGAACAGCCACGCGTGAGTGACGGCCCGCTGATCGTCCAGTCGGACAAGACCCTGCTGCTCGAGGTCGACCACCCGCTGGCCCGCGAGTGCCGGGGGGCGATCGCGCCGTTCGCCGAGCTGGAGCGCTCCCCCGAGCACGTCCACACCTACCGGGTCACCCCGCTCGCGCTGTGGAACGCACGCGCCGCCGGCCACGACGCCGAGCAGGTCGTCGACGCGCTGGTGCGGTACTCCCGCTACCCGGTGCCGCACGCGCTGCTGGTCGACGTCGCCGACACGATGGACCGCTTCGGCCGGCTCACCCTGGCCAACAACCCGGTGCACGGCCTGGTGCTGACGACGTCGGACCGCGCGGTGCTCGAGGAGGTCGTGCGGTCGAAGCGCGTCGCGCCGATGCTCGGCGCCCGCATCGACGAGGACTCGGTGGTCGTCCACGCCTCCGAGCGGGGCCGGCTGAAGCAGGCGCTGCTGAAGATCGGCTGGCCGGCCGAGGACCTCGCGGGCTACGTCGACGGCGCCGCGCACCCGATCGAGCTCGACCAGAGCGGCTGGCACCTGCGCGACTACCAGCAGGAGGCCGTCGAGGGCTTCTGGGCCGGCGGCTCGGGCGTCGTCGTCCTGCCGTGTGGCGCCGGGAAGACGCTGGTCGGCGCCGCGGCGATGGCCGAGGCGAAGGCGACCACGCTGATCCTGGTCACCAACACGGTGGCCGGCCGGCAGTGGAAGCGCGAGCTGATCGCCCGCACATCGCTCACCGAGGACGAGATCGGCGAGTACTCCGGTGAGCGCAAGGAGATCCGGCCGGTCACGATCGCGACCTACCAGGTGATCACCACCCGCAGGAAGGGCGAGTACCGCCACCTCGACCTGTTCGACGCCCAGGACTGGGGCCTGATCGTCTACGACGAGGTGCACCTGCTGCCGGCACCGATCTTCCGGCTCACCGCCGACCTGCAGTCGCGTCGCCGGCTCGGGCTGACCGCGACGCTGGTGCGCGAGGACGGCCGGGAGGACGACGTCTTCTCACTGATCGGGCCGAAGCGCTACGACGCCCCGTGGCGCGACATCGAGGCGCAGGGCTACATCGCGCCGGCCGAGTGCATCGAGGTGCGGGTCTCCCTCGACGACGAGGAGCGGATGACCTACGCCGTCGCCGAGCCCGAGGAGCGCTACCGGATCGCGGCGACCGCGCAGTCGAAGCTGCCGGTGATCCGCCGCGTGCTGGAGCGGCACCCCGACGAGCCATCGCTGGTCATCGGCGCGTACCTCGACCAGCTCGAGGAGCTCGGTGCGGCGCTCGACGCCCCGGTGATCCAGGGGTCGACCACCAACCGGGAGCGGGAGAAGCTGTTCGACGCGTTCCGCGCCGGCGAGATCCGCACGCTGGTCGTGTCGAAGGTCGCGAACTTCTCCATCGACCTGCCCGAGGCGGCGGTCGCCGTCCAGGTGTCGGGAACCTTCGGCTCGCGGCAGGAGGAGGCCCAGCGGCTGGGCCGGGTGCTGCGGCCGAAGGCCGACGGACGGCAGGCGCACTTCTACACGGTGGTCAGCCGCGACACCCTCGACAGCGAGTACGCCGCGCACCGGCAGCGCTTCCTCGCCGAACAGGGTTACGCGTACACGATCGTCGACGCCGCCGACCTGGCCGGCCCCGGCGAGGTCAACGGCCCCGGCTGGGTGGACGAGCCCGCGGACTGAACCCCGCGATCGTGCAGTTGTCGGGGTCTCGACCGGTCCGAGAGACCCGGGCCTGCACAACGATCATGGGCGCGACAGCTGGTCGACCGTCCCCACCGGGACGACGCCCTCGGCGCGCGTCCGGGCCGCCGGGTCGACGCTGACGAACAGGTCGGCCTGCAGCCGGGTCACCGCGAGGTACTCGGCCTCGGCCGTGGTGTGCAGTCCCAGCTCGCGGGCGATCTGCCACGCCACCCTGCGGGAGACGCGGTCGCCGAGGAGACGCACCTTGATGCCCGTCATGGCGTCGTGCCGCTCCATCGCCTCGCGTTCGGTCAGCTCGCCGCGACGCACGGCGTCGAACAGCAGCGCGAGCGCCTGTGAACGGAGGAGTTGCGGCGCCACGAGCTGATGGCCGGGCGCCACCGGGAGGTCCCCGGCCACCAGATGGAGCAACGTCGGGGCGTCGATGCCGAACCGGGTCATGCGGCGGCAGCCTAGCCGCGGTCAGCCGGCGCGGGCACCGAGGGCGTCGGAGTAGAAGCGCAGGTAGTCCGTCAGGTGGGCCGACCAGTAGGTCCGTCCGTGCATGCCCGGGGCCGGGTGCCACCGGACGTCGGCGCCGAGCCGGCGCAGCGTGGCCGCCAGGGCCGCGTCGTCGTCGTAGAGGCCGTCACCGCGCCCGACGTCGAGGTAGATCGGGATCTTCGCGGCGGCCAGTGCTCCGGGCGACCGGGGGACGGTGGTGCTGTGCCCACCCGCGGCGGCGACGAGGGACGGGTGGGCCGCCGCGAACTCCAGGGCGTACCGGCCGCCGAGCGAGACGCCGCCGACGGCCCGGCCCCTCCGCTCGGCGAGCGCCCGCCACCGGTGGTCGACATCGGGCATCAGTTAGGTGGCGAGGTAGTCGTCGAAGGTCCTCGTGGTGCTCCCGTCGCCGGTGAACATGGGGCCCCCGTCGACCAGCACGAGCAGCATCGGGCCGACGGCGCCGGAAGCGACGGCGCCGTCCATGGCCTGCCGGATGCCCAACTGGACGAAGAAGCTGACGGGATCCGAGCCGCCGTGCAGCAGGTAGACGACCGGGTAGCGGCGCCGCGGCTCCTGGCCGTACCCGGCCGGCAGGTAGATCCAGTAGTCCCCCGAGGCGCCGAAGCTGCTGTCGGCGAGGGGAACGCGCTCGACCTCCCCCCGCGGGCCGGCGACGACCGTGCTGGCGCGGGCGGACACGGCCGGCTGGCGTGGGCCGTCCCGCCCGAGGCAGCCAGCGAGGCCGACCAGCACCACCGCCGCGGTGAGGGCGCGGCGCCATGCCCGCCCGCGTGCCGGAGCGTGGTGCCGCACGCCCACCAGGATCGCGCCACACCCCCGTCGGTCGCGACGCCGGTCGACATCCGGGGCCCCTGGGAGCCGCGTGACCGACGGGGTGTGACGTGCCGGTCCCCCACGGCATGACCATCGCCACACCCGGCCGGGGGGGCCCGGCGAAACGCGCAGGTCATCGCGTCGCGGACCCGTCCCATACGTCGGCCGGGAAGGCACACGCGGGAGGCGACCCGTTGGGCGTGTTGCCTCCGCGGACAGCAGAATGGGTCCCGATATGGGGAGTGCAGCACGAGCGGAGGCCCTGAGCCCGCAGACGTCGAGCCGGCCGCTCCGAGCGTGGCAGCAGGCCGCCCTCGGGCAGTACGAGGAGCAGTCCCCGAAGGACTTCCTGGTCACCGCCACGCCCGGCGCCGGAAAGACCACCTTCGCGCTGACGCTCGCCGCGCGGCTGCTGTCGCGACGCGAGGTCGCCCGCGTCGTCGTCGTCTGCCCTACCGATCATCTGCGCCTGCAGTGGGCCGACGCGGCCGACGCGCTGGGCATCGTGCTCGACCCCGGCCTGACCAACGCCGTCGGCCCGGTGCGCGCCGGCACCCAGGGCTACGTGACCACGTACGCGCAGGTCGCCGGCAAGCCGATGCTGCACGCGGCCCGCGCCACCTCCCTCAAGACGCTGGTGATCCTCGACGAGGTGCACCACGCCGGCGACGGGCTCTCCTGGGGCGAAGCGGCCGAGGAGGCCTTCGGACGCGCCGCCCGCCGCCTCTGCCTGACCGGGACGCCGTTCCGCACCAAGCCCGACGAGCGCATCCCCTTCGTCCGCTACGAGGAGGACGGCTTCGAGGGGCAGGGCGGGCTCGTCAGCCGCGCCGACTACACCTACGGGTACAAGGAGGCGCTGGCCGACTCCGTCGTCCGTCCGGTCGTGTTCGCCGCCTACACCGGGACGTCGCGCTGGCGGAACTCCGCCGGTGAGGTCGTGGCCGCCTCGCTGTCGGAGGCCGGCACCAAGTCGGTCGAGATGCAGGCGTGGCGCACCGCGCTGGACCCCAAGGGCCAGTGGGTGCCGCACGTGATCGCGGCGATGGACGACCGGATCACACACCTGCGCGAGACCGGCATGCCCGACGCGGCCGGGCTGATCCTCGCCAGCGACCAGGACGACGCCCGCGACTACGCCAAGATCGTCCGGCGGGTGACCGGCAAGGCGGCCGAGCTGATCCTGTCCGACGACCCGAAGGCGTCGAAGAAGATCGAGCGCTTCGCCACCGGGTCCGCCCGGATCGCCGTCTGCGTCCGGATGATCTCCGAGGGCGTCGACGTGCCGCGCGCCGCCGTCCTCGCCTGGATGACCTCCTACCGGACGCCGCTGTTCTTCGCCCAGGCCGTCGGCCGCGTCGTCCGCTCGCGGGCGCCGCACGAGTCGGCGACGGTGTTCCTGCCGGCCGTCCGCCCCCTCCTGTCGCTCGCCGCCTCCATGGAGGAGGAGCGCAACCACGTCATGCCTCCGCCCCGCAGCCAGCCCGAGGAGGAGCTGGAGGCGCTGGACCTGCCCCCGCGGGAGCCGCGCGAGGGCGAGATGAAGCAGTGGGAGGCGCTGGAGGCCGACGCCCGGTTCGCGCACGTCCTGCACAGCGGGACGGCGCACACCGGGGAGGGCTCGCCCGCGACCGTGGTGGTGGGCGAGGAAGAGGAGGAGTACCTCGGCATCCCCGGCCTGCTCACGCCCGCGCAGACGGCGGAGCTGCTGGCCAAGCGCGACGACGAGCTGCGCCTGCGGATCGCCGCGAGCCACCGGAACGACGACGACTTCATGCTCGTCGAGGACCACCCCGACGAGGACGACGCCGGGCGATCGTGGCGCGACGCCGCCGAGCTGCGCCGCGAGATCAACCGGCTGGTCAGCCGCGTCTCGGCGAAGACCTCGCAGCCGCACGCGGTGGTGCACACCCAGCTGCGCCAGTCGGTGCCCGGTCCGCCGTCGGCCTCGGCATCGGTCGACGTGCTGCGCGCGCGCCGGGAGCGCCTCCGCACGATGCTGTGAGCAGCATGATCACCAAACCGGGGGCACGTCCCGCCGAACGAGTCGGAGCTGCTCCCTCACGATGACGCCCGGGAAATAGCCGAATCCCTCAGGCGACGTCACGAGGTCTCCCTCGTCGATCCCGTGGACCTCCCAGACGTCAACCGGGCCACCCGTGTTGTTCATCCTGATGATGAAGTCCGTCATTCCCTCCTCCACGGCGAGGAAGCAGCCCTCTTGCTCCGGACACGTGCTACCGGCGATACCCGGGGCGGCACCCATGCGGCGCCAATCGAGCCCGTGCTCGTCGATCGACGCCCGGTTCGACACCGAGGTCACGTGATACATCGCCGCCATCCCATGGATATCGGCAGCCTCCGGACGACGCCGGGGCACCGACGTTGAACCGTCAGGGCCCAGAGTTCCGGCGTTCCTGGGCCTGAGCAGTTCAACGCTCGGCCAAGAGGCCTCGCTGGGCGGCGATGGCGACCACCTCGGTGCGCCCGCTCGCCCCGAACTTCGCGATGATGTTGCTGACGTGCACGCTGGCCGTCTTCTCGCTGATGAAGAGCTCCGCGCCGATCTGGCGGTTGGTCCGGCCCTGTGCCAGTAGCGCCAGCACCTCGGCCTCCCGCGGGGTGAGGACGGCGGCCGGGTCGGCCGGCCGGGCCGCTCCCGGCACCGCCACGTCGAGCCGGCCGCGCCGTGCCAGCCCCTCGATCGCCGCCCGCAGCGGCGCGGCGCCCAGCCGCACGGCCACCTCGTGGGCGGCCCGCGCCTGATCGGCGGCTCCGGTCGGGTCACCCGTGGCCAGCAGCGACTCGGCCAGCCGCCACCGGCTGCGGGCCTGCTCGTACACGTGCCCGAAGCCGAAGGCGTCGACGGCGGCCCGCCAGAGCTCAGGTGCCGGGGTGCCCTGCAGCCGAGCGTTCTCGGCCTCGACCCGGGCGAGCCAGGCGCGCCCCTCGACGCCCATCCCGCCGACCGCCTTCGTGAAGACCGCGACCGCCGACCGGGCCGCGTCGACCAGCGCCTCCCCCGCCCGTACCCAGCGGTCCACCTCCGCGGTGGGGCCGCCGGACCGGGCCGCGGCCGCGGCATCCGCGACCGGGAACAGCGCCGTGCCCACCAACCGCAGCACACCCAGGTGGTCGTCGGGCCACCGCGCCTGCAGCCGGCGCGCTGCCTCGGTGGCCAGCGACAGGGCGGTCTCCGCGTCGCCCTGCCAGGCCGCGAGGTCGACCGCCGAGCCCTCGGTCACCAGATCGAGCAGCACGTGCTCGTGCAGCCGCGGGAGCAACGCCCGCGCCCAGTCCAGCCGCCCGCGGGCCGCCGGGTCACCGCGCCCCACCTGGACCAGCAGGCCGGCGGCGCGCACGTGCGCCGCCATCTCGGGCACGCGCGCCAGCAGATCGGCCTCGGCGAGGCTGGCATCCCAGTCGCCGGTCATGTACAGCGCGGTCACCAGGAGGTGCCGCAGCTCCGCCGGGTAGAAGGACCACTCGATGCCGAGGTCGCCGGCCCGGGCGGTGGCCCGTCGGGCGCAGTCGACCGCCTCCTCGATCCGGCCGGCCTCGAAGGCGACGGTGGCCTGGTTGAACAGGACGCGCATCTCCACGTCGAGGTCGCCGGACCGGCGGACCCGCTCGAGGGCCTCGTCGAGCCGGCGCGCCACCTCTGCCTGCTCCAGGTCGTCCCGCGACCGCACCCGCGACACCGTCGTGTCCGACCAGGCGCTGTCGAGCCCCAGCTCGTCGGCCGCCGTCAGCGCCTCGTCGGCGGCAGCATCCCCCTCCGCCATCAGACCGAGGGAGTAGCTCATGCGCGCGTGGGTGGCCGCCGCCCACGTGCGCACGTCCGACGGCGGTGCCGAGGGCACCAGGGCCAGCGCCGCAGCGCTCTCGCGGTAGGCCGCGTCGGCGTCCCCGACCCGGACCATCGCCTGCGCCAGGGCGTAGTGCACCCGTGCGCGGGACTCAGGGTCGCCCTGGGCACCGAGGACGTCGAGGGCGGAGCGGAGCAGGGCGACCGCCCGGTGCTGCTCCCCCACCGTGCGCGCCGCGACGGCTGTCTCGACGAGCAGCGCCGACTGGTCGCGATCGGCGAGCGCCGCAGCGTCCGGCACGGCTGACCACAGGCTCAGCGCGGTCTTCAGGTGCATCAGCTGTTCGGCCGGTGCGCCGACCCGGTGCGCCTCCTCCGCCGCTTCCAGGGATGCGCGCAGCGCACCCGGCAGGTCGTTGCTGGCGCGGGCGTGATGTGCGCGTTCGGCCGCGGTGCCCGCGCCGGGCGTGGCGGCGAGGTATGTCGCGATGGCCGCGTGCAGGCGCACGTGCTCACCGGGGAGCAGATCGGCGATCACCGCTTCCCGCAGCAACGCGTGCCGGAAGCGGTAACGGTCGTCGTCGGAGACGACGAGGAGATGGTGGTGCACCACCTCGGCGAGCGCCTGGTCCAACGACTCGGGGGCGAGCCCGCTGACGGCGGCCACCAGTTCGTGCCGCACCCGCCGGCCGGCGACGGCGGCCACCCGGAGCACCTGCTGGGCGGCCGGCGACCGCTGCTCCACCCGGGCGAGCAGGACGTCGGTCAGTGCCATGGGCAGCCCCTCGCCGTGCAGCCCCGCCGCCAGCAGCTCCTCGGCGTAGAAGGCGTTGCCCTCGGCCCGGGCCACCACGTCGTCCACGATGTGCTCCGGGACGGCGGCCGACAGCCCCCGGACCAGCTCGCCCACCTCGTCGTCGGCGAGCGGCGTGAGCTCTATCCGCTCCACGCCCGGCAGCCGGACGAGCTCGGCGAGCAGCGGCCGGAGCGGGTGCCGACGGTGCAGGTCATCGGAGCGGTAGGACGCGACGATGGCCACCGGGTCGTCGACGAGGCGGGCCAGCAGATAGCGCAGCAGGTCTCGGCTGGACCGGTCGGCCCAGTGCACGTCCTCGAGAACCACCAGCAGGGGCGCCGTCGAGGCCAGCTCGGCGAGCAGGCCCGCGACCGACTCGAAGAGCTGCAATCGCCCGTCGTCCATCGGCTGGGGGGCCGCCCGGTTGGGCAGCGGCCTGCCCAGCTCGCCGTCGCTGGCGACCGGCGGCACGGGTGCGACGACCCCGGGCCGGCCGGCCAGCATCCCGGCCAGCACCGGG
The DNA here is from genome assembly GCA_035999465.1 of Blastococcus sp. Taxonomy (GTDB): domain Bacteria; phylum Actinomycetota; class Actinomycetes; order Mycobacteriales; family Geodermatophilaceae; genus Blastococcus_B. The sequence goes on along the minus strand of DASYGS010000012.1, from coordinate 6,751 downwards.
TTTCTGGCCGACTCCGGAGCCAGCTCCGGGTCGGTGGCGACCGGCCGCAGCAGGTCGACGAACGACAGATAGGGAAGCCCTACCTCGCCGAGGTCGACGCAATGCCCGGTGAGCACCCGCACGCCCCGCGCGGCGGCGCGCGCGGCGAGTTCGTCGAGCAGCCGCGTCTTGCCCACTCCCGCATCGCCCGCGAGGAGCACTGCGGACGACCGGCCGCCGGCCGCGCGATCGACGTGCGCGAGCAGGCGGCCGAGCTCCTCCGCCCGGCCCACCATCGGCACGTCGTCCCAGCGTGGCATGTCGCTGATCGTGGCACGCGGGTCCGACAGGACGGGGGTGCTCACCGGCGAGAACACACTCAGTGGGGACGTCGCCGGTTGCGGAACCATGGCCCTCGGCGGCTGGACCGCGGGCGGGCCAACGCCGTCAGCCTGTCACGCCGGTAGGCCAACTCCGCCTCGAAGTCGTAGGGGAACATCATGACCGTTTCCTCTTCTCGTCATCGCCCCGGGTGGGACGACGACAACGGTCGTGCTGAGGAGGCGGCCCCGGCATCGGGCGACCACGCACTTCTCCGGCCGGGGCGGGGTCTGAGGCCCCTTAGGGCCGGGCCACCCCTTCGGGGGATCCGGCGCGAACACCCGTTTCACCAGGGATGACGCCGGGAATCGGGGCCACTGCGGCGAGCGCCGCCGGTCCGGGACACCATGCGGTGCCGGACCGCGAGAGAGGAGTTCCCATGCGGCTCGGAACGTCGATCGTCCTGCTCGCGCTCGGCGCGATCCTCACCTTCGCGCTGAACGTCAGCGTCTCGGGTGTGAACCTGCATGTCGTCGGCTGGATCCTGATGATCGCCGGCGCGCTCGGCATCGTGCTGGAGCTCGCCGTCTGGGGCCCGCGCCAGCGTCGCGTCGTCACCCGCACCGACGGCTACGCCGAGGGCGCACCGGTCCGCCGGAGCACCACGGAAGAGACCTACTGATCTTCTCCACGCAGCCGGAGAACGCGACAGCCCCCGTCCGTACGGACGGGGGCTGCCGTGCGTCTGGGTCCGGACCGGATGACGGCCGCCTCGCGGCGAAAAAGCACAACGCGGCTCCAGCCCCCGGCCGAGGCCGGGGCGGTAGTCCACGAAGGCGATAACCAAATGGCACCCGGGGGCACGATGCACCCGGTCCGGACAGGACCCAGGGTACTCGCCCCGACAGCGACCGTGTCGTGTCGAGTGGGCCCGGAGGGGGACGGCACGTGGCCGCAGTGTCGTGCCGAGTGGGGCCCGGAGGGTTCCGCGCAGGCACGACGGATGGGCTCCACGCAGGCCGGGACGGCACGTGGCCGCGGTGCGATCCGGAGGATCGCAATGTTCTAGTTGAAGCCGCGGTCGTCCTGCTTGAGTGCCGTGTCGACGGTCAGCGCGGCGGCGACGACCAGGGCGGCCAGGGGGTCGGGCAGCCGGACGTGCAGGTGGACGACGTAGTTGTCGGCGGTGGTGAACAGCGTCTTCGCCAGGCCCTCCCACGTCTTGGTGATCCGGGCCACCTCCGTGCCGGCGCCGTCGGTGATCGCGAAGTTCCAGGCGCGCCAGTTCTCGGCCTGGATCGCGCCGACCAGCTGACCGGCGGCCACCAGGTCGAAACGAATCTTGCCGAACACGTTGGCCTGCACGATCTCGCCGACCGGGGCCCCGTCGGGCCTGGTGACGACCACCCGCGACTTCAGGACCTTGGCCGGGCGGGTGAGCACCAGGACGGGCCCGCGCGCGTCGCGGACCTCCAGCCGGTGGGTGAAGTACTGGTCGAGGTTGGAGAGGAACCGCACAGCCTTCTTCAGCGAGCTCTGCCCCGTCTCGACGACGGCGCCGATCTGCTGCCCCGAGCCGTCGAACACCGCGTACTCGTTGGTCAGCTCGATCAGCTTCGTCCTCTGGCTCACCACCAGCACCGGCTGCTCGAACAGCGACGGGCCGCCCACGGTCGGCGTCATCGCCTGGGTCGGCTGCGCCGGCGCCTGGGCCTGCTGCACGTGGTCGGTCCATGCCTGCCCGTCCCACCACCGGACCCCGCCGCTCCCGGCGGGATCGGGATACCAGCCGGGCGGGGGCGGCGGAGGCTGCGTCACGGCGGTCAAGCTAGCGCCCCGGGGGCGAGGGGATCGCCGACGGCGCGTGTCAGACTCCGGCCCATGGCCGACCTGACCGCCGCGGAGGCCCGGGTGCTGACCGCCGTCGACGAGGAGTGGGTGGTCGACCGGCTGTGCCGCCTGATCGCCGTTCCCTCGGTGGGCGGTAGCGCCGCCGAGGGCGAGGTCCAGCTGCTGCTCGCCGGCTGGCTGGAGGAGCTCGGCTGCGCCGTCGACCGCTGGCAGATCGACCTCGCCGACGCGGCCACGGAGCCCGACGCGCCCGGCCAGGAGGTGACCCGCACCGAGGCGTGGGGGGTCGTCGGCACCTCCCCAGGCGCCGAGGACGGCGTGCCGGCGCTGGTGCTGTCCGGGCACACGGACGTCGTTCCGCCCGGCGACCGGTCGCTGTGGGCCGGCGACCCGTTCGTGCCGCGCCTCGGGGCGGGCGGCGTGCACGGCCGCGGGGCCTGCGACATGAAGGGCGGCGTCGTCGCCGCGCTCGCCGCGCTGGCCGCCGTCCGGACGGCGGGCATCCGGCTGGCCCGGCCGCTGGCGCTGCACGGCGTCGTCGGCGAGGAGGACGGCGGTCTCGGTGCGTGGGCCACGCTGCGCCGCGGGCACACCGGCGACCTCTGCGTCATCCCCGAGCCCACCGCGCAGGCGGTCGTGACGGCGAGCGCGGGGGCGCTGACCTTCCGGCTGGAGGTGCCCGGGCACGCCGCCCACGGCGCGACCCGCGACCGGGGCGTCAGCGCGGTCGAGATGTTCGGCGTGGTCCACGCGGGGCTGCGGGAGTTCGAGGCCGAGCGCCAGCAGGACGCCGATCCGCGGTTCGCGGGGGTCCGCTTCCCGTACGGGCTGTCGATCGGCCGGGTGGAGGCCGGCGACTGGGCCAGCTCGGTGCCCGACCGGCTGGTCGCCGAGGGCCGCTACGGCGTCCGGCTGGGTGAGCCGGTGCACTCCGCGCAGGCCGCCTTCGAGGCACGCGTCGAGAAGATCTGCGCCGCGGAGCCCTGGCTCGCCGAGCACCCGGTGCGGGTCACCTGGACCGGCGGCGCGTTCGCCAGCGGGCAGCTGCCCCCGGGGCATCCGCTGCTGCCGGCGATGCGACAGGCGGTCGCCGACACCGGCGCGCCGTCGCCACCCGAGCGCGCGCTCCCGGGCGGCAGCGACCTGCGCCTGTACGCCGCCGCGGGGGTGCCCACCCTGCACTACGGGCCGGGCGACCTGAACCTCGCCCACGGACCCCTCGAGCAGGTCGCGGTCGACGAGGTGCTGACCGCGGCCCGGGCGTTCGCGCTGCTGGCCCTGCGCACCTGCGGTGTCCGGTGACCGCCCCCGGGTCGCTGATCGGCTTCGACGCCTGGGCGGAGCTGGCCGGCGACTCCCCCACCTCGCGCACCGAGTGGGCGGCGCTGGTCGCGGCGTGGAGCGAGCCGCACCGGCGCTACCACGACCTCGCCCACCTCGCGGCCGTCCTCGGGCTCGTCGGGGAGCTGGCCACGGCGGCCGCCGACCCCGCCGCCGTCCGGCTGGCCGCCTGGTACCACGACGCCGTCTACGAGCCGACCCGGCCGGACAACGAGCAGGTCAGCGCGCAGCGGGCGCGGGCCGGCCTGCGCGGGCTGGTGCCCGACGAGCGGATCGACGCCGTCGAGCGGCTGGTGCTGCTGACGGCCGGCCACGACCCGGAGCCCGGGGACGCCGACGGCGCGGTGCTCTGCGACGCCGACCTCGCCGTGCTGGCCGGCCCGCCCGAGGCCTACGCGGCCTACGCGTCGGCGGTGCGCGAGGAGTACGGCCACCTCTCCGACGAGGCGTTCACCGCTGGGCGGATCGCCGTCCTCGAGCAACTGCTGGCGCTGCCGGCGCTCTACCGCCTGCCCGCGGTGGCCGACGCCTGGACGCCGCGGGCACGCGCGAACCTGACGGCCGAGCTCGCCCTGCTCAGGGGGCGTGCGGCTTCCGCTTCCGCAGGCCCGCCGCCCGCAGGCGACTGAGCAGCTCGCGGGCGCCGACCGGCTGGGCACCGGCCGCCACGGCGATGTCGTAGAGGTCCTGCGGGATGTCGTAGTGGTCACCCTGGAACGCGCGGCGCGGGATGCCGAGCTCGGCGTCGACGAAGGCGTGCAGCTCGTCGTAGGAGACGTCGCTGACCAGGTGCGACCAGAGACGGCCGCGCCACGGCCACACGGGGGAATCGATCAGCACGGCCACGTCCTGCAGTCTGCCGGGCCACGGCTAGCGTTCGCGGGGTGACCGATCAGATCCGCTGGGGAATCGTCGGGCCCGGCCGCATCGCGGACAAGGTGGCGGGCGACTTCGGCCTCGTCGAGGGTGCCCGGGCCGTGGCCGTGGCGTCGCGGTCGCTCGACAGGGCACAGGACTTCGCCGAGCGGCACGGCATCGACCGCGCGCACGGGTCGTACGCCGCGATCCTGGCCGACCCGGACGTCGACGTCCTCTACGTGGCTACTCCGCACCCCCAGCACCACCCCTTCGCCCTGGCCGCCCTCCGGGCCGGCAAGGCGCTGCTGGTCGAGAAGGCCTTCACCGCCACGGCCGCCGGGGCCGCCGAGGTGATCGACCTGGCCCGCGAGACGGGGACCTTCGTCATGGAGGCGATGTGGACCCGGTTCCAGCCGGCCGTCGTCGCGCTGCGCGAGCTGGTCGCCGACGGCGCGATCGGTGAGGTCCGGTCGGTGCAGGCCGACCTGGGCGTCGACGCCCCCTACGACGAGACCGACCGCAAGTTCGCGCTGGACCTGGGCGGCGGCGCGCTGCTCGACGTCGGCGTCTACGTGGTCTCCTTCGCCCAGATGCTGCTCGGCGCCCCGGACCGGGTGGTCGCCACGGGCTCGCTGTTCCCGTCGGGCGTGGACGCCGAGGCCGCGCTGCTGCTCGGCTACGACGACGGGCGCTCGGCGACGCTCAGCTCGTCGCTGCGCTACGGGCTGCCGGGGCAGGCGCGCGTCTTCGGGACGACGGGCTGGATCGACGTCCTCCCCCGCTTCCACCACCCGCAGACGATCGTGCTGCACCGCGGCGGGGCCGAGCCCGAGACGGTCACCCGCCCGCAACTGGGCGGCGGGTACTCCCACGAGCTGATCGAGGTGACCGACTGCCTGCGGGCCGGGCGCACCGAGAGCGCGGTCATGCCGCTGGCCGACACGCTCGCCGTCCAGCAGGTGCTGCAGGAGGCCGCCGACCAGCTCCGCGTTGCGCACGCCGAGGCCGCCGGCTACTGAACCCAGGCCGCGCCCGTCGCCTCCTCCATGGCAGGGACGCGGGTCGGCGTCCCTCCCGCCCGCTGGACGGCGCCGGCGAAGACCACCGCGTCGACGACCGCGGCGCAGCCGGGATCGTTGTTGAAGTAGACGAGGACGTCCTCCTCCGCCGTCCAGGTGGCCGCGAGCCGCTCGGCCCACAGCTGCAGCGTCTCCGGCCGGTAGCGCCAGCTGCCGGCGCCGGTGTGCAGCCGCAGGTAGCCCCAGTCGGTGGTGCGCCAGAGCGGGGCGATCGGCTTCTCCTCGCGGTCGGCCCAGCACAGCGCCGCCCCGTACCGCTCGAGCAGCGCCCGGATCTCGTCGGTCCACCAGCTCTCGTGCCGCGGTTCGACGGCGACCCGCGTGCCGGCGGGGAACTGGGCCAGGCACTCGCGGAGCAGGCCGGCGTCGGCCTTCAGGGTGGGAGGCAGCTGCAGCAGGATCGCGTCGAGCTTGTCGCCGAGCCCAGCCGCGCGCTCCATCAGCCGGCCGACCGGCTCCGCGGGGTCGCGCAGCCGCTTGATGTGGGTGAGGAAGCGGCTGGCCTTCACCGCCCAGCGGAAATCCGGCGGCGTGCGGTCGCGCCACTTCTGGAACGTCTCCCGCTCGGGCAGCCGGTAGAAGGCGTTGTTGCTCTCGACGGTGGCGAAGCGCTCGGCGTAGTGCTCCAGCCAGAGCCGCTGGGCGAGCTTCGGCGGATAGAAGGCCCCGCGCCAGTCGCGGTACTGCCAGCCAGAGGTCCCGATGATCACCGCCACACCCGCCGCCTACCCTCCCGGGTCATGGCTGACGCACCCGCCCGATTCAAGGATCTCTGCCTCGACGCCCGCGACCACCAGACGCTGGCCGACTGGTGGTGCGCCGCCCTCGGCTACGTCCGGCGCGACTCCCTGGAGGCCGCCGACGACGAGCCGCGCCCGGTCGACTGGCCGGTGCCCATCGTCGACCCGGCGGGACACGGGCCGCTGATGTGGATCGTGCCGGTGCCCGAGCCGAAGGTGCTGAAGAACCGCATGCACTTCGACGTCCTCGGCGACACCGCGGCGCTGCTGCGGGCCGGCGCCACCATGGTGCGTTTCCAGGACGACGACATCGAGTGGGACGTGCTCGCCGATCCCGAGGGCAACGAGTTCTGCGTCTTCTCCCCCGAGTGAACGCCGACAGGGGCGGCCCGCCGAAGCGGACCGCCCCTGCCGGGCAGTGCTGGTACTACGAGGTGGCTGGACTCAGAAGTCCATGCCGCCCATGCCGCCGTCGCCGCCGGGCATGGCCGGAGCGTTCTTCTCCGGCTTGTCGGCGATGACGGCCTCGGTGGTGAGGAAGAGCGCCGCGATGGAGGCGGCGTTCTGCAGCGCCGAGCGGGT